>JAAUTG010000003.1 GCA_012031785.1 Saprospiraceae bacterium | reverse complement strand
TGTTTTTACAAACCAATGCTAATTAGGTCTATGCTTTCAATGCTTCTTCCAAAAGTTTTTGTGCCTCTTTAGGATTGGCTTGTCCTTTAGAAAGTTTCATCAACTCTCCCATAAAAAAGCCAATTAATCCTTTTTTCCCTTTTTGATAGGCTTTTACTTTTTCAGAGTTATCAGCTATTATTTGTGCAATCAAACTAAGCAACAAATCATCATCACTACTTTGTAAGAGTTGTAATTGTTCTGCTAATTGAACGGGCAAAATATGAGGTTGCTCCAACATGGCTGGAAAAAGCTGGTTGTACGCAGTGCTAGTGCTTATTTTTTCAGTTTGTATTAATTCAATAAAATCTGCTAAAACCGATAATGATAAAGGAAATGCGGTTATTACTAGTTGCTGTTCTTTTAAATAAGGAATCACCTTATTAATCAACAAATTAGCGGCTGCTTTATAGTGTGGTGTAGTCTGTGCCAAATCCAAAAAAAAGTATGCCATTGATTTTTCCTCCGTCAATAGCGTTGCATCGTAATCAGAAAGTTGATAGTCGTTAGTAAAAATGTCATAAAGTTGCCAAGGCAGCATTGGTAGTTGGCTACCAATTTGCTGTACATAATCTTTTGTGAGTATCAACGGCGGTAAGTCAGGGTCTGGAAAATAGCGGTAATCATGGGCATTTTCCTTGTCTCGCAAAGGCGAAGTCTCTCCTGAAATAGGGTCAAAATGAAGCGTTTGTTGGGAAATTTTTCCTCCCGCTTCCAAAATATCAATTTGTCGTTTCACTTCAAACTCAATAGCACGTCTAGCAAAGCGCATAGAATTTAAGTTCTTGATTTCACAGCGATTACCCAGTTTTTCAGCCCTTTCAAGCGTACAGACACGTTGCAGTCGCAGCGCAACGACCCCTGCTCCATGTTGCCATCAGAAACTTCTAAATAACGAACCAACTGACGCATAGTAGTCATAAAGGCATCCACTTCGTCGGCAAAACGTAAATCTGGCTCTGAAACAATCTCCAAAAGTGGCGTTCCAGCACGATTTAAGTCAATTAAAGAATGAGTATCTTCTAGGTCATGTATTGATTTTCCAGCGTCTTCTTCAAGATGAATATGATGAATACGCACCGTTTTAAGGCTTTGATTCACTCTTATGGTAAGGGCACCACCTACACAGATTGGCAGACGGTCTTGTGTGATTTGATAACCTTTTGGCAAATCGGCATAGAAATAATTTTTTCTATCAAAACGATTTTCCAAATTGATGTCACATCCCAACGCCAAGCCCAAACGCACTGCAAATTCAATTTGTTTGGTGTTTACTTTTGGTAAAGTGCCAGGATAAGCCAGCGAAATAACACTAATTTGTGTATTCGGTGGCGCACCAAAAGCTGTGGCATCACTACAAAAGGCTTTACTTTGGGTAGCCAACTGTACGTGCGTTTCCAAACCAATCACTGTTTCGTATTTGTCGTATTTACTCATTATTCTTTATCTTTAAAACAGCATGACACCTGCCAAAACCACGAAAAAGGCGGCAATAGACAGGACAAAAATATAGCCAATAACAGCAATAAAAAATTTCACAAGAGTTTTCCACCAAAATTGTTGATAAAATTTTTTTATGGCTATGATGAAATAAACGACCAACATCACTTGTATTAAAACGCTTAACCATAAGGTTTTTTGGAAGATACCTTCACTCAAAAGTAGCAATAAAAGAGAGAAAAAAAAGAAAAGCATTAATATGCAACATGAATACCAAATGCTCAATATAGTAACGTTTGCGGCGAATGTAAAGCAATTTTAAAAACAGCGCAAAAAAAGGAATCGCCAACAGCATAAGCGGCGTGAGTTGTTTGATAGCAAACGAAGCTATACTACCAGTACCACCCGCCAAGAAAGCCTGCATCACTTTAGCGAATTGCCGCGACGAAAGCCTTTTCCAGAAATCATCTTCTGCATATTTTTCGGCTATCTCGCTAGGGGTAAGTTCAAAAATATCTTTAACCGCAATTTCTCTACCTTGTATAGAAATATCTACCATCAAATTCATACTATCCTTGAAGAGCGTATCTTTTTCCAACTGGGCAAGACGCAAAAAAGTATCTAAAACAGTAGTAGTGGCGAGTGAATCTTTGAATTTTTTAACAGTAACTTGTTTAATGGAATCCATTTTTACCTTGAGTTGGTAGGTTTCCCATGTTGCTTCAAGAGCGTTTGAATCTTTTTTTGTGTTCATATCCTTACTTATCCGATAGCTCAAAAGCGGAACAAAGAAAAATAACACAAGCAAGAGCAATCGAATAGGCGTGATATATTTCTGGTGCTGACCATTAAAGTAGGCAGTAGTTAATTTTCCAGGCTGGAACAGTGCGCCTAAAGTGCGAATCAATTTGGAGTCCACATTCAAAATAATGCTGCAACAATTCTCCCACCAGTGCCTGTAAGGATACCAAACGTAGCGCGTATTTCTGTCCACAGTACAAACAAAATTTACTATGGCTAGGGCTACATGATTGGCAGTTCTGACATTGTTTTTGGCTGTCTTGTTGCATAATTCAAGATATTGGATAAATAGCTTGCTTTGATGTAAAGTAGTTTGGAATAATTTAATGGAGATTAAATTTGGTTATTTCCTTACCATTTTAAATACATCTAAACTACAAGCTCCACACTAAAGACAATGCCAAAAGTATTGTGTTTTTTGGAACATTCTACTTTCCAAAATCATATTTTGCCAAAAAAACGACGAATTGCAGTAAGCACTAGTGAGCTAATGTGCTGAGGTATTCCAATTGATAATCAGAAAATGAGTAACGCTTGTTTCTAATTGATTAAGTGGCAAACCATGCTCGCGCTTCCTCTAAGGTTTTGACCACTTTGTAGGGAACGGGCTGCGTTTGGAATACAAAAATTCCTTTTAGCACCGTTCTAATAATTGGATTAGGAATCACGTAAGCAGTACCTTTACAGTAAGTTTGCATCAAATCTTTTTGATCTTTTAGCCAATCTGCCTGCTGTTTCTGATATTTCACGTTAGGTGTAGTGGCAGTAGTAGCATCAAAAATGAGCATGAGCGGTTCTTTTCTATCGTATAAAGCCAATACGTCCTGAAGGTATTTCGTAAAATTATCATCATCTGCTTTTTCACCTGTAAAAGTAATCACTACTTCTGGAAAAGCAGAATCATCCACAATTGCGTAAGAATTCATCATCTTATTTTTTAATACAAGGAATTTGAAGGTTTTTTGTTTTCAAATAATAAAAAAACTTTGGTTCATCCGTACTTTTGACGCAAGTAAGGTTTTACAAATTCGACCTCAAATAATTAAATTAATTTCCATTTTTTGACCGATCTTAAAAATGGAATACAGAACCTTTCTTATCACACAGTCGAGTATTGCTCATTCGCTTTTCGCTTATTTCAAAGGCTAGTGGTAAGTATTAATTCAAACGTTTCAGTGTATTTAGGTTTGTATTTAGGCAAACAGCGACTGGCAAGTGGTAAATTGCCTAATATCCTTTACCCCCTATTGACATTAGACCATTTTCAGCCAGCTATCATGTCATAAAATATAGGTAAGAACACAAAATCTTCTTCTTTTAAAGTCTGCTTTATCTTTTTAAGATTACATTTGTGCTGGAAAATATAATTTTCAATAAAATAGTACATTGTGGATAACGGGAGAAACTCGAAATTTGTGAGTGTGTACTCAAAAAAGGTAAGGGCAGGGAAGCGAAGGACGTACTTTTTTGACGTTCGACGAACCAAAGGCGATGACTTTTATTTAACCTTGACTGAGAGTACTAAGAAATTTAATGGGGAAGGTTACGAACGGCACAAAATTTTCCTGTACAAAGAAGACTTCAATCGTTTTTTACTAGGATTGGAAGATGTGATAAACCATGTAAAAAATGACTTAATGCCTGACTACGACTATGATGAGTTTACTCGTCGCCACGATGAGTACGAGTATGACGAAGAGGAAGACGATTTGGAGGAAGACCAACAAAAGCCTGAACCGCGTAACATCCTGAATGAAGACGACGATATGACTTGGTAAACACTTGGCCATCAGCTATTTTTGTTTCGGTATTGCCCCGAATTAACAAAAATTCGAGACAATACCGAAAACAACTAAATTTATTGATTACCCTGTCTAGCTACTTCAGAAGCAATCGTTTGTGACCATATCTCCTTACCATTGCTATCAAAAATACTCATTTTGAGCTGACGAGCAGTTCTTGTACCAAATATCTCTAAGGTTCCAAAATTACGTACATTAACAAATGTATTAGAAACACGGTTTGTGTTAGTTTCTGTCACGTTGTTGGCTGCACCTGAAGTTAATGGAGAGACTGTAAAGTCATAAACTGCATTTCCAGCACGGTTTACCAGCTTACTTAGCTCCGTGTGGTGTCTATCGCCCGTCAAAAAAATCACGTTGCGGATGCCTTCTTCTTCAATGCGCTTCAACAAATAATCGCGTTCTGGTTGGTGATGATGAATGTAGTTTTCATAGACCGTTGCAGAATTTAGCACTTGTCCACCAATAGCTACGAACTTAAATGGGGCGCGGCTTGCAGTTAAAGCATCAATTAGCCAGTCTGTCTGTGCCTTGCCCAATATCTCGGGTGTACAAGTTTTACAAGTGTTTGGACTTCTGAACGAACGGTCATCTAGTAGGAAGAAATCCATATCTGCCCAATGAAAATAGGACGTGTTGCCGCCTGGTGCTTGTGGAATACCACAGCTAGGGTTGCCCCAAAAAAGATCAAAAGCTTTGAGTGTCTTGTCTTTATGAATAAAACTACGGTCAGAATCATTAGGACCGAAGTCGTGGTCATCCCAAATCGCGTAGTGATGTGTGGAAGCCAACAGCGGCTGCATTTCAGGCCGGGAGCGCGTGTGCGTGTAGCGGTGAGTAATTCCCTTCCAACTGTACCAATCAGATTCTCGCAAGTAAGTGTTATCGCCTAGCCAAATCATCAGGTCTGGTTGCTGTTTGGCAATATTTTCAAATATATGATATTCGCCGCCATACGGTGTACCTGGACGGTCGTAAGGTTCTTCATTTACATAAGTACAACTACCTAATGCCACTTTAAAATTTGGTGGGTCAGTGCGAAATTGCCAAATGTTTTGAGTTTGAAACGTTGTGGGATAGGTTAAATTAACTGCCACATCGTTGATGAATAGTTGGTATTGGTACTTTTTGCTTGGCTCTACTCGGTCTGCCACTAATTTTGCAGTGAACACTGTTTCTGCATTTGTCTGTACACTTGCTGTTTTGAAGCCTTCTTTGGCGGTTTTTCCCACTTCCCAGTAAGAAAATTGAACTTTTGCTGGTTCTTTGGTCTGTGCCCAAAGCAACACTTCGCGCATTTCAGAGTAACCAACCATTGGACCAGATTGTAATTTAGTAGCTTGCGTCATGCCACTTACTAGGTAGAGGCTAAATGCTAAAAGCATCATCATCTTTTCATCGGAATGAATTTATTTTAGCCTCAAAGATACTGGATTTTATTTAAAAATTATGTTCGGAGCTTGCTTTTTAAGGAGTTTTCTGAAACCCAGTTTTGAGGACTATCCTCGAATGGAGAAAAGTAATAGGAAATTAAACTGAGATATACATTCATATTGGGCTTTCAAAAAAGCCCGATATGAATGTCAGTTTTGAACTTTAAAGTTGGGTATAAGTTAGTTTGAGGCTAGGTTTAGAAGTGGCGTTGTTGCTTGTTCCCAAAATAGTTCGACTAGGTCGTGCTGCTTTTGTCGAGTTTTGAATAACTGCAAAACTTGTATTAGGCTTACCTGAAATCTGTATGGCAATTTTGTACTCGCCTCTCCTTTCACGATTCTTTGGAAATGGCTAGACAGGTTAAGAGAATATCTAATCAACTGGTTATCAACGGCATTTAATATTAATGTGCCACCTATTGCATCTTCTATATCAGCAATGGAAAAAGCTGCTAAGGTGAAATCTTCTATTAATTCTAGCGTCCCATCTTCTTTCACTTCAAATAGCAACAATTGGTCAGCAGGTGGAAAAATGTCATTTCGACTGCCATCCAATACTGCCACGCGCAGTTCTAACTCCGCTTTATTGACCACGATATTTTCTAAGTCTTTCAAATCGTTGAACGTAATGACCGTATTTACACCAGCCATACCTTGAACAAAAGCTAAATCGTTTCTATTGGGTTGCTCACCAAGTGCATTATCTACTAGGGTATTTTCGTAATCGTGTTCAAAATGTACCATGCGCACGGTGCGATAAGGTACAAAAAAAACCATTAGTAGGTGCGACAAATGGGTATAAATACTGCAATGGCGTACCACCCGTACCAATCGTGTCGTAGGAAATCAAAAGTCCAGCATTGTTGGCTTGCAAGTTGAATCCTAGCATACTTGGCGTTTCACTTGAGGCTCGTATGTGTAAGCCATTAAAAATATCAATAAAAGTGCTATCGTTGGAATAAGTTGCTGAATCTATGGAAAGCAGCAAATCACCTATGGCGTTATTTAACGGAATTTTTACAAAATTGAAAGCCGTCGTGTCAAGTATTCCGTTGCCATTATTTGTAACTAAAGAATCCGCGACATTGGGCTTGGGAAAAAATGTTAAACTACCTATGGGTGCAGAATGGAATACAAAATTTTGGTTGGAATAATAATTTGCGTCATTACTTAAGCGTTCCGCCAATTGAAATACCTCTAACGTAATAGCTTGAGAAGTATCGCCATAAAAAGCGGCTTCGGACGAGTAGGGCAAAATTAACTCCACTGCCCGAACCTCAAAAGGAGCTACTCTAAAGTTGGGGCTGGCAAAATCCAGTGTCACTTCTGTATAAATAGAGGCTTGACTTTTTCCAAAAATAGGATCTATCATGTTACCACAAAACAAGACGGGCAAAGAGAAAAAAGAATTAATACTGCCTGGAGGTGAGCCGTACACTAGCAAAGAATCACCAATCACGGTGTTCATTTCAAAGGGAATATCATCCCTAAATGTCAATTGAATTTGGTCATCTTCTATTAAATCTAACCCAATTGTGGAAGGTTCATTACAGGAAATAAGCAGAATCAATAAGCTATACCACCAACCAATACAAAAAACATATTTTTTACTAAGCATAATTTTTAATTTGTCGTAAAGTAGAACTGTTTGCTATATTTAAGCAGCTCTCCTTTCTGATCAGATGATTTCAATACAATGTGCCGCAAAAGTAGAAAAGAGTTGTATCAATGCCAATTTTGTTTATTGTTTGATGAATCATCAAGAGACCGACTTGAAATGACTATCTCGTGTAAGCAGGTAGTTAGGTTGGTTATTTGTTGGGCTTTCCGAATGCCTTGCTGTAAAGTAGCTGAAATTCAACTACTTTACAACAGTTCCAAACCAATTCAGCAAATAACCAATCCAACCGACTAAACAGTCGTATAAAATCAGCAACTACTGCGCTACAATTAGGGAGCAAGACGCTCTATTTTCCAGTCACCTTGACTTTGTAAGTGGTAACGGATACGATCATGCAGGCGACTAGTGCGCCCTTGCCAAAATTCAACACGGTCTGGACTTAACAAGTAGCCGCCCCAATGTTCAGGACGAGGTAGCGTTTCTGTTTGAGCGTATTGGGCTTGAAGCGATTGTACTCGCTCTTCGAGGAGGTTTCTGCTTTCAATTACTGTGCTTTGTGGAGAAGCCCACGCTCCAATTTGGCTACTTTTTGGACGACTTTTAAAATAGGAAGTGGATTCCTCTGGTGATAGCTTTTGGATTTTTCCTTCGATGCGCACTTGTTTTTCAAGTTCTAACCAATTGAAAACTAATGCACCAAAAGGATTTTCTTCAAGTTCTTTCCCTTTTTGACTTTGGTAGTTGGTGAAAAAGGTAAATCCGCTTTCGTCATAGCCTTTAAGCAATACCACCCTAGCGGAAGGTCTGCCTTGTGGATTAACAGTCGCCAATACCATAGCGTTGGGTTCTTTTACCGCCTGGCTGCAAGCTATCTTGAACCATTCGTCAAATTGTGCTATCGGATGGGGCGCTACATCTTCTATTTCAAGAGTGGCTTGTCGGTAATCTTCTCTTAAGTCTGCTACGGAGATAGTATTGTTCATTGCCAAAACTAATTTTACAGAGAATACAAAGTATTGGCAAATTGTTTCGTGGATGTTACAATAATACTAAAACACGCTATTCGTTGCTGGCTTTTTACTTTTTCAAAAGTCCTGTATGAATAATAGCTATGGACTTTCAGAAATCTTTAAGTTAGCAAACAACGAATAGCGAACAGTTGAATGCTTAAATTACTGTTTTACTACCTGCACATTGAGGTGCAGCTTCACTTCGTCACTTACTACAATACCGCCTGCTTCAGTTACAGCACTCCACATTAAGCCAAATTCTTTTCTATTCACTTGACCATTAATCTCGAAGCCAGCTTTTATATTTCCATAAGGATCAACCATAGTGCCTTGATGCTCCGCTGTTAAAGTTACTGATTTAGTGATATCACGAATGGTCAAATCACCTGTAAGATGATACTGGTTATCTGCCACTTTATTGAAGTTTGTTCCTCTGAAAATCATCTTAGGAAACTGCGCTGCGTTGAAGAAGTCATCTGACTTCAAATGCGTATCTCTGTGGTCATTGTTAGTGCTAATGCTGTTGATGTCCGCAGAAAAATTGATTGTAGCATCTTCAAAAGTGTCATCTTGTGCTTCCAAAGTGCCCTCAAATTGATTGAAATTACCAGTTACGGTAGAAATCATCATGTGGCGTACTTTGAACTGAATCTCACTGTGTGTAGGGTCAATTCCCCAAATTGTTTTTACTGCTGTCGCGCTCATTTTTAAATAAGTTTGAATGATAAATTGATTTAATAGTTTACTTCACGCAATTAATATTTGGTATTGAGGTACTTTGACTTTAGGGTTGAATCAGCGATTCTTTTCCTTTTAAGCATCAGAACTTGAAAGATTGTTTCAAGCCGTTGCTGAAGGTTTTAAGAAAACTAAATATTCAACTGTATGAAGTCAATTATTTGGAGTTAAAAAATAAATGTATATACATCTAATGTTATTACTTAAACCTTAGTCACCTCAAAAAAGTTTAAATAAAAGTGAAATATTTCTAAGAAAAAATCAAAGACACAATTTATTGATAATCAGTTTTTTATAAAATATGTGGTATAAAAAAAATAAATAATTACTATTTTGAATAGTAAACCAATGAAATCCTCTTATATTCCGCCTTGATTTTATACAATCGTATTAAAAAACAAGAGTAAAACTCAATCTTACACATTATGACCTTTCTTTGTATCACTTGCTACTTCAAAGGGGAAGCCTTCCTACGCACTTTAAAGGAACTAGGCAACACAGTATATTTACTGACTAGACAAGACCTCAAACATGAATCTTGGCCCCTTGACCATATTGACGAGATTTTTTATATGAACTCCGATGCCAATTCTCCTCAAAATTTCAGCGACTTGGCGAAAGGATTTGCATGGCTGGCGCAAACTAGAAAGATAGATCGCATTGTAGCACTTGATGACTATGATGTAGAAAAAGCGGCTTATTTGAGAGAGGAGTTTCGCATTCCAGGTATGGGTCAAACCACTGCTCGCTATTTTAGAGATAAACTTGCGATGCGCATAAGAGCAAAAGAGGCAGGTATCAACGTGCCACCATTCACCGCGCTTTTTTATGACCAAGATATTCATGCTTTTACGCAGCAAGTGCCTACGCCTTGGATTTTAAAGCCTCGTTCAGAAGCTTCTGCTGTTGGGATGAGAAAACTCTATTCCGCCGAAGAGCTTTGGAGTATTCTCCATCAAATCGGCGCAGAGCGCCATCGTTTCTTGTTGGAACAGTTCAAAGCAGGTGATGTGTATCATGCGGATTCGTTGACTATGGACGGGCGCGTGGGTTTTGTCCGTTCTTCCAAATATCTAAATACGCCTTTTGAGGTGGCACATGGTGGCGGCATTTTTCGCACCCATATTTTGGAGTTTGGTGGAGAAGAAGACCAAGCACTTAAATTACTGAACACCAAAGTATTAAATGCTTTCGGAATGCGCTTTAGTGCCTCTCATACAGAATTTATTCGCGCTCACGAAGACGGTCAGTTTTACTTTTTGGAAACTTCCAGCCGCGTGGGCGGCGCGCATATTGCAGAAATGGTAGAATATTCTGCGGGGATTAACCTTTGGTCGGAATGGGCAAAAATTGAGTCCGCCATGGCGCGTGACGAAACCTACCATTTTCCGAGACTGACTTATTATTATGCAGGTTTGATGGTATCTTTGGCACGGCAGCAGCATCCTGACACGGTTTCTTATCAAGACACTGAAATTGTTTGGCGATTGGAAAAAGATTTTCACGTAGGTTTTGTGCTGCAATCAGAAAGTAGAGAACGAGTATTGGAATTACTAAATAGCTACTTACCAAGGGTTTATGCAGATTTCCATACTAGCGCACCTCCTAAAACGGAGCTAACACATTAATTTGGAAAGGTGGTAAAGCATAAGAATTTTTACTATTGGAGGAATCATTCTTTATAGATGATTGTTGTTGACGATACAGAACGATAAAGTAAGTTATGGAGAAAGGAAAGGTAATGAAATCAACGGGAAGTTGGTACCAAGTACGGTTGGAAGATGGACACCATATAGAAAGCCGTATTGCTGGAAAATTCCGTATCGAAGACAAAAAAGTGACTAACCCAATTGCAGTAGGTGACGAAGTGCTAGTGGAACGCGAATTGACAACTAACAAAGGGGTAATAAAAGAGGTGCTAGAACGCAAAAACTTTGTGGCAAGACAATCACCTCATAAGAGACACAATATGCACATTTTGGCTAGTAATCTCGACCAAGCTGTGCTAATTGTCACCATCGTAGAGCCTAATTTGAAGCAAGGGTTTATTGACCGTTTCTTGTTGACTACTGAGCCGTACAACATCCCTACCTGTATTGTATTTAATAAGGCTGATCTTTATGATGATGATGATTTAGCTTACTTTTTGGAAATGCGCGATTTGTATAAAAAAATTGGCTATCAGGTGCTTTTGGTGTCTGCCGCCACAGGAGATGGCGTGGACGACCTTGCCGCTTTGCTGAAAGATAAAATCACCTTAATTGGTGGGCAATCTGGTGTAGGTAAATCCTCTTTGGTCAATACAATACAGCCAGAATTAGATTTACGTACTGGTGAAATTTCAAACTATTCTGGAAAAGGACAGCACACCACGACATTCGCTGAAATGCACCTATTGAGCTTTGGCGGAGCTATTATTGATACACCAGGAATCAAATCTTTGTCTTTCAACTACTTGAAAATCATGGATGTAGCACATAATTTTCGAGAGTTTTTCATTTATTCTGAAAATTGTAAATATCCTAACTGTACCCATCGTCAAGAACCTGGTTGCGCGGTCAAAGCCGCACTCGAAACAGGCGAAATTAATGAAATGCGATACGACAACTATATCGTCATTTTGGAAGAAGTAGCTCAACAAAACGATTGGGAATTGAATTAAAAATGCTTGACAGCTCAATTATACTTTTGATTTGAACCAAAGTCCATCTAAACTCCAAGCTCCAGGACCCGTAAATAAAAACAACACCCCAAATAGTACGAACATAAAAGGATGCTGATCTTGATACCAAAATTTACCACTCCCTACAAAAAAAGTGATATACGATAGCGTGCCAATACATAATAAAGCCCCTAATCGCGTAAAAAGTCCAAGCGTTAAGGAAATACCAGCCAGCAATTCTGCGGATTTGCCAGCATAGACGAAAAGTTTGCCATAAGCACCTTTAAAATTTTCCCACCCCAAGTACGTCTCCATTAATTGGGGTTGAAATACTTCTTGACCATGATACACCAAAAAGCAAGCCCACTACTATTCTTACTAGCGCAACTCCTTCTGGTTGCCGAATTGGTGTAGGATGTAATAATTTCATATTCTCAATTTTTTGGTGACGGCACTGCGTGAATAATCACTTCTACCCTTCTACTTTCGTCTGCGGATTGCTCATCTCCGACCTCGCCGTGTCCATCCATATAAACTTGATCTACTTTTACGTCTTTATCTTTGATGAAACTAGTCACTTGCCTAGCGCGTTCTTCGGAAAGTTTTACGTTGTCAGAATCCGACCCTACATAATCTGCAAATCCGATAATCTCCAATTTTGTAATTCTATTTGGAGCTACACTCTGAATAAATCGGTCTAATTCGTTCTTATGCTTGTTTGTCAATTGATACTCATTGACACCATAAAAAAGAGTGGTAGTAAAAATCTTAGGTGGCTCAATCACTTTAATAGGTCTAAGTCCAGAATTTTCAAGAGAATCTTTCCCAGTGCTGGTGACCTGTATGGCTTTGATGCCTGTTTCTAGTAGTATTTCAACAGGATAAAAAGATTGGTTTTCCCAAAAAGGAATAGTAAAACTATTTTGATAAGGTCGAAAACCCATTTGATTCACTTCTACCTCAAGGGGCTGATTGGCAGGGAAGCACACAAAAAAAACGCCCTCGCTCATCTGTAGTAATAGGAAGGCGGTTTGGAATTTTTACGGTGGTGACTACAGGCAACTTAAAGTCAGCATCTTTCACTACCCCTTCCACAAAAGTAATTGGGTCGGACATCAATTGAGCGGAAAGATTGAATTTATAAATATCCATACCACCATATCCACCGCTTCGGTCAGAAGCAAAGTAGCCTGTTTTGCCATCTGCAGAAAGGAAAAATCCTAGTTCTCGGGAAGCGGTATTCACAGGTTGTCCCAAATTTCTAGCTTTTGACCAATAGCCATTGGTTTGCAATCTAGAGAAATAAATATCTTCTTCTCCCAATCCAAAATGTCCTGTGGAAGAAAAATAGAGCATTTTGCCATCGTTGGTAATAAAAGGCGCTTCTTCATCGTAAGGTGTATTGATGTGTGGTCCCATGTTTTCTGCTGCTGACCAACTTCCATCTGCCAATTTCTTGCAACGCCAAATATCAGTTCCACCTAAACCGCCTTCTCGGTTGCTGGCAAAGTAAATCACATTACCATCGCAACTGATGCAAGCCTGTGATTCCCAGCGTTCTGAATTTAAGTACCCCTCTGGTATAGCTGTTTTTGTTACTTTTTTTCCCTCTACTTTGGCTTCCCATATATCGCAAGTTCCCATGACGTTTTCGCGTTCGCAAGCCGTGAAGTACAACTGTCTTCCATTGCGCACGAACGTACCCATGCCTTCGTTATTGCGGCTATTGAAGCCCACAACAGGGCTGGCTGCCTGCCAATAGTTTTCTGTTGCTACACTCACGAATAAATCTTCATCTTGTTCTACGCTTTTTCGACGTGTATAAAACAATAAAAAGTTGTCGTTAGAAACGAAAGGAAAATATTCGTCTGCCTTAGTATTGATAGCGGGTCCAATATTGATTACCTCCGCAATGTTAAGGTACTGGATAGAATCAATCGAAACTTGGCAGGCTAAAATACTTTGAGCAACGTCCTGCAAGTACAACTGCTCTTGCTGCAATTCACGCTCAACAGCAAGCCCAAAGTGCTGGTTTTCTAATTTTTGCAATCCGATGAACTGGCTAAAATAGTCTAAAGCATTGTGGTAGCTGCCGAGCCGATAGTAAGTTCTTCCTATTTCATAGTAAATAATTCTCGAAAAGTAAGGGTCTTGACTAAGCACTTTGAAGTAGCTACTCAATGCTTCTTGATGATTGCCAAGCAATTCATAGCATGTGCCAGCAGCACGCAATGCAGGAATAAATTTAGGCTCTATTTTCAACACGCGATTGAAACTTCGGAGTGCTTGTTGGTATTTTTTTTCCAACATGGCTTGCTCTCCATTTTTAAATTCCTCATTAATCATTTTCGCTTTTTCAGGCTGGGCAAAAGCCATTTGCGCAAGTAGTAAAGCGACTAAGATAAGTAAATTCTTCATATTCAAATCGGAATGGTTTCAATTTTATGACACAAATATAATATCAAATCAGAAATTATCTCAAAAGTTGTCGTATTAAATATTTTTTTAATTTAGAACAAAATAAAAGATGGTGGGGTGTAAAGAATTGGTTTAAAAGTCAGCAAAATACTATTTAGAGCGTTACTAAGCATTCTCCTAAATCAATCATAGCATTAATAATGTGAATCCGTTTAAAAAAACGAATATCATTTGGACGAATAATGGCAGTTTGAATATGTTGTTTAGCGATGAGACTAGAGCGTTTAGTACCTCTTAACAACGGGCGATGAGGCGTAAGGTAGCGTTGTCCATCATCAAATACTAGATTGCCATAGTAAGAATCGGTGATAAAGCCATCTTTCACAATAATAATATCGTCAGCACGCTCTCGGAGTTGAAATAACTCATCTAGTGTACTCCTATTTTCAAATTTGTAATCGTACTTGATATGGTCGCCGTTCACAAGCATCATCGAGTGGACAGGACGAATTTCGTAATCACTGAATGTAATCGTTTCGACATCAATATGGTAGGTAACTTTACATTTTTTTCGACCTTGCGAAAATTCTTTCGGAATTGTTATTTTATTTTCTAATTGAATGGGCATATAGGCTTCTAGCAAGTCTATTCGCGCTTGATTGAGCCTTTGGTTATGCCAGTAGATATTCTGCAACACACCATCTTGAACGCAAATTGTTTCTATGAGTCGGGACATTTATTGCTCCATTTTAATGTCAAAAAAATTGCTATCTGCAACGCAGTTTGCTATTTGCTTTTCTAAAAGGTTTTCTCCCCCTTGCATAGAGTATCTACAAATTCAGGTTGTCCGAAACAGTTACCTCTAGGCAAAAGGCAAAATCGGTGAATTGGGTTAATTCCTATTGTGATTACCTTTTACCAATGTAAAGTTAGAATTTTTTCTCATTTACACCATTTTTTGGCGAGGAACGTGCTAGTTGCTTTTTTATTTTTAAAAAAAAAGAGCATTTAAAAACCAAATCATTTCTTTATTCCGTAAATGTGTGCAATTGGACAGCATCGCTACCAAGTGACTTTATGACGTTATCTGTTTGTGATTTGCGCTTTGTTCGTTAGTCAATTTGGAAACCCAAAATTTCAAAAACGAATAATATTTTTGGGTATCCTTATTTTCCAGTACGAACAGCGGATGACAAATAGCTATCTGTGGAACGTTAGTAACACAATTTAAAACAGTGACCATCTTGCTTGGCTACACCCGCTTTTGCAGCGCGGATAGCTCTGATAGGATAATGCTTTCTACGAAATTTTTAAAAATCAAAAATGTGGTCTTATTATGAAAAAAGTTTGTTTTTTCAGCACAATTGCGTGTGTAGTTTTATCTTTTTCTGTGCAAGCTCAAAGCCCTTTGAGCGGATTTATGAATGGCAAAGGCAAGGGGACTTTTGCAGTTTCTCATAGTTTTGAGCGATATGATGAGGTACTTTTAGTGCCAAATGATGCGAAGGGAGTACCGGTATTTGAAGAAGTAACCATCAACAGCTCTTCTCTTTATGCTTCTTATGGTTTGAGTGACCGCTTCGATGTGGTGTTGGGACTACCTTACATCAAGACGGAAGGAAATGCAAGCCAAACGGTACTTAATGAGTTGGGCTATGAAAATGAGCGCAGCGGCGTACAAGACCTTTCTATGTTTGTCAAGTACAATCCTTTGAGCTTGGAACTTGGGGAAAGCCGTTTGCATTTCATCGTCGGTGCAGGTTTGAAGACACCTCTAGGCGACTACAAAGTGGATGAAGGATTGCAATCTATTTTGGCAATCGGTAACCGCGCCACCAGTTTTAATGGCTTGGCAATTGCTCAATTACAAACTTCATCTGGTGTATTTTTGACTACACAAGCAGGTTATAGCTTGCGTAACAATGAAGTGCCCAATGCTTTAATGGGAGAAATTAAAGTGGGTTATGCAGGTAGTCGCTTCTATGCGGATGTTTGGTACGCGGGTCAAGTATCTGATGGGGGTGTAAATATCTTAGCAGAAGGATTTGTTGGTTTTTTTCCAGCCACAGATGTAACTTACAATCGCGCTGGCTTGAATGTGTATGTTCCAATTGTGGGTGGATTTGGAGTGTCCGGTGGGGTTAGCCAATACCTGAGCGGTCGAAATATCGGTAAATCCACTGGATTTTCTGGTTCATTAGTGTATTCTTTCTAACTCATTACTTGCATTTTATTAAAACAGTTCTAATTTTTCATCAAACATTTTAAAATTAAAAATCATGTTTTTAAATCATAAATTCTTGTCGCTCGCTTTATATGCTGTATTATTTTTTGGAATTACAAGTTGCAATAAAGATGATGATAGCACCATTCCAACGATTGCCTCAATTGCTGTCACGAATAGTGATTTTAGTACACTTGAAGCGGCGGCTGTACAAGGAGGCGTAGCAGTAATTCTTTCTAACCCAAACGCTGGTGATCCTTCTGGCGATTACACTGTTTTCGCACCTAATAATGCGGCTTTTGCTAGGCTCGGATTAAATACAGGAGACGATTTAGCAGTATTGAATGATGCTTTTTTGACTAGCACTTTGCTTTACCATGTTTCTAATGGTAATTTGGAAGGCGAAAGTATTGTGGCTGGTAGCACTTCTGCTTCTGCGCTTGGTCCTGACAGAAGGTTTATACAGAGAGATGGCGATACTTACATCAACGGTTCTAAAATTCTAGCGACTGACGTGAAGGCAGAAAACGGTACAGTTCATGTGATTGATAAAGTCTTGCTTGCCACGGGAGCGGATATTGTGCAGTCTGCATTAGCACTCAAAGATGCCAAAGTGTTTGTAGTACCAGAATTATCTTTTCTAGTTGAAGCCTTGATTTATGCAGATTTAGTTGGCGCGTTGGTAGCAGCACCAGGTAGCCCTTCGTTCACTGTTTTTGCGCCTACGGATGCTGCTTTTAAGCAGTTAGGGGTGGACTTAGGCGTTGCGTTGGAAGTTCCAGCGGATATTAGGAAATTACCTAAAGAAACTATCGCCGCAGTTTTATTGAATCATGTGGTAGCGGATGGCGGTAAATTCACCTCCGAAATGAGCGATAATACTGTAATGCCTTTGGGAGGTACAGCCCTTACGCTTGGCGCATTCACCAATGGGGTGTTAAGTGTGAAAGGAAAAACTAACGCTATTGTAGCTAATATGGTGATTCCAGACGTACAAACTACAAATGGTATTGTTCATGTGATTGACCGCGTGTTGTTACCTTAATCAGTAGTGTTGAGCGATTTGCTATTTCGCTTTGGCAATTTGCTTGTTAAAAAAGCAAACTGCCAAAGCGAAGTTAATAATTGACTTTTAATGCAAACCACAGGCTCAACGGTGGTTTGCACACTTTCAAAATAAAATAGCGATATGCTTGATTAGCAACAAACAGCTAACTGCGAAAAGCTACAAAATTACTACCTCATCTTAAATCCCAAGCTACAATCGCCCAATACTCCCCTTCTTCAGAATGATAATCTTTTATCACTTTAAATCCAACCTTTTCATGCGCTCTCATGGAGCGTGTATTGCGAAAGGCAACTTCCGTTACCACCAGCGAATAGTAAGGCGACATTTTTGTTTTAAGGGTCTGGTACAAATTAGCAAAAACTCCTTGACTGCGATAAGCACTCGCCACGCAAACTTGTCCCATTACAAAATAGTCGTGTGCGGACACCAATTTGTTTTGGTAATTAATTTGCTCAATTTGTTCAAACATAGGATACAGAATAGGAATGTCATATTTCAGTTCCTTGAGCATCACTAAGGTGTAGCCTATCACTTCTTCCCCAACTTTAGCGATAACATGAGGATATGGTACGTTCATACTATTGAGTAATTCCAAATTGTGTTCTACGGTTAAAAAACCTTGTTCTAAAGCTACTTGAGCAGAGACGTTTTTGGCAAGATTAAGCTGTTGTAAATCCAAAATCCCTTGTAAATCTGCTTCATGCTGAGCAGTAGTGTATTGAATAATCATCTGTATTTCCGTTTTTTCAGCAAATAAAGCCTTTTATCTTTATATTACGACTATTCCCCAAACACTAAACTTTATACTCCCTTTACGAAGCATAAGCATACCGTAAACTAATGCAAAAGTTTTACCACTTGCAGGTCAACAAATATGCGCCTACCTTGCACTCATATTCAGTATTTGAATAATAAAATAAAAAATGCAGAAGATGAATTAGCGTAGTTGAGTAAAGATGAGTAGCTTAAAATGCTACACCATATCGGTTTAAAACACACAATATCAAAAAAGCTGCGGTGCAAGAGTAGCAATCAAGCACGTAGCAACTGGTAATACATCAAAGACGACTAAAGTTCTAGCAATCCTTAATGCAAGACACACAGAAATTGTAATTATAGAACTTAAAGCGTTTTTTTTCAATGAAAGCATATCAACACTTTTTGGTTGCAGGATTCTTATGTTTATTTTTGGGTAAAATTTCAGCCCAGTCCACTAGCACGAGCGTACAAGGAAATACAGAAACAGCAACGGCTGTTCAACTATTCAAGCCAGCCCCATCAAGACCTGAACTCATAAAAGGTCATTTGAACGAGGCAACTTTTTTGACTTTAGACCAAAACAAGCTCTTGAAAGTCTATTCAGACCAACCCACTCAATTAGCACTTCAACTTCGATTGGCAGATGGAAGAAAGTTGGATGTGACCTTATTCCAAAAACAGATTTTAACAGACGAATTTTACGTAGATAATCAAGATGGAGAGGTGCAGCTATATGAGCCAGGCTTTATTATCAGGTTACTGTACCAATAACCCTAAATCTTGGCTGCCATTTCCATTTTGAGGACAAAGTGTACGGGATGATCATGCTGGACGGTGAAACCTACGTAATCGGGCAACTCGACGCGCAGAAATTTGCTGGTGGTAAGGATTATGTTTTATATAATACTTCCGATTTACTTGCGCCCAATCCCAACGATTGTGCTGCGGACGAATTACCTGAATGGAAAGATAACAACGCCAACCCCCAAAACGGTCAAGAAAAACAGATGAATCAGGCTTGCAAAATAGTAAAAATCTACTTTGAAGCAGACTACAGAACCTTTTTAGACAACAACAGCAGCGAAACCGTCACTACGGACTTTGTGACAGCAATGTTCAACGTAGTAGCATTGCTTTACGAAAAAGAAAACGTTATCGTTAAAATCTCCAAAACGCGAGTTTGGACTACTGCCGATAGTTATCCTTCCTCCTCCTCCACAGCAGCTTTATACTCTTTTAGAAGCCGACTTGGTGGGCAATTCGATGGCAATATAGCACAACTCATCTCCACAGTTCCCAATAATAACGGTGGCGTTGCTTTTGTGGGCGTATTATGTACCCCAACTTATGCAGTTTCTTATGCTAATATCAAACCTTCATTTTCAGGCTTTCCCACTTATTCTTGGACAGTGGAAGTAGTGACCCACGAATTAGGACACAATTTAGGTTCTCCTCACACCCACAGTTGCTCTTGGCCCAACGGACCTATTGACGACTGTTACAGCCCTGAAGGTGTCTGTCTCAAAGGTCCAACACCTTCTGGCGGTGGCACAATTATGAGCTATTGTCATTTGTCTAGCGTAGGCATCAACTTCCAAAATGGTTTCGGTCCTTATCCGGGTGAACTAATTCGCACCAAAGTGCAAGGCGCGGTTTGTATTACTGAAACCGAAGCCGATGGAGCGTGCGAAGGCGACAACGGCGGTGGTGGAAATGGCGGTGGTGGAAATGGTGGAAATGGCGGCGGTAATGGCGGCGGCGGTGGAAACGGAGGATTTGGCGACCCCAATCTTGTCAAATTTTCTGACGACATTACCACCACAGGTCTAACTGTGAAAGTAAATGTAGTAGTACGCAACGCAGGACAAGGCAGAGCAGGTGTATCACAAGTTGGATTCTATTTATCGGTGGACAATAGTTTTTCATCTTCGGATTATTTGGTGGCTACCAGCGCAGTTCCCTTTTTGGCACAAAACGAAATGTACGGAGTTCAAGCCACAATGAACTTAGCGGAAGCCGAAGTACCACCTGGAAATTATTACTTAGGCTATGTGATAGACTATAAAAACGAATTAACAGAAATCAACGAATCCGATAATACTTGGTACTGGATAAATCCTAGATTCCCATTGACTGGCGGCGGTGGTGGAAACGGTGGCGGCGGCAATGGCGGCGGTGGAAACGGTGGCGGAAATGGCGGTGGTGAAGTTAGTTACTGCAAGTCAGCAGGAGAAGATGCTAACTACGAATGGATTGCAGGAGTAGCAATTGGAGACATCAACAATAAAACTGAACGCGACAATGGATACGGCGACTTTACGCGGTTTTCTACTAAACTCGAACGCGGAAGTACGCCAAGCATCAAACTTTTACCAGGCTTTAAAAATCAAAAGTATGCAGAGCAGTGGACGGTTTGGATTGACTTCAACAAAGATAAAGACTTTGATGATGCTGGCGAGCAAGTCTTCAGTTCACCCGCCCCTAGCTTTGAAGAAGTGGCTGGCAGGCTAAATATTCCAGGCAATGCACCAGAAGGTAAAACTCGTATGCGTGTCAGTATGAAATGGTTAGAAGAAGACGACGAGCTACCTCGCGCTTGCAGCACGTTTGGCTACGGAGAAGTGGAAGATTATGCAGTGGAAATAACAGGTGCTGTGACTGCGTTTTGCTTGTTAAATACTGCAGCAGCAGCAGAACAAACCCCTTGCGAACCCACCACAACCACCTACAACCAAGAAGTACGTATTTCATACACTGGTAGCCCAAGCACGATTAAAGCCACTGCATCAGGGAAGACTTTTAGCTTTGCAGCCACTGGCAGCCCTCAACATATTAAGTTGGAAAACCTACCTGCAAACGGTTTGCCTGTGGATGTTGTGATTACTTTATCTTCTGCTTCGGGCTGTTCGGATAGCAAAACTTTCGGAAGATTGTTTGTAGCCCCAGAATCTTGCCAACCATCGTGTGACCCACCACTTCCGTTGGGAGCAGAAGATGAGCGCGATGGAGTAGCTAAAATTATTTGGGAAGCTGTAAGCGTAGCCCAATACTACCAAGTACAATACCGCCAAGTGGGAGAGCCTGCGTGGATTATGCAAACCACTGAACAAACATCCTATTTGGCACAAGGTTTAGCCACCAATAGCACTTACGAATATGCCATTCGCTCCAATTGTCAAAGCGTTGGATGGTCGGAATGGTCAGATACTTATGTATTCGTCACAGCCGGCACCTGTGGCATTCCTTCTCCACGCGCCGTAGAGATCATTAGCCCTAGTGAAGTACAAGTACGTTGGTATCCATTACCTCGCGCCACAGAATATCGCCTTCGTTATCGCGCTGCTGGCACAGAAACTTGGGCAATCAAAACAACGACTGAAACGCTTACCAAGCTGATGGGTTTAAGTACCAATATGAGTTATGAGTACCAACTTTCTGCCAAGTGTAGTTCGGGTTGGTCTGGTTGGTCAGCCATTTACATTTTCGCAGCAACGAATGCGCTTACAGATGGGCAAATGGCATTTTCAACTGCGCCTATTACAGATATTCAACTTTACCCAAATCCAGCTAAAGATCATATTGACGTGATAACGGACCGTGCTAACTTACAGACACTATTCGTTATCAACATTAACGGCAAAGTAGTACAACAAATAGCTACGAACAGCAAGCAACATCAATTGGATATTACCAGCCTTCAATCTGGTATCTACTTTATGAAGATCGCTCTTACAGATGGTACTTCTACCACTAAAAGATTTGTAAAGTATTGATATTGAAATACGTGCGCTGAACGTTGTACATGAACATGAATAAAATACTCATGTTTCGACGCTTGTTCAACTTAGTCGTTTAAGCAATTCGACATAAAGAACTACCTTATAGTTGATTAGTCCCTTCAAGGAAGCTCTGCATCGGCGGGGCTTCTTTATTTTTTTGGGCAATTATCTACCAACGTAAAAGTATTGAAACTACGAAAAGACAATCCTTTCCATCTTATAAGTTTAGCCTTTTTGGTGGTAGAGGCGATAAATAGCTACTTTTTGTTACGTAAGGGTAATATTTTTACAACTTTGCATGGTTTAGTGTAAGTTGATAAAGTATAAATTCAGCTTGAGTACGTTGACGGATTTCAATTCATCAACCATCTTTCCCTAAACTCCGAATTAAAAAATATTTTGCTTTTTTATGATTTTAGCTAACTTTGTTTCAAAATAAATAAATTACAAATTGAAAATTAATAATATGGATGCATATATTGTGAAAGCATATCGTTCCGCAGTAGGACGTGCAAAAAAAGGCGGATTTAGAAATTACCGCTCTGACGATTTGGCGGTAGATGTCATCAATCATCTATTGGCGCAAACGCCCGAACTTGACCCCAGCTTAGTGGACGACTTAATTGTGGGCTGTGCTAATCCTGAAGGGGAACAGGGCTTACAGATGGGACGACAAATCTCCGTTCGTGCGCTCGGAAAAGAAGTGCCAGGTGTGACTGTCAATCGCTATTGTGCTTCTGGTTTAGAAACCATTGCTATTGCAGTAGCTAAAATCAAAGCTGGCATGGGCGAAATATTCATCGCTGGTGGTACAGAAAGTATGAGTATGATTCCAATGACGGGCTATAAACTTGCGCCTAGCTACAATGTAGCAAAAGATACACCAGATTATGTGGTTAGTATGGGTATCACAGCAGAGGCAGTAGCAAAAAGATATAACATCTCTAGGGCAAGTGCGGATGAATTTTCTTTTCGCTCTCACAGCCTAGCAACAAAGGCTTTGGAAGAAGGAAAATTTGTAGAAGAAATTGTACCCGTAAAAGTGTCCGAGGTGTTTGTAAAAGACGGAAAGCGCATGGAAACTACCCAAACCGTAGCCATGGATGAAGGGGTGCGTAAAGACACTTCCATAGATGCGTTAGCGAGTTTGCGTCCTGCATTTGCACAAGGTGGCGTAAGTCGACCAGCAGGAAATTCCTCTCAAACCTTCTGATGGTGCTGCTTTTGTGTTAGTGATGAGTGAACGCATGGTAAAGGAACTTAACTTGACTCCTATTGCGCGATTAGCAGCGTGTGCTGTGGCAGGCGTAGAGCCGCTATATATGGGCATCGGACCTTGTGTAGCCATTCCAAAAGCACTGCGACAAGCTGGTTTGACGCTCAATAATATTGATTTAGTAGAATTGAACGAAGCATTTGCTACACAAGCGCTAGCTGTCATACAAGAAACTGGACTCAATCCAGAGATTGTCAATGTAAATGGAGGTGCAATTGCACTTGGACATCCACTTGGCTGCACAGGTGCGAAACTCTCTACCCAATTGCTCAACGAAATGCGCCGTCGCGATAATCGCTATGGTTTGGTTACGGCTTGTGTAGGTGGTGGTCAGGGTATTGCAGGAATTTATGAGTTGTTGAATTAGACCGTAAATTACTGATGTTGGCTCTTAGTCTTTGGCTATTTGCTGGATATAAAAAATAGCAACGAGGGGAATGAACATTGGTGTTCATTCCCCTCTTTTATTCAATTTCATGTTTCAAGAACGAGCAATCAATTCAATTTTACAACTCATTGATTATGTCACGATTAAACCCATCACTTAAAATACTATCGCCCATTGAAATAAATCATCACATAAGCAACAATAGCAACCACTATCAAAGACGCTACAATATCCCAGATGTTGTAACTAGCCTTATTTTCAATTTTTTGTTTCTCCGAAAGCGTTCCAAATGTCAATCCTTGCAACTGCAGGTCTGATTGAGGAGGCGTGGCTAAACTGACTCCAACGGCAATCAAGATAGAAAAAAGGAAAAACCAAGCACTGAATACCAAGAAATTCACGTCGCCAAAGGCAAAGAGAACACCGTCTGGGTTCAAATTATCTTTGGCTAACTCCAGTCCTAGACGTACTACCGCAATCACCAAACCACTCACTAATGCTGCCATCGCACCTCTTGAGTTAATCCGTTTTGAAAAAATACCGAGCAAAAAAACTGCTGTAATCGGTGGCGCAATATAGGACTGAACGGATTGCAAATACTCATACAATACGCCTGAAATATTTGCCATAATCGGAATCCAAAGAATACCTAAAATGACTACTCCCAACGTAGCAAATCGCCCAACCAGCAACAGATGGCTTTCTGAACGATTAGGACGCAGTTTCTTATAAACATCTACGGTGAAGAGCGTAGAGCAAGAATTGAATACCGAAGCCAAAGAACTCATCAACGCCGCCATTAATCCCGCAGCTACCAATCCGCGCAAACCCGGTGGCAATACTTTTGACATCAACGCTGGAAAGGCTTGATCTGGAGTATCCCATTCAAGTTCGCCCTTCATTTTAAGTGCTAAAGCGACAATACCTGGAATAAGGAATAAAAACACAGGCGTTAACTTTAAAAAAACCGCCCCAAATTGTCCCTCGTCTGCCTTCGGTTAGATTTCTAGCAGTCAGTGTTCGTTGTACAATATATTGGTCGGTACACCAGTACCAAATTCCAACAATTGTACTGGAAATGAACAATGGAAGCCAAGGAAAATCAGGGTCGTCTAACGGTCGCCACATATCCAAATATTCCTTACCTACGGTAGCTTTTAATTCACTCCAACCACCTACAGCGTCCAAGCCCATGAAGGTAAGCGTTGCTGCACCAACTAGTAACACAACGGTTTGTAATGTTTCTGTGTAAACCACCACTTTCATACCACCAATAGCGGTGTAAATACCTGTTGAAACTACAGTCACCACAGCTCCAGTCATAAAATCAATACCGAGCAAAGTTGCGATAACAATACCTCCTGCATAAATCGTAACGGATACTTTTGTCAAGACGTATGCCAATAGGGAAAAAATGGATAAGAACCACCTTGCACTAGGACTAAAGCGTTTTTCTAAAAATTCTGGCATCGTAAACACACCTGCACGTTGATAAAATGGCAAAAATACCCATCCCAACATCAAAACAACCCAAGCATGTAGCTCATAAATAAGCATTGGCATTTTGTTAGAAGCACCTGCACCTGCTAACCCTACTACGTGTTCTGAACCAATGTTGGAAGCGAAAATTGAAGCTCCTACCACAAACCAACCAATATTTCGACCTGCCAAAAAGTAGTCCTCTGTGGTCTTATTTTTTTGTAAAATTACCCAAAGGGCAACGCCAAGAAGCAGTAAAAAATAGCCCCCTAAAACTATCCAATCTAAAGTCACTAAACTACTGTTCATAGTTTTTTTTGTTTTGTGTTATAGTTATGTCGAATTAATTAAAAACCAACAATTTAGAGTATTTTCGCTGATAATCAACGACAACAACACCATTAGTTAGTCACTAATATTACGCAGCTATTTTTAATCTTTAGCTGTTGTAGTTTTAAACTCGTTTTAAATAGCTAATAATCAAAATGTAAAGAATCAACTGCGCAACATTATTGAATTTAATTCCGCACAAACCTACTGAATTATTTGGAAGTAGGAGGAAAAAATAGGGAAAAGTAAAAAAAAAGTCAAAATTATCGTAAAGTTGTGGTACTATTTACAATTTAAACCATCTCAAATTCGCTTATTTATGTTACAAGTTTATGATGACGCTTATTTTATGAGACAAGCTCTTGCACAAGCAGCCATCGCTGCGGAGCAAGGTGAAGTGCCTGTGGGCGCAGTGATTGTGGTACAACAACGCATCATTGCCCGTGCACACAATCAAACCGAACGCTTAAACGATGTCACTGCCCACGCAGAAATTATTGCATTAACCGCCGCTACTGGCTATTTAGGTGGTAAATATTTGACGGACTGTACGTTATACGTTACTTTGGAGCCTTGCGTAATGTGTGCAGGCGCTTTATTTTGGGGACAATTAAGCCGTTTAGTCTATGGTGCGGCGGATGATAAGCGCGGATTCATGCGATTCGGGAAGAGCTTACTTCATCCTAAAACCGTAGTGGAATATGGCATTTTATCAGATGAATGTCAACAAATTATCAAAAGTTTTTTTCTACCAAACGCAGTTGAAATCTTAAGGAAGCTCGCAACAACGCTTACTTCATTTTTTGGAGGTAACGAATAATTAACACTTTCTTCATTAAACGTCTAATCTTAGAGATAGTCCAATAACAAGAGAAAGAAAAACGCCAAGATTAGCATGTGTTTTCGTGGCGCTGTCACCAATTGGGAAAGCATTTTACTCATCATCAGATTCGTTCTACTTGGATAAGTAGGATAAATTTTGGTTTGTTTTTTCTGCAAATTTATTCGAATTTAGTATAATATTTTTCTATGACAACTATACAGCAAATTAATCATTTATCCTGGCGAGCGGGATTTGGGTTTCATCCTAGTGCATGGGAAAAGGTTCAAAGTCGCTCTTTAGAAGATGCAGTAAAGTATCTTTTTAGGGGTCAAAAAAATACTGTGACTTTGCTGACTAATCAAACATCTACTCGCCAAAGTGCCATACACGATTCAAGTGAAGAAGATCAAAACGAAGCAAGAATGTTAGAAAAGCAATCCGTGATGCAGCAAAATGCACAGTGGATTGCAAGAATGGCAGACCCTTCAGAAGATACCTTTTTAGAGCGTATGACTTTATTTTGGCATGGTCATTTTGCTTGCAGAATTACATTAGGGGACTTGGCAACTGCGCAACTCAATACCTTTCGCCAACATGCTTTGGGAAATTTCAAGGATTTAGTGCTTGCTGTTGCCAAAGATGTGGCGATGATCCGCTATTTAAACAATCAACAAAACAAAAAAAGAAGCCCTAACGAAAACTTTGCTAGAGAGTTGATGGAATTATTTACCATCGGAAGAGAGAACTATTCAGAGCAAGATATTAAAGAAGCTGCTCGTGCTTTCACAGGCTGGTCAAGTAATTTGGAAGGCAAGTTTGTTTTTCGTCCTTACGAGCATGACTATGGCAGTAAGACGTTCATGGGTAAAAAAGGTGATTTTGATGGCGGAGATATTATAGATATTATCCTAGCGCGAGAGGAAACCGCCTTGTTCTTGGTTACCAAAATCTATCGTTATTTTGTCAATGAAACCATAGATGAGATGATGGTAAAAACCCTAGCAAAACAATTCTATCAGTCTAACTATAATATTGCCCAACTAATGCGTACTATTTTTGAATCGGATTGGTTCTACGCGCCTAAAAATATAGGCACTAAAATCAAATCGCCAGTAGAATTAATTGCTGGGGTAATGCGCACGCTGGAAGTAGAATTTTCGTCGCCGTTTCCGCTCATCAGAATCCAAAAAACACTAGGTCAAACCCTATTCGATCCACCTAACGTAGCAGGTTGGAAAGGAGGCAACGCTTGGATTGATAATGCAACCTTGATGATTCGCCTTAACCTAGCAAACGGGTTTATTGCCTTATCAGAAAAACGCAACACTAAACAGGAAGACCAAGAAACACAGGAACTTATGGACGAAGCACAAGCAAGCAAAATAGCACGCCTTGGAAATGTTAAATTGAATTTTCAGCCGCTATTACAAACGCTTGAAAATCAGGACAAAGACACTATATTTGAAACCTTATCGCATTTTCTATTGCAGCCACAACTGAGGTGGAATAAAAAAACTTTGAGCCATACATTTCAAATACCAGTAATGAAAACTATATCAAGACCTTAACGTTGCGCATGATGAGTCTTCCAGAATACCAATTGTGCTAAATCATGCGCTGTATCACATTTTAAAAATCAACTAATTTAACTTATTCATCTTTTGAACAGCAAAACAATGAAAAGAAGAAATTTTTTAAAGAATACAGCATTAGCTTCTACCGCGTGGTACATCCCTAATTTTTTACAAAACTTTGCATTACAACAGCTACATGCCTCACGTTCGGGAAAAATACTAGTTGTTATTCAACTTTCTGGCGGCAATGATGGCTTGAACACGGTTGTACCTTATCGCAATGATTTATATTACCAAAATCGCCCCACTTTGGGTATTCCTGCCAATGAAGTATTAAAAGCGTCCGACGATTTAGGCTTTCATCCTGCTTTGGCACCTTTTCACAGCCTGTACGAAGAAGGCTATGTGAGTGTTTTCAATAGTGTTGGCTATCCTAATCCAGACCGTTCGCATTTTCGTGCTATGGATATTTGGCAAACAGCAAGCAAGAGCGACGAGTATTTATCCACTGGCTGGTTGGGCAGATACCTCGATAATCAATGTAAGGGTTGTGATAGTCCACACGCCGCGCTGGAAATGGATGAAAGTTTAAGTTTGGCACTGAAGGGCGAACAATACTCAGGATTTGCGATCAACAATATGCAACAACTTCAAAAAACGACTCAAAATGTTTTTCATAAGCACTTGGGTGCGCAGACTGCTTCCCATGAGACCGAGCAAGTAGCCTATCTTTACAAAACGATGATTGAAACCCAGCAATCTGCTGATTATTTATACGAACAATCCAAAGTACATAACTCGAAAACGACTTATCCAAACAGCGACTTTGGCAAAGACTTAAAACAAGTGGCAGAGCTAATCACAGCAGATACTGACACACGTATTTACTACATCAGTACAGGTGGTTTTGACACTCATGCCATGCAAAAAAATACGCAGCAACGTCTGTTGAAGCAGTATGCAGAAGGAATCCAAGCCTTTGTCAGCGACTTGAAACAACACCAACTATTCAATGAGGTGTTGATTCTAACTTTTTCTGAATTTGGTCGTCGCGTAAAGCAAAATGCGAGCGGTGGTACTGACCATGGCACTGCGAATAATGTATTTCTCATTAATGGAAACCTAAAAAAAGCAGGTTTTCATAATGCTGCTCCTAATCTGAAAGATTTAGATAATGGCGACTTAAAGTACGAAATTGACTTTAGAAGCGTTTATGCGACCCTGCTAGAAGACTGGCTAGGCAGCCATTCCAATTCTATTTTGAATGGCAAATTCAAAAAAGTCATTCTTTGATAGTTCTGCATCGTTAATCGTCCGTAGAATATTACACCTGCTTTTGCCAAGAGGGAACATCATGCTGCTGGCTAGTAATAGCTTTTCTCTTTTTTACAATTCTGATAAACCATTAGTGTACTGTATGGTTTTGTAAAGGAGCATTGACGTTACCCAATTTGTTTTTTGCCAATAAAGTCATCTGAGTAAAGAAAACTTTTTTAAAAAGCAAATAGCGAATTGGGTAACATGAATTAGATAATTCCAAGATGTGTCATCTTAGGATTACACAGTTCAATATCATTTCGTTCTACCTAATTCACTGCCAAACAGACACAACTGATTACAGGCATAAAAAAGAACTCATGCAAGCAGCACTTGACGTACTCATTATAGGTGGAGGTCCGACGGGCATTAATATTGGAATTGCAGCTAAAGCAGCGCAACTCAATTATATCATCTTGGAAAAAGGTGTTCTGGTCAATTCTATTTATCATTTTCCAAGCAACATGACCTTTTTTTCCACTTCTAAGTTACTAGAAATAGGCAATACTCCTTTCATTTCACACGGAGAAAAACCCACAAGACGAGAAGCATTAGAATATTATCGTAGATTAGTAAATAGCAAAAACTTAGCTGTACATTATTACGAAGAAGTGCTGAAGGTGAATCAATTAGAAGGACTTTACGAAGTAATTACCAATAAATCTTCTTACTTGACGCACGCTGTGGTACTTGCTACGGGTTATTATGACACGCCAAATTACCTCCATGTAGAAGGAGAAAGTTTGCCTAAAGTAAAGCATTATTATGATAATCCGCATCCTTACTTGGGGCAAAAAGTGCTAGTAGTAGGTGCTCGAAATTCTGCGGCACAAGTAGCTTTAGAGCTTTATCACAAAGGCGTGGAAGTTACTTTAGTGGTAAGGGGAAATGCTATTAGCGACAAGGTAAAATACTGGATTAAACCAGATTTAGAAAAATAGAATTAAAGAAGGTTCCATCAAGGCTTATTTCAACACCACGTTGCAAGCCATACGAACAGATACAGTGATTTTAAACACGCCAGCAGGGGAACTGACAATTGCTAACGATTTCGTACTCGCTATGACAGGCTACCGTCCGAACTTCGAGTTTATGCAAAAAATAGGTATTGAATTATCCGCCGATGAGCATCAAATTCCAACTTACCATCGCGATACTTTAGAAACGAATTTACCTAATGTTTATATCGCAGGTGTGATTTGTGCAGGAATGGCAACGAGCCAACTTTTTATTGAAAACACTCGTGATCATGGCGATATGATTGTAGAAAATATTATCAAAACCTTGTAAATGAAGTTAGGGAATCGCTGATTTGGTTGTATTCTATGGTAAATATTTTAGCATAACACTTCAAAATGAATCGTTTATATTCCAACAAATAACCGTTTGCGTAACGTCTTCAAAAAGCTTCTCCCACTGTAAGGTAATAACCGCTCGTTTGTTTACCAAAGCCAGCATCCAAGCGAAGGTTGAGTTTACGAGCTTTATCAATAGCAAATCTAAGTCCTACACCTGTGGTGGTTAGTAATTCATTTTCTTGCACTTGTTTAAAATTGGATAAAGCACTGCCCACTGCCAAAAAACCAACCACTCCCCAGCGTGGTGAAAACAACCAACGATGTTCTGCTTGCAATTGAACAGCATGGAGATCGCGGTATTGTCCTTCAAAATAGCCACGCATTCTGCGCGAGCCACCAATAAAAGCAAGCATATTGAACGGAACATCTCCCCATTTGGAAGTAGCGAAAGCGTCTAAAGCCAAAGTGTGACTAGAGGACCAAGCATGAAAAAGCCTAGCATTCAAATCAAGGCTGGAAAACGAATACGCACTACCTAACTTTTCAGGGAAAGTGAGTAAATTACCTTCTATGTACCATCCTGTGGTAGGAAAAAATACGCTGTTTCTAGCATCATGCACGAAACTAGGACCGACACCAATTGTAGTGCCACCTGATGCACCCAAAATATTTTCATTCTGCAATTTCCCGGCGGCATCCAAATCTGTGATCTTGTAGTCCTCCCACCACAAAGTCAATCCAAAGTATTGATTCTGGCGCACACGTCGCAACACACTCATTCTTATTCTAGGAAAATTCACGTCATATAGTTCAAAACTGTCGGTAGGCTGATCTCCAATACCAAAAAACGATACGTGTAGCGATAGTATCCTAGTTCGCCAAAAGTATTCCACTCCTTGTAATAAATACGATAAGAAAGATAAGTAAGTAATTGCTTTTCAAGTGTATATGCACCGCCAAGTTGGATCTGAGAGTTAGGAATACGCTGACCAGGCAAGGAAAACACATAAGCAGAGGCACCACCAAAAGCCCAACTGGTTTCTGGTGTATAGTACACAATTGGCAGCACGATAAAAGAAGTTTGGCTACTGGTATCAATAGGTTGTGCGTTAAGTTTGGCAAACAATAGAAAAATAACTAACCAACAAGCAAAAATTCTTATCATATTCATCCAAATTAAATACTGATGTTACGTAGCTCGCTATCTACATTTGGCTATTTCCTCTTAAAAAGGATGCTTCGTGCAAACATGAAAAATCTAGCAATTGAGGTTGCTAGAAATAATTCACAAAGCAATTTAGGTAAAATTAAGCGACTTAGGTGTGAATTCTACTCCAAACGTCAATTAATGTCTTTAAACCTACCAAAATTATTTCTCGACCTTCAGCAGTGACGTTAAATTCGTCATCATCCACTAACGAGTCTTCCACAAAAGCCAAAAGATCCTCCTGTGGATAATGCTCGAAAAAAACATCCAACTGCTTACGAAAGTCCCGTGTGTTGGTATTTTCTATAAGTTCCCAGTTTAACTCTTCTGCTTCTCCCAAATTTTCTTCTGTCAATTCAGGAAGTTCAGGTATTACTTTTGACATTGCTTGATAAATAATCCAAGCCAAGTAGTAAAAAAAATCTTTTTTCTTCGTTGGTTAGTAAGTCAAACTGTTCTCCTGTGAGGTATGCCAAAAGCATTGGTTCTTCTTCACCCAAAATTTCCAATTGCACTTGATCAAAACCTGCTTCCGAAGAAGAGGCTTCAATAACTTCATCAATAACGCTTTCGGAAACAAATTTTACATTCATAAACTTATACTAATATCAATTAAGAATTACGAAAATAACTATTTGATAACAAATAAGTTGCGAAAGCAAATTGATACTTTATTTATTTCTTGTTTACTTGTAGTTTGAAGAGCCTACAATCGAGCAGTCAGCCCCTAGTTTGACTGATGTTTGGTTAAATAGCTACTTGCTTTCCGTTATTTGCTCAAATATAATTATTCTCGATGATCTCCATTTACAGAAAATCCACATGAGCAGGAAAAAACCTTTAAAAAGCAAATAGCCAAACCCCGTAACATCTATTACACATTATTACTAACCCACTCTCCCAACACGTCTGCTCTTTCCTGGCGCAAGACATGAACAGATATATACTTAGATTCGTCTTCAAAAAATAGCTGAAGTTCCTCCTGAGTATTTTTATCTACTAGCTTTGCAAGCGGCTGCTCCACATAAGGATACAATGAAAGCGCAGACTTGACGAGTTGATCCCAATACTGGTAATACAAATCAATATCTTTTCCCGATACCTTTTTTCTGCAATTAGGCATGTCACACACCAAGCCCATTTCGTAATTAAAGTTGAATAACCCGTATTCATCCGTCAATTCCTCGCCTGGATGAATGTCTCGAATGGCAATTTCAAAGCCGTATCCCGTACTCATAGTGTTACAATTACAGCAATGATTTACATATTTTGCATGGTCCCAACTTACAATTCGCACGCCTTGGCTATCTATAAAAGAATATTTTTCAATAATTTCTTGGAGCATTTTATCGAATTGCTCATATTGTTCTGGTGTAATATCCAGTTCTAACGCATCGTGAACATAAGTAATCGTTCCTTTCGGAATAAAATGGGTAGCAAATACACCATATCCAATTTGTTCATTGATGTGTCTAAGTTGCGTATTTGGATGAATCATGAATAAATGAACCGTTAAAAAAAGAAAATAATAATGGCTCAAAGTAGATTCAACTACAACCTTTAGCTCGGCAGTCAGTGAAACGTGGTCTATGAATTACTGGTTTTTTGACAATTTTTATTTGTTGTACAAAAGCGAGTAGGAATGTAGAGGGGAAGAAATCCATAGCAGAACGCGAATTATACGACTTGATACAAAATAACTACCTTTTTTCGACTGTAACATGCACCTGACTGGGGCAAGCCACATGATATAAATCTCATAATTCCGCCAAACCTACTTAATCAGTAATTACCACGCTGTTGTGAGAGCTACACGTTGAGCAGTTCTCTTTAGACGCTCGTAAAATATAATTCATTTGATAATTTTTGTAGTTGTTAGTAACACCACAAAAATTATCAAAGAACAGAAACCACAGTAGGCAGGTACTTACCAAACTTTAGTTGACAAGAACCCACCTACCTATCATTTAAAAGACTAAACTTATGATTAAAAGTTAACCTACCTACTTTAATACTTTGTGTTACGATCCAGACTTTGCATGAAATAATCGCCAGTCTAAATTGGTACAAAGAGGTTCAATTAACGGTGATGATGAAAAGATTGTATAGCATTTACCTACTATTTCTAGTCTTTTTCATCTTCTTCATGTTCATCGTCAAAATCTTCGTCGTCATAATCGTCATCGAAATCATTTTCCAGTTCATCCAAAGGTGTTATTGATTTTTCAATCAAAGTACCATCTGGTTTGTATGATAATGTGATTTCAGATTCTTCATCTCTAAGCACCACTTCGTAAAAACTTGTGCAGCTCTTTCGACGCGCATTACAGCTTCGAAGAACTCTATTTCTGGATATGCTTCTTCTGTATTGTCCAAAATTACTTCTGGCACATCGTCCAACTCAATTTCCAAAGCAGTCTCTATCCACGTACCATCTTTCTCGAAGAAAACATCTGCAAAACTATCTTTATTCTCGAAGTTCGCTGCGAATTTCTGCATTTCATCGTCAGCAGCCCAAAGAGTGTCTTTCGCATTAGGGTACTTTTTTGATAATGCAGTACGAACTGCTTGAGGCACTTCTTCCTCGTCCAACTGGTTAAGTAACGGTATAGAACCTAGAGGAAATAAGGCAGTCATTCCTAATAACTGCTTCATATTAAATATTTTTTAAAGTGAATTAATAATCTGAATCGTTATCGCCTTCTTCTGAATTATCTACATAATTATCGAAATCAAAATCTTCATCATCAATAAACTTAGCATCATCGTCATCTGCACCCAACAAGAAATCGTCATCCTCTTCATTGATAGGTGTTTCAGTAGGATTAGCTGGCTTTTGACTAGGTTTTTTGATTACTCTTGATATGATTTTTGGACCTTCTGAGATGGGAATGACCGCAGGTTTATCCTGTTGCTCTCTTGGTCTATCAGGAACTGCAATCTTTGCACCTAAACTCTTAGTGGTCGTTGGCACTGCCATTAAGCGACGTTTGTCAATTAGCTCTCCTGTCACCACGCAAATTCCATAGCTTTTGTTTTGTACACGAATGAGCGCGTTGTCTAAGTCAGCCACATATTTGCGTTGACGAAGTGCCATATCGTTAAGGAAGTCTATTTGAGAACCAAAGGTACTGTCATCAATCCAGTCGCTTCCGAACTCACCTTCACTATTTTCTGTCACCTCCTGTATTTGCTTTTGAAGATCGTCGAGTTGTTCTCTAGCCATTACCAGCTTTTGCTCGATAAGCTGCTTGAACTCTAACAATTCTTCATCAGAATATCTTGTCTTCATATTCTATTTTACTTGTATGTTGTATCAACTTCTGTTTCAAGACTGCAAAGGAATAAAAAGTCACTGAAACAATGTTAAAAATTATTTATTTTTTTCTTGGTTTAAAGTATCCTTCTTTTTTGAAGGAATATTTCCACCATTAAGGAACTCATTAAGAGTGAATTGCAAAATAAAACACCACTAAAAATAGCGAAGAAAATTTTACAACTTACTTAACGTTATTTGAAGTATCAGATTGTTGCTCTTTACTAAATAACACCACTCGGCGCACTGTTTTTTTTCTGATTTCTCGCTCCAAGTCTCTATCTATGTGGTTGAGCGTATATTGAAACTTGAAGGAAACCGCATCTTTTTTAACCTGTACCACTTTCAAACTGTACGAATCAGGTTCCATTAGGTGGTGATAGTCTTTTAAAGAATTGATTAAAATAGTTTCCAATTCATCTACACTTCGCAAAACCTTCATATCAAGTTCAAAATCAATACTGGTTTTTTTAATCTCCTTTTTGGTGTAATTGATAATATCCCCCAAAAATATTTTATGGTTTGGAATATATACAATGTCATCATCCTCGTTTAGCAATGCAGTTTTTGTATTATTAATATCTATGACTTTACCTTTTTGCTCTCCTACCTTCACGTAATCGTCAATGGTAACATCATTAGAAAAGCTAATGACAATCCCACTTATTATTTCAATAATAAAATCTTTTGACACAATAGCAATTGCTGCTGCTACGATGCTCAAAGAAGTAAATAATCTTTCGTGGTTAATACCAAATAATCCGAAAAATGAGACAATACCGTATCCAGTTATTAATAAATTAGAAAGGTTGGAAATACCTACTACTACGTTGTCTTTCTGTTTTGAGAGCGCCCGTTGCCTTCTGATGTAAAAAGAAGTTAACACAATGACTAACACCCGCGCCAACAATAAAAATACCAAGAAATTCAGTAGCACACTGATACTTTCTTGATATCCATTTGTCCATTTCAGCCACCAATGCTGATTAATATCTATCACCAGCAGTAGGATTGAAGTTAGCAACGTGAGGATGATTTTCCAGTAGTTCATGGTCATTATCTAATATTAATCAAAAAAATTAGACTTTCTTTTTTATAACACACAAATGAGATTGAGTGGTGAAAAGCAAAAAGTCACATCTGTTGTATGAAATTTAGCAAGTTACAAACCTACTCGGATTCTTGTGATTCTTTCTTTTTCCAAACTACTTCATACAAATCCGTTCTTCTGTCTTTAAGGGTTTGTACACTACCATATTCATGCAGTTGTTTTAACAATTCCAAGTCCAAATCTCCAATCAACGTCATTTCTGCATTAGCCGTAGCTTCAGCTTTAATGGCATCGTTGGGAAAAGCAAAATCAGATGGGGTAAATATGGCAGATTGCGCAAACTGAATATCCATGTTATTCACCTTTGGCAAATTCCCAACACACCCAGCAATAGCTACGTAGCACTCATTTTCAACAGCTCGTGCTTGCGCGCAGCGACGTACTCGATTGTACCCATTTTGGGTATCCGTCAAAAAAGGTACAAACAAAATACGCGCCCCCTGTAAAGCGTAAAGCCTAGATAATTCTGGAAATTCTACGTCATAACAAATTAAAATACCTACCTTCCCACAATCAGTATCAAATACTTTTAAACTATCGCCACCTACCATTCCCCAAGCACTTACTTCAGAAGGGGTAGGATGCAGTTTAGTGTAAGATTCCCAACTGCCATCTCTTCGACAAAGATAAGAACGGTTTAGCAGTTTTTTATTTTCCACAACTGGCATACTACCAGTAATAATATTAATATTGTAAGAAAGTGCAAATTCGATGAACTTTTCGAGCATGGGTTCTGTGTATTGTGCTAAGGCTCGAATTGCTTTTGCTTCTCCTAAATGATTAAACTCTGCCATCAAAGGGGCATTGAAAAATTCAGGAAATAAAATAAAGTCGGATTTGTAATCGCTTACTGCATCCACAAAATATTCTACCTGTTCTACTAAGGCATCAAAACTTTCAAATAAACGCATTTGCCATTGTATCAGCCCTAAACGCACAATGGATTTTGGCAGCTTCAAGAAAGATTCTTCTTCCTCATAAGTAATATTAATCCATTCTAACAAGGTAGCAAAGTCTTTTGACTCATGATCGCCTGGAAGGTAGTTTTGCAATACCTTTTTGACGTGGAAATGGTTAGATATTTGGAACGTCAACGTAGGATCATAAATTTCCTTCAATCTAACTTTTTCAATATATTCTTTTGGAGACATTTCCTCTGCATACTGCACATAATTAGGGATTCTTCCTCCTGCCATGATAGCTCTCAAATTGAGCTGCTCACAAAGTTCCTTTCTAGCGTCATAAAGCCTTCTCCCCAGTCGCAACCCACGATATGCAGTATCCACCACCATATCAATTCCGTATAGCACATCGCCATTTTCATCGTGGGTGGTGAAGCGATAATTGCCAGTAATTTGCCGGTAAGTATGGTTGTCGCCATATTTTTTGTAATCCACAATAATTGCTAGAGCAGCAGCAACGACTTTACCATCCACTTTAATACAAAGCTGTCCTTCGGGGAAGATATTAATGAGTTTCTTAATAGCACTTTCGCTCCAATAAGGCTCATTCAAAGAAGAATACGCCTCTATCATTACCTGCTTCAAGTCCAAATAATCTTCAAACTGAAGATTACTAATTTCTATAATGGAACCTACTAAGACCATTGGTTTTTAATTTTAAGAACACCAGTAAACAAAAATAGTTAACAACCGATGCTATGCGATTGGCTTTTGGTCTTTAGCCGCTAAAGAAACCTCACTTAAAAAGGCTAAAGCACATCCCTAAAGACCAAACACATGACATTAGTTAAGCATAGCTACATATTCAACCAATACGTTATTTTTACAACAATGGCTCGGCTTTTAGTGCGCAAATCACTGGCAAAATAATTATCTGTGTAAACTAAAAAGAAATCTGACACGGGCTGAAAACGCCACTGTAACCTTGCATTAACATTAAAATTGTCTATTTGGTTATTATATTGAAGAAAGGTACTCAAAAATAACGCTTTGCTGAAAGTGACATCCAAGCGAGGACCAATTAAGAACAAAGAAGCAGAATCAAAGCCCTTCGGCAACTGCACCCGATTGATGTCATACTGTAACTGGACACTAATGAAAGGAGGGAAATTTCTAATCACGCTTCCGCTTAATCCATAACGCCAGCCATTAAAAAATTGACCAATGGTGGGGCTTAAAGAAAAAGAAAAATCTTTTCTTCTATCCGAAGCGTATTCTCCAGCTAAATAAGTGTACGTGTAATCGCCGGGTTGAAGCAACTTGATGTTATTTAACAAGGTGTCTGCTCTAGTAGGATTAAATTCCTCAAATAAGCGTGTGTATTCGTTAATTATGCCGCCTTCCAATTCACTAAAATCGTTGAAACTTGCAAACCAACCTACCATAAACGCATGATCTGTGCGCCCCTGGTCATTTTTCAGGAATACCTCTGCGTCCACAAAAGGACCGTGCTGTATCACTTTTCCTTTTGTGGGATAGTTATTGAGCAAAGCAAAACTATTTAACCTTCTAACACCTGTTCTTGGTACAAAACCAACTTCTGCGTCAAAGTTTTCTCCTATTTGTTCGTGAACAGCACCAAATTCATAATTGCGCTTTTGATGAAACAAGGCAGTGGAATAAGCGAACTTTTGGTTGCCTGCTTCAGGCGTAATGGCGCGATGATAAAAGGCTTTGCCAGTCCAACTATTATCAGAAGAAGCCAAATTATAGTCCAGACCTACCACACGGTTGTAAGGTGTAAATTCGCTATCCTCTGGCACTTCTTCAAAGGTTTGTTTATTTACAAAGATAGCACCAATATTTGACCTTGCAAACAATCTTCGCTGAACGGCTGCTACCGAGTAATTGTAACTTGGAAGACCATTGCGTTCATTACTTGCAGTCTGCATATTCAACAGACCCAATCGCCAGTCATTGTTGAGTTTTCCACTTAATCTTGCCCCATAATAGATTGGGTTTTGTACATTTTGCTGCAAAATAGTGTCAAAGGCAATTCCTACTCTTCGGGAAAAAAAAGGATTGATAGAAGGCGCGCCAAAGCGACCAAATAAGTCCGAATTTTCTTGAAAAAACTGGCGACGTTCGGGCAGAAATAACTCAAAGCGCGTCAGGTTCGTCAACTGCTCGTCCACTTCTACCTGCGAAAAATCAGGATTAATGGTTAAATCCAAATTCATACCAGAGGTAACTGCAATTTTTGCGTCTCCTCCTAGATTACCTGAAAAATCACCATCTTTTTTTGCTTCAAAATCCTTGTTGTAGTCGGCAATAGTATATGGTATAATCGCCACATTTGTTCCAGGTTTGGGGGGGGCTTCTTCCCAAATCATTTCTCCCATGAATGCTAAATTCATCACAATTTGGTTCTGTGGAATACGCATCCAAGAACTGGTCTCATTAGACTGTGTATCAAAACGATAGCAATTAAATCGCCAAAATTTCTCTCCTTCATTATAACGCAACGTCTTAAAAGGAATGGCGAACTCTGCCACCCAGTACCCATCATGGATACCTGCTTCTCCGAACCATTTGTTGTCCCAAGAACTAGCAAAGTCTTCTGTATCTTGACCTCCACCCGAAATTAACGCCTCTCTATTCACGCCTGTTGGAGTCATTCCGAAAAGAAAAGCGTTAATACGGTCATTAAAAGGGTCAAACACTAAGCTAACGTTATCGCTATTGCCTGCCCGATAGTCGCGCCTCAAAGTTGGCACTGTATAGTCTTTGCCCACTGCATGGCACTTGGCAGCTACGTACAAATTTCGGTCATCGAATACCATATAAACTTCTGTTTGCATTTCCGCACGAGTGCTATCGGTGGGAAAATAGAGCCAAAAGTCCTTTGCTGGTTTACTTTTAAACCAGGCGGCTTCATCCATTTTTCCATCCACTAATATCGGTTCACTAGCTCGCACCACGCGCACAGGTGTTTGTTCCATCATTGTGCCATAGCAGCTACACCTATCCAAACAGTTAGTAACAGTAGAGTAATTTTTTTCATGGCACAAAAATAATTGAGTTTTGTAAAAGTATTTTAGAAGTGGAGAGGAAAATTATATTGTGATGAAATGGCTGCATTTTATTCAACGTCCATGCTAATTTTTACTTTTGTACAACTAGCTCGCAAAATTATCGTTCATGGATAACTGAATTGTAAAAAAATAACCATCGAAACCCAATTTATTCGGTTTGGCGCTCAATTTTAGTGTTTCTTTTTAGCTAATTTGACATTTTCATTAACGATGATTTACCTACTTATTCAATGGCTTTCCATGATTTTAGAGAAGCGTTTCGGATGGACTATTTTATTTTTTTAGGCTTGAATGTTGGAGTTTTTGGGCAATCTTACCTGACTTTAAATAAAATTGGCAAAAAAGAGCAAGCTGCTTTTCAGGAAGCCAAATCTTTGGCAGCAAATGGTCAATACGAAAAAGCATTAAAGACAATCTATCAACTTCAATCAAAATTCCCTACTTTTATTGAATCTTGGCTGCTATTGGGGAAAATAAAATACGACCTCAATGCTTTACCAGAGGCGCAGGCAGCTTTTTTGAAAGTGATTGATTTTGATCCAGATTTCAACACAGAAGCCTACTACATGCTAGGTGTAACAGAATGGAAGCTCGACCAGTTTGACCAAGCAGCTCAACACCTTGAAGTATTCTTACAAAAAAAAACCAAGAAGTGAAAGGCTAAAATCTCAAGCTCAACGCTACTTTGAAAATGCTCAGTTTGCTAGTTATGCCATTAAAAAACCTGTTCCTTTCACGCCAAAACCATTGGATGAGGCGATTAATTCGGAGATGCCAGAATACCTACCTTCTTTAACTGCTGACCAACAAATGTTGGTTTTTACGCGCTACGTGAAAGTCAAGAGGATTTTTACAGCAGCAAAAAAGTGGGCGACCAATGGCAAAAAGCAATTCCTATGGACGACCTAAACACACCACTCAATGAGGGAGCGCAGACTATTGCAGCCGATGGTAAAACTATCGTTTTTGGAGCAGGTGACAGAGAAGGAGGCTTTGGGGGATACGATTTATACATTTCAGAATATAGAAACGACGCTTTCACAGCACCCGTCAATTTAGGTGAAGCGATTAATACAAAGGCGAGAGAACGACAACCCTCACTTTCTAGCGATGGTAAAACACTTTTTTTTGAATGCAACCGTCCTGACGGGCTAGGTGGTACAGATATTTGGGTGGCATACAAACAAGCTAATGGGAGCTGGACAAACGCACAGAATATAGGTCAACCTATCAACACTGGGCACGATGAGAGTGCGCCGTTCTTACATCCTGATGGTCAAACGCTATACTTCATGTCAAATGGGCATCCAGGAATGGGGGGTTTCGATTTGTATCTTTCTAGGAAGCAACCCGATGGTACTTGGGGCGTGCCAGTTAATTTGGGCTATCCTATCAATACAAAAGCAGATGAAGGGGCATTAATTGTGAGCTTAGATGGACAAAAAGCGTATTTCACGAGTGACAAAACCAAAGGGCGCGCCACTGATATTTTTGAGTTTGAAATGCCAAAATCCATTCAACCTCAAGCAGTTACTTATGTGAATGCTACGGTAAAAGATGCCGATACCAAACAAGTGCTTTCGGATGCAAATGCGGTGTTTATCAATCCTACAAGCAACACTAAACATCTTGAAGCAAAGACTGACCAAGAAGGTACTTTTCTAGTCGTATTGCCAAAGGATACAGACTTTGGATTGAATGTAAGCCGTAAAGGATATGTATTTTATTCTGAATATTTTGCATTGAGCGAATCCTATTTGTCGCAACGTCCGTATAATCTAGAAATATTTTTACAAGCCATTCCTGAAAAAACCGCCTCAACACCTGTGACTTCCAAACCTATTGTACTAAAAAATTTATTCTTTGAAACTGGCTCGTCCGCTATACTCGAAAAATCCTTTCCTGAATTACAACAATTGCAAACGCTCTTGGAACAGCAACCTCAACTGCATATTGAGATTCATGGACATACGGACGACGTGGGTGACGAACTAAGCAATCAGCAACTTAGTGAGCAGCGCGCTCAAGCAGTGTATGATTACTTAATTAAAGTTGGTATTCCCCAAGTGCGTTTAGCTTACAAAGGTTTTGGTGAATCCCAACCTATTGCTCCTAACGACACCCCAGAAGGAAGACAAATTAATAGAAGAACCGCGTTTGTCATCAAAGGAAAGTAATTATCTATACTAAAAATCATTAGCAAAGCCATAAACTAGCTTCCATGTTTGCCAACAGAATTAATACGGGATTATTATTTACTTGTATTTTATTATTTTACTTGGGTTTTACTCAAAATCATACGTTTTCCGTCATTGGTGTACCTTTTGTCATTGCCCTTGCCGCCTTATTCGTCATGAGTCCACAGGTCAATTGGTGGTACTACAACCGCAATCCACCGCCATTGGATGTAAAATTGCGTAACTTTATTAGTCAATATTCTACTTTTTATCAGGAACTTTCGTTAGAAGGTAAGCAACGCTTTCGCGATCGTGTAGCGCTTTTTATGATGGCACATGAATATATGCCAATGGCAGTGAAAACAGTGCCAGAAGACATCAAAGGAATTGTGGCTGCCAACGCAGTCCATCTTACTTTCGGTTTACCTGATTACTTGATGGAGAAATTTGAGAAAATTGTGATTTATCCTACGCCCTTTCCATCTCCTCAATTTCCGCGCCAATTGCATGCTTCGGAATCGTACAAAGAAGATGGAGTTGTAATTTTGGCAGCTTCGCACTTGGTGAAAGGCTATACAGAACCAGAATTGTATTACAACATTTCCTTGCACGAGTGGATTCGCGTTTTTTTACAACTGAATCCCAGCAAGCCTTTGCCAAGTTTACCTGAAAATATTTGGCAGGCATTGGAAAAAATTAGTCGTTTCCCTAAACCTAATTTGGAGGCGTTTATTGGTTTACCTCAAGCAGATCCTTTGCCAGTGGCAATATGCTACTACTTGATGTTTCCAAAGCAGTTTCAGGAAGTGTTACCCGAAGTTCATACTGCAATTAGCGATTTATTGAATTTGAATCCACTTATCGCAGATCAACCCATTGTTTATATTAATGAAAGTATGCGATGAGCTTGCTACGCCCACACTTTACAGCCTTCTGTACAGTTGGTGCATATATCAATTTGGTCGCGTCCTTTCAATAGGGTGCGACGGAATTGTTGATAGGTTTCTCCTTGCCATATTGCTTTGAAACTCAATTGCTTGAGGTCTCCTAAACGGTGAATTGCGTCTTTATCAAAGCAACAAGGAACTACCATACCATCCCAAGTGATAACGCAGGCGTGCCAAAGTTTCCAGCAATGGTTGAGTAATTGGTTTTTAACTTTGTAAGTACCATCTGCTTGTTGCGTGTACCTGGCGTACTTTTCAATGGTTGGAATTAAAGGATTACCATGTTGATAATCATACACTTGTGCCGTTTTTAGTTTCACTTCATCCACTCCAATTTCTTTTGCCAAACGATAAATATCTGGAATTTGATGCTCGTTGGGGCGAACTACCAAAAACTGAAAAATAATATGTGGCGTTGGGGAATTAAGGGCGCGCTTCCATTTGACTACGTTTTTCGCGCCTTGTAGCACTGCTTCTAGGTTGCCTTCTTTTCTGTAATTCTCATATACCTCTTGCGTAGTGCCATCCACAGAAATAATCATCCTATCCAAACCCGATTCGATGGTTTTTCTAGCATTTTCATCATTTAGAAAATGCCCATTCGTGGAAGTGATGGTATAAATACCTTTGTCATGCGCGTATTTGACCATATCTAGGAATTTTGGATTGATATATGGCTCTCCTTGAAAGTAAAAAATTAGATACACCAAATCGCGGTACAATTCATTGATCGTGTCTCGAAAAAAGTTTTCTTTCAAGTTTCCAGTTGGGCGCGTAAAAGCACGCAGTCCACTTGGACACTCGGGACAGCGCAAATTACAAGCCGTTGTTGGTTCCACAGAAATAGTGAAAGGCATTCCCCACTGTATCGGACGTTTGAGCCACTTGGTGACGTAAAAAGAAATTAGCACCAAAGCAATATTCCAAAGGCGACGAATAGTGAGTTTAGCAATGAAATTAATAGCGTCTTTATAATAGATTTTCATGTGTTCAGTGTTGTGAATTGGGTTTATCGGAGCAAGAAAATTCATTACAGGCAGGCACAAAGATAGGTCTTAAAATTACTTTTTTTATGCTTTTGACAAAAAATCAGAACACATTGAGCAGAGATTGAGTTAAAAGCAACATCTAGAAAAACGCTTATGCTAGATGTTCATATCCATTATACCATGCTGCAAATCTCCTGATTTGCGAAAAACCAACATACGTACTTTTCGAGTTGAGGAGAATGTGATTCACAGAATGCCTTTATAAAGTCACTCCGTGAATCACAACAAGGTATCGCAATAGCAATTCTACGAACAAGATATATTTTAACTAATCTGATGGATGGGTTAGATTTATTCTGGTTGCTTCAGAACTTAAGTTGTACTTCTTCTACGTTTAACCCTAACGTAAGCTAAAGACCAACTGTGTAGCGTTTAATGCTGCCAACCCTATCAAAAATCAAACTTTATGCCTTGCGCCAAAGGAACAATGCTGCTGTAATTGATGGTGTTAGTTTGTCGGCGCATGTAGGCTTTCCAAGAATCAGAGCCGCTTTCTCGACCGCCACCTGTTTCTTTTTCTCCCCCAAAAGCACCTCCAATTTCTGCACCGCTCGTACCAATATTGACATTCGCGATACCACAATCTGAACCTGCAACCGATAAGAATAATTCAGCTTCTCGAAGGTCGTTGGTCATCACTGCGGAAGATAAACCCTGTGGAACGTTATTTTGTATGGCAACAGCATCCTCAAAATTAGAATATTTGAGCAAGTACAGCAAGGGTGCAAAGGTTTCGTGCTGCACAATAGGCATGGTAGAATGAACTTCCACAATAGAAGGTTTTACATAACAACCACTTTCGTAGCCTTCTCCCGTGAGCAAACCTCCTTCCACTGCAAATCGTCCACCTTGCGCTTTAACTGTTTGAATAGCGGACAGATACGTATGAACTGCATCTTGGTCAATAAGCGGACCTACATGATTTTTTCGTCTAACGGATTGCCAATTTTCAATTGAGTATAAGCGTAAACCAATTTTTCTTTTACTGTTTGATAAATGGATTCGTGGATGATTAGTCGGCGCGTGGTCGTACAGCGTTGCCCAGCCGTTCCTACTGCGCCAAACACCGCCCCTCTCAACACGACGTTCAAATCCGCGCTAGGTGTTATGATGATGGCATTGTTACCACCAAGTTCTAACAGCGAACGCCCCAGTCGAGCAGCTACGGTTTGCCCAACTATTTTACCCATTCGGACGCTACCAGTTGCAGAAACAAGTGGCACTCGCGTATCTTTTGTCAGGTACTCTCCTACCCTATAATCTCCGTTGATGATACAACTTACACCTTCTGGTAAGTTATTCTTTTTCAGCACTTCATGTAAAATATTTTGGCAAGCTAAGCTACAAAGCGGCGTTTTTTCAGAAGGTTTCCAAATCAGTACATCTCCACACACTAGCGCGAGCATAGCGTTCCAAGACCAAACTGCAACTGGAAAATTGAAAGCACTAATAATACCAACCACACCAATTGGATGCCACTGTTCGTACATACGATGTCCTGAACGTTCTGAGTGCATGGTCAATCCATACAATTGGCGAGACAACCCTACTGCAAAATCACAAATGTCAATCATTTCTTGCACCTCTCCAAGCCCTTCTTGTAGGCTTTTCCCCATTTCGTAGCTTACCAATTGACCAAGTGGTAATTTGAATTTCCTTAGTGCCTCACCATATTGTCGCACGATTTCTCCGCGTTTGGGTGCCGGTATCAATCGCCATTCTTGAAAAGCGCGTTGAGCAGTAGTTATTACGTATTCGTATTCATCCTCATTAGTAGCACTCACTTGCGCAATCAATTTCCCATCCACTGGCGAGTAAGAGGGAAAAAAAGAAGCAGAGTTGATAGATTGAAGTCCAGTGCTAGTACCTGCGTTGTGGGGTTTTAAGCCAAGCTCTTCTAAAAAATTTGTATCCATAAAAAGTCGTTTAATCCTATTTAGGTGTTAATGGCTGTTAACTATTGAGTTTTTTCATTTCAGCCTCAAATTTAATCGAAGTTGCTGGCAAAGATGCTATATAGGTAGAAAATTTGTAGTTTTTTGCGCAAGTTGATCACGTAGGCTTTGAACAGCAGTCCTAAAATACTAAGCAAGAACCAATTCATCTACTGAAAAAACATTTTTCGTTTGAATACTTTTTTTTTAAATAAACTCCCTTAACTTTGCGCGGATTCTAAGAGTTGTTCATTTGCGTTTTTTTCTTCTTTGTTAGATAAGCAAGCAAAAAAAGCTAGATAAAATGAACATAAAATTATATTTTTTTGTCCATAACATAGATGTATGTTGCCTTTTTTGACAGTGTTGATTGCTATTGTGGGAGTGTTTTTGATTGTTATTGTACTCATTCAAAATCCAAAAGGAGGAGGTGTAGATTCTACGTTTGGTAGCAGTGCTAATCAAATGTTCGGTGCAGCAAAACAAGCTAACCTCATTGAAAAATTGACTTGGTATTTTGCAGGTGCGTTATTCGTACTTTGTGTCGTTACTGCCGTATATGTTTCTTCGGGTTCTAATACTGAAGAAGGAGAAAACATTCCGTTGCAAACGGAAGAAACTAACTAATACTACGCAAATAGCTCTTGCTATTCGTCATTTGGTCTAATATTTTCTTTTGAACAGAAATAGTTTAAATGCTTATCATACACATTATACATTGCGTGTATGATAAGCAAAATATGCCTAGTTAGCTAATGTTAAACAGTTGATTTTACAGGTCTTTAGCATTTAGGCAAGTTAAAGGCTAAGAACTGTTTAAAAAAAGAATCATCCTCAAAAGGTTCTAATCAACCATATATTTCTCCTTTTGCAGACTTCAAAGTGTTCATCAACAGCGAAGTAACTGTCATAGGTCCAACGCCTCCTGGCACTGGCGTGATGAAACTACATTTAGGAGCTACGGCATCAAAATCCACGTCCCCAACTAAGCGATACCCTTTGGGTACAGACACGTCCTCAATTCTATTGATTCCTACGTCAATCACTACAGCTTCTGGTTTCACCATGTCAGCAGTGATAAAATTAGCTTGCCCAATAGCAGCAATAATAATATCTGCTCTTCGCAACTCGGCAGCAATATCTTTTGTACGACTATGCGTCAGGGTGACTGTGCAATCTCCTACTTTTGCTTTCCTAGAAAGCAGAATACTAATCGGCGTTCCTACAATATTACTACGCCCCACCACCACAGCATGTTTTCCAGCCGTTGGGATGTTGTAACGCTCTAGCATTTGCACGATGCCAAAAGGTGTAGCGGGCAAATAACTTGGCATTCCTTGTGCCATTCTTCCAAAATTCATAGGGTGAAAACCGTCCACATCTTTACGTGGCTCAATGGCAAGGGTAACTTTGGTTTCGTCTATGTGCTTAGGTAGCGGTAACTGTACGATGAACCCATCTATTTGAGGATTCTGATTTAGTTCCCCCACAATTTCTAGCAATCCTTCTTCTGAAATACTGGCTGCTCTCTTGATTAGAGTGGATTCAAAGCCAACTTCCTTGCAGGATTTTACTTTGTTTCGCACATACACTTGGCTTGCAGGGTTTTCCCCAATCAAAACGGCTGCCAAATGCGGTGCTTTCCTGCCTTGTGCTAGAAGCAACTGGACTTCTTTTGCAATTTTCTGCTTTTATGGTTTGCGAGAGTTTATTCCCGTCGAGTAATATCATTGTTGTAATGATTTAAAACCACAAAAGTAGAAAATTTAGTATAAATCGAACTGCTTGCTGGGCTCATTTTAATGTTTAAGATGAATAATACGAGCAATTAAAGGACATTTTCTTTCTATTGCCTATCCATGAAACGATAATAGACACCTCAAGAAAAAATAACTTCGGAGAAGTTCAACGTTGGTAGAACTTCGGAGAAGTTTAACGTTTGTAGAACAGCGGTTTTCGTCATTACAACTTAACAATTTGCAGCTTCTTCGAAGTGATGGCTTGTTACCTAATTCCTGACACTCAGCAATGCCTAAAATTTGATGTATTTCTTGTATTTTAGCTTTACCCAAATATATTTCCCCACTTGCAAAGCAGCCCAAACCAACACTGCAACGATTGGTAACTTTATCAAGAGAGATAACTTTATATTCCGCAAAACAACTACACCCCATTTTGAGTAATGACTATACATACACCTAAGCCACAAAGCCCCTAAGTAGAAGCTAAAATAAAAACGATGCGACCTGGTAGTGGGAGTTTCATCGGAATTGAAGCCCTGAGTGTGGAGCTGGCTCACCCAATTTTGAATGTATTTCCAATCTGTGGGGCGGCTGGTGTCCTCGATTTGGGCAGTGCACAACTGATAATGCCTTAAAGCCTCGTCTTGACTCATTACTAATCCTTGAGAAAGCCATATTTCTTGATAGAGACGCAGCAAACTTGCTTTTTGAACGTCTTTTTTTTTCGTACTCACATTATCAGCATGTTTTCGATAAAAAAGAAGTGGTTCTTGCAGATTGGCAGTTTCTCCAGCCTCCATGATGGCAACCCAGAGCTGATAATCTTCCACAACTGGATAATTCGCATCATATCCTGCTATTTGCTCAAACACTTGCCGTCGCATCATCACAGTCGGATGAGCAAAAGGGGCATTAAATAATTTTTTGATAGCTAAGTGTGCATGATTTTTAGGCGTTGTCCAATAGCGTAGAATGCGTTGGTTATTAAATTCTATCATGTTTGTTCCCAACAAAAAACAGTTAGGATGTCGCTCTAAGTAGTCCACCTGCTTAGCGATTCTTTTAGGTGCCGCTATGTCATCACCGTCCATTCTAGCGATGTATTTTCCTTGCGCCTGTGCCAAACCTTTATTCAAACTCGCTATTACACCTTCATTTATTGGATTCTGGAAAAGTTTGACTCTTCCGTCATGCAAATACCGCTGCATCAATGCTAAGCTACCATCTGTGGAGCAGTCGTTGATTAATATTAATTCTAAGTTGGAATAAGTCTGTTCTAATATGCTATTTATGGCGATAGTCAAAAAATTTTCCGCATTAAAAACAGGCATGATTACAGAAACTAAAGGCACATCAGCAGCAGGTTGTTGCATATTCAACACAATAAATCTAACAGATTGAGTGGAAGCAAAAATAAATGGCAAATTGGTCATGGTTACATTTCTATCCATCTTGATACAAAAATAACAAATTCTATCTTTTGAAAGGATACAATCTTATTGTTCCTTTGTCATTGATTACCTTATCCATTCGTCAAAAGCAAAGGCTCGAAATTAGATATTATGCGAACGTTTTTCTCTACTTTACTCGATAAGACGGTTACTTTTTTAGAAACATTAACTGGTACGCGCCCTTTGCAAGGTATGGGAGCGATTCCACACTTGGGCGGCGTGTATTTCAGGGTATGGGGCACCACATGCTAGAGAGGTTTACGTGACAGGGAGTTTTGACAATTGGTCAAAGACAACTTACCGACTGCGGCATGAGGCGAATGGCTATTTTGGAGGTAATATACTGATTGCAAAAACTGGTGATGAGTATCGTTTTTATTTAAAAACACCCTTTGGAAATTTTCTCCGCAACGACCCATACGCCAAAGCAATGACCCATTCACTCGGGAATAGTATCGTCCAAGACCAAAATTTTGATTGGGGAAACGATGAACGCTTCAAAATAGCGAATTGGAACGAGTTGGTGATTTATGAGTTGCATATTGGGACATTCAATCGGAAACAAAAAGATAGACCAGGTGATTTATACAGTACTACCGAAAAATTAGATTACCTCAAAGACTTGGGTATCAATGCAGTAGAATTAATGCCTGTTACCGAATTTCCAGGTGATTTGTCATGGGGTTACAATCCAGCGCATCCTTTTGCCGTAGAATCGCACTATGGTGGCGCAATAGCGTTAAAGCGTTTCATCAAAGCAGCACACGAGAAAGGAATTGCCGTGCTAATTGATGTAGTGTATAATCATTTTGGACCTAGCGACTTAGATTTATGGCAATTTGATGGCTGGTCGCAAAACAAGGGTGGCGGTATCTATTTTTATAACGACAGGCGCGCCCAAACACCGTGGGGACACACGCGCCCAGATTATGGTCGTCCAGAAGTACGACAATTTTTACGCGATAACGCATTAATGTGGTTAGAGGAGTTTCACGCAGATGGCTTGCGCTTAGATATGACGGCTTATATTCGCAATATTTATGCGGATGGTAATGCTCAAAATGATATTCCTGAAGGACACGCTGCAATGAAATGGATGAATCAAGAGTTGAATCAACGCCATCCGCACAAAATTGTTATCGCGGAAGATATGCACCAGTTGGACTACGTGACAGAGCAAACAACACGAGGTGGTTTAGGATTTGATTCGCAGTGGGATGCTAAATTTGTGCATAACATTCGAGCAATTTTAATCCAACCACACGATGAACACCGCAATTTATTAGTCGCAGAACAAGCAATATTGCACAAATATAACAACGATGCCTTTCGACGAGTTATTTATACTGAATCGCACGATGAGGTAGCCAATGGTAAAGCGCGTTTGCCAGAAGATATTTCACCCGGTAAGGCAGATAGCTGGTTTTCTAAAAAGAAAGCTGCGTTAGGTATGATCATCGTGATGACCGCTCCAGGTATTCCAATGATTTTTCAGGGGCAGCCCATTTTAGAAGATAAATGGTTTTGCGATACAGACCCTTTGGACTGGAATCGTCTGATTGAGTTTAAAGGCAATGTGAAACTGTATCAAGACTTGATTCGCTTGCGTCGAAATTGGTACAACCACACCAAAGGCTTGTGTGGTCATCATACTCAAACGCTCTATTTGAATCAACAGCAAGGCGTTCTAGCCTATCATCGTTGGGAAAATGGAGGAAAACAGGATAGCACTGTAATTGTGCTGAATTTCAAGCATCAAACGCACCAGCAAATTACTATTAAATTTCCCATGACTGGCACTTGGCAAACGCGCTTTAATAGCGACAGTAAAATATATGATTCCGCTTACACTAACTTTGGCGTGACTCATGCCATAACTAATGCAGAAGGTTGGGCGAATCTGAGCGTAGCGCCTTACAGTGGACTAATTCTGTCGCTTGATTAGCCAGTTAGGACTTCAAAGTCAACTGCTTAAAATGTCTCACTTCCCCAGATTGCATATCTAATAGGGGCGACTGATAAAGGTTGTAACCTTCCAGAGCTACCCTGACTAAACGCAATACAGGGAAACCAAGGGCAGCACACATTTTCCGAACTTGCCGATTCTTCCCTTCTATCAAGATAATGGATAACCAACTGTCAGGAATAGATTTTCGGAATCGAATTGGTGGTTCTCGTGGTGGAAGTTGAGGCATAGTTTCCAAAAGTTGTACTTTCGCTGGTGCAGTTCGATAAGGTTTTCCTTTGACATTAATAACAACACCCGTTTGGAGCGGTGCTATTTCCAAAGCGGTGGGCTTCCCTTCCACTTGCACGTAATAAGTCTTTTGGGCATGATGCTTAGGGTGCAGTAGTTTGGCATTCAAGGTTTTATCACTGCTGATGAGTAATAATCCCTCACTGTCTGCATCCAACCTGCCAACTGGGTAAGCGTCTTTTGGAAAGGTGTAATGGAGGTCTGCTAAGGTACTTTGTCCTGCCTGTTCTTGCGTGAACTGGCTCAACATGCCGAAGGGCTTATAGACAAAATAGTAGGACATGGCGCAAATAGGTGTAAAATAATACAATTTAGCCGTTAGCTTTTTACCCAAATGCGAGCCAAGTTGCAAAACAAAAATTGACCTCACCCAACCAACGGCATAAGATTCATCATGAATTGCCTGCTTACTGGATTCGTTGAGCAGGCAATAACCATGACAAAGGTATTTCTTTTTAAGCAAATACGCGCAACGTCGAGCCGTTTAATGAAGTCTTATAGACAGTTAATCCCTTGCTACCAAAGGAGTTTAAGCCATCTCCTTTTTGGTCAAATCGCGCACCATGTACCGTACAGAAAAATTCATCGTTGCTGTATGTAACTGCTACGTTACCTTCGTGGGAACATACTTGAGTAGCCGCTACATAACTGCCAGCATTGGTTCTAGCAACCACCACACGGTTATTGATAATAAATCCACCATTATTGGATAGCGCCGCATTAGCAGGATCGTTCAAATCTAGCGTAAAATCCACACCACTTGGACTGGCAATTTCATCGCTAGAACATGATCCTAAACAAGAAGCGGTCAACACAAAAGCTGCGCCCAAGCCTAGTTGAGCTAAAAATTCCTTACGATTCATAATAAGATTGAATGAAGAGTGAATGTTTGATTGTTTTTATTTAAAGCATATTTTTTCCATTAGGTTCATACTTCCCAGAGCGTTTAACAGTTGATTTGTACTTGAGGGCGAAAATTGATTTTTACTATTTTGCTATAACGTGCCTAATGGTTGATTATTGGGTGCTGATTTTGCGTCAGTATGGAAGTAGATACGAAATGTTTGGTGTGGAAAGATGTAGCTTTTACTTAGTTTCGTACAAAGTTTGAGAATTAAGCAATGTTATTATATTTTTGTGAGCATATTGAATTGGAGTATTTACTAACTGGTAATCTAGGCTACTTGCTTTTTAAAAAGTTTTTTCTGCTTGTATGAAAAGCGATTGAGCGTGTCCGAAATAGCTGTAGGTTAGACGAATAGGAAAAGCAAATTCCATAGGGTCAATTAAATACTTGTTTACGTTTACTATACCATTCCTAAATGAAAGTTATTAGCATAATGAATATGAAAGGTGGTGTCGGTAAAACGACATTAGCCGTAAACATTAGCCATATCCTAAATAAAGAATTTGGACACCGCGTCCTCACGATTGATATTGACCCACAATTCAATGCTACCCAATTAATATTTCCTAAAAACGACTGGATACATATTCTGCGCGAAGAAATCCACACCTCATTACGCATCTACTTAGACGACGACTTCGAATCCATCAGAATCAATGATAAACTCATCAATGCAGTTCCTTTTTCAAAAATCGAAACCAAAGCAGTGGAAAGAAACTGGCATTTTCTGGCTGGTTCACTTAATTTATACAAAATAGAACTCAATTACTTCAAGATACTCAAGTTTAAGCTCAAAGAGTACATGGATTATTTGCGAGCAGAACGAAAATACGATTATGTCATTATTGATACGCCTCCCACGCCTTCGTCTTGGATGAGAAGTGCTATTATCGCCTCTGATTACTACCTCATGCCTGTAAAACCAGATGCAGTTTCTGTGATGGGCGTTCCCTTGTTGATGCGTTTGATTCGAGAACTTAAACAACAGGAAAATGAGTCTTCTATTGAGTGTTTGGGCTTGGTTTATAACATGTATGAAAACTTGAAAGACCACAACCAACAGATAGAACTCCTTAAAAACAATGACCGCTTGGGTTTGTATATTTTTGAGAATAAATTGAAGAAAAGAGCTAACATTGCAGCTATAAGCCACAATAACAATTTTGCTGCGGATCGTATGATTTACAACTGCGGAAGTCAAGACGCAAGAAACGAAATTATTGCCATTACAAACGAACTGAAAAAGCGAATCAGCTATGATAGGAAATAAAGAAACTCAAACACTACGCGCTGCCGCATCAATTATTGAGCAATTAGGATGGTTGGTGAAGGAACATCCACAAGTGAAGCTCGATGAATTAGGGAGTGAACTAAGAAAATCACTGGAGCGGTTTGAACCCATATTGCTTCCCAACGAATTAGAAAGAAGCCAACTGGTGCAAGTGCTATTTTTTCAATTGAATAGCTGGAAAAAGGAATTGAAAAGAAACTTTAAATCAGCCATTGCTTCCTTTGCAGAAGAACAACAGATTACGCTCCTGAAAGCAGCCACTTTAAAGAAAAAGAAGACCCAGTTAGTATTATAGTAGCCAATACTTTTGATGAAAAGATAAAAATAGTTCATCTTAGACAAGCCGTGAACGCGCTTCAAGAAAAAGGCTTTGTAATAGCAACAAAAGAAAAAGAACAACCCGTCAAGAACACCAAAAAAAATAAGACCATTTCTGATGACCCAATTGACATCATTCTCAATGCGTAAACCTTATTTGATAAGATATTAAGCTAGTTAGGTTGATAATTTGGTTACAGGAAGGTAAGAAATGGAGCGAATGCCACTACATTCGCTCCATTTTTATAGCTCAAAACCTTATTTCTTTTTAAATTCCTCAAACGTACTCAACTGTACTGGCGCAAGCTGTGATTGCTGCAAATACTTGTTGATGCTTTCCAACTGCGACTTAAATCCATCAAACTGGCGTTGCACCTCTTGTAGGCGTTGATTCAATTCTTCCGTTTTTGCCAATTGGCTCTCGGAAGGCTTACCAGGAAAAGAACTAATATTCAAGGCTAAAGTGGAAATATCTTCTCGTAAGTTAGCACTTTCGTCAATATAAAAATCTCCTTCTAAGGATACTAGCGAAGCCTTCAATTTTTCGGTTTCCTTAGCAAATGCAGTTAAAGTAGCATTCCATTTTTTGTTTTTCACCTCGCTATTGCGCTGATCAACTTCGGTGCTCAAAGTAGTTAAACCCTCATAAATATAAGCCAATTGCTCGGTCATAATTATAAAGTTTCATCTGGTGATGGCGTGTCCAAGTTTGACGCTACTTCCAAAAGAATAAAGCAGTCCCATTCCCGGATGATAAGATTACGACACGTAAAAAAGTATTAAGTTTGCGT
>JAAUTG010000263.1 GCA_012031785.1 Saprospiraceae bacterium | reverse complement strand
TGGTCTTTGGTTTTTAGCTTTAAAACTAAATGCGTGGAAATCCTTTAGTTATTTCTTGTTGAATAGAAACTACCCAATATAGTAAAAGACCAAAGACTACCTGCCTGAATACCCACTGCGTAATATAAATTACTAATATTTATGCTACGAATTGAAAATAAATAGGCTTTTAATTAGGTTTGCAAAATAATTACGGCTTAAGTGAGTCTAATCTTTCTATTTGTCAATGCCTCAAATGACCGTCAGCAAGGAATAATTCATCGCGCTTTTTGATAAGTTGCATGACGAGTAGTCTCTGGGCTGCGCTTCATTCTTTTAACATTGTTCAGTCATAGAATTAAATTGAAACATGAAAACGATTAAAGGACCAGCTATTTTTTTGGCACAATTCATGGGCAACGAAGCCCCTTTCAACACTTTAGAAGGTATCTGCCAATGGGCAGCAGACTTAGGCTATGTGGGGGTACAAATACCTACTTGGGACAGCCGCGCTATCAATTTGCAGTTGGCAGCAGAGAGCAAAACTTACTGCGACGAAGTAAAAGGTAAGTTGGCGGATATAGGTATTCAAATTACAGAGCTTTCCAGCCATTTGCAAGGGCAATTAGTGGCTGTTCATCCTGCTTACAATACAGGTTTTGATGTGTTTGCTCCTAATGAAGTGCGTAATAATCCGACCGCACGAACGGCTTGGGCAGTGCAGCAATTGATGTATGCGGCTAAAGCCAGCCAACATTTTGGATTGAGCGCGCATGTCACTTTCTCTGGCGCATTGATTTGGCACACGATGTATCCTTGGCCTCAACGTCCCACAGGATTGGTGGATCAAGCCTTTAAAGAATTAGCGAAGCGCTGGTTGCCTATTCTGAATGCTTTTGAAGAGGTAGGAATAGATTTGTGTTATGAAATACATCCTGGCGAGGATTTGCATGATGGCATCACTTTTGAACGGTTTTTAGAAGCCACCGACCACCACCCAAGAGTAAATATGCTTTACGACCCAAGTCATTACGTATTGCAGCAACTAGATTATTTGCAGCATATTGATATTTACCACGAATTTATCAAAATGTTCCACGTTAAGGATGCAGAGTTTCGTCCAAATGGGCGCGCAGGAGTCTATGGTGGCTACTCGGATTGGGCAGAGCGTCCAGGACGTTTTCGCTCTTTGGGGGATGGACAAGTGGATTTCAAATCTATTTTTACCAAATTGTCGCAGTACGACTATGATGGTTGGGCAGTGTTAGAATGGGAATGCTTCATCAAATCGCCAGAGCAGGGTGCTAGAGAAGGGGCACCATTCATCAAAAACCACATTATTGAAGTAACGAGCAAAACGTTTGACGACTTCGCAGGCGGCGGCGCGGACGAAGCAACCAATCGGAAAATCATGGGACTAGACTAAAAAATAAATCGCTTGCACTAAGTCAGAGAACCTGAAATTTATTGGAAATTTTTTCATTTTTCTCTGATTTAGTGCGATTTATACATTGTATTTTTTTGACAAAAAAAATTAATATTTCCTACGCAATTTCTTAACATTTCTTAACAGTACGTTTCGCTGTTTTCGTAGTCTAATGAGATAGAAACAAATTAAATTAAAAACTATGAAATTCACAAAAATTGCATTTTTGTTTGTGTTTGTGTTGACAACTACTTTAGCAATGGCTCAAAGCAAAAACAAAGCTCAAGTTGCTAAAGACTTAGGTATCACAGAAGAGCAAGTTGTCTCTTTTGAAGCTATCAATAAGAAGTACGCAGAAGAAGGGAAAACACTTAAAGCTGACAACACGTTGAGCAAGAAAGCAAAATCGCAAAAAGCAAAAGAACTTAAAAGCAAGCGTGAGGAGGAATTAATTGGATTGCTAGGGCAAGAAAAATTCAATGAATACCAAGCTTACTTGGCGAATCAACGCACTGAAAAGCAGGAAGAACGCGCTGCTGCCATCAGTGAATTAGGTTTGACTGCTGAACAAGAGCAACAATTGAAAGCCATCAATCAAAAGTATTTGAAAGAAGGCAAAACAGTGAAGGAGGATACTTCCCTTGCGCCTGAACAGAAGAAAGCGAAAGGAAAAGAGATGAATGATGCCCGTTTGGCAGAAATTAAGACCGTGCTTTCTACTGAACAATACGAGAAATTCGTAGCAATGGAAAAAGAAAAGCGCGGACAAAAATAATTCCTAGTCATCAGTAAAATGTAGCAGACAAGCTGTGCAAGTCACTATTCCTTTCTTACAAATGGAATAAACTTCACAGCTTGTCGTTAGTTAGTACATCTTTTTTCTCCTATCTTCAGCTCGCGTATCGGTTCAACCTACAACTTTATCATTCAATTAATTGATTATCAGTAAGAACTATTTTTTATACTTAAAAAAATGGCTTAACTATCTTCAAATTGTACCTATTTTTTTCTTTTCCCGTAACTAAAAATGCACTGTGTCAATTACTCATGTCGTTGGATTAGCTACTTGCTTCAAAAACAGGATGTTGAAAGTAATAGTCAATAAGGAAGGAGTAATAAATAAAGTATTATTTTGGTTGCATCACTGATTTATCATCGGAAAATTAAATCGAAATTTATAACTCATAGTTTATAACTTACAGCCTAAAGCGTCATAACTAAGCGATTATGCTTTTTAATTCCATTGAGTTCGCCCTCTTCTTACCACTAGTTTTTGCAGTTTATTGGGCTTTGCCCCCTAGTTATACTCTTTGGCGAAATGCTTGGTTATTGTTAGCTAGTTGCGTATTTTATGGTGCGTGGGACTATAAATTTTTAGCCCTTTTGCTGGGCACTTGTGCTTTAGATTTTACGGTAGGCTTATTATTAGTTAAGTATCAAAATCTGTTGATTCGTCGAGCATTACTTTGGTTAAGTATTGGTGTTAATTTAGGTATTCTGTGCACATTTAAGTATTACAATTTTTTTATTGATAGTTTATTAGCTCTTTTTCAAACTATTGGTATCTCCTTGCATCCCAAAACTGTCCAATTGATTCTGCCCGTTGGAGTAAGTTTTTATACGTTTCAAGCCTTGAGTTATACTTTGGATGTATTTTACAAAAAGATAGAACCTACGCGCAATTGGGTTGCTTTTTTTGCTTATGTTACTTTTTTCCCTCAGTTAGTTGCTGGACCTATTGAACGCGCGCACCATTTTTTACCTCAATTTTTAAGACAACACTCTTTCGATTATTCACAAATTAGAGAAGGATTGCAATACATTCTTTGGGGAATGTTTAAAAAAGTGGTGATTGCAGATACCTGTGGTGCTTTTGCAGACGAAATTTTTGGGACTTATACTACTTACAATAGCAGTGCTTTGCTGTTGGGAGCAGTTTTTTTCAGTTTTCAAATTTATGGTGATTTTCTGGTTACTCCGATATAGCATTAGGAACAGGTAAATTGTTTGGTTTTAACCTAATGCGAAATTTCGATTATCCTTATTTTGCTAGAAATATAGCGGAATTTTGGCGCAAATGGCATATTTCTTTGACCACCTGGTTTAGAGATTATTTATATATTCCTTTGGGCGGGAGTAGGGGAGCACGTTGGCAAACGATTAGGAACATTATGATTGTTTTTTTGGTAAGTGGGCTTTGGCATGGCGCAAATTGGACGTTTATTTTTTGGGGATTCTTGAATGCTATGTATTTTTTACCCCTCTTTTTGACCAATCGGCATAAGCCAACGCCAACCAACCACGATGTGAATACTTATTTATCTTCCTTTAAAACCTTTCTGCAAATAGGGATTACGTTTTCATTGACTACGTTGGCTTGGGTATTCTTTCGCTCTGATGACTTATCCGCCGCATTTGCTTATTTAAAACACTTATTTTCTTTGTCCAATGACGGAACTCCTTTATCAACCGACGCTTTACTTCAAATGATATGGATTGTGGTCTTAGTAGTTTGGGAGTGGATGATGCGTCCTCAGGCACACGGCTTAGTGTTGGAACGTCTGCCAATGCCCATTCGATGGGGAATCTATTTGCTACTGGTTTGGTTAATATTGTATTTTTTTGGAGAAGAACAAAAGTTTATTTATTTCCAGTTTTAGTACAACGCCTTAACGAGTAAGTTTTGCATATAAGCAAATGAAATTAGGTCTATGGCGTTAGCACAATGGTCAAACTCCTTGCTGCTTGTGCGCCAATCACTAAAGATTGTTCAATATCCGCCGTCTTAGAAGGTCCAGCCACAAATACGCCATAGCCTGTGGCATCAATCGCAATTCGTTGATAGGCTTGGTGCATATTTTCGACTAGGTGTTGCGCGGAAAGTACAACTACCAAATGTTGAGCAATAAAAGGCAGCACCCGAAACTGGCAATCCTGTTCAGTAAGCCAAACCGCACCATTTTCCGCTACTCCCAAAGTGGAAGGAATCACTGCCACATCCACCTCCTCCAAATCCACAGGATGATGAATAGCATGTAAGTTTAAATTTCCTTGATATTGGGCAGCAGTGGAAGCAATCGAAAGGGCATCTGGAAACTCTACTTGCAACACATTCGCCAAGGTTTCATCACCATCTAGCATCACCACTTTACCCGCACCTTGCTGAACTGCGTTTTGAAATAATTCTTGCAATTGCCTTTGCGAAAGTTGCAAAGAAAAATCCTGTGCATCGGGTAAGGGTGAAAAAGTTGGTTTATTTTGTGCAACCGCTTGCAGTATTTTTTCTCTACTATTCATTGTGTTAAGTTTTGGTTATGCACTCAAGACCACAAGTTATGAGTGTACAACATCTATTTTACCCAACAAAGTTAGGAATATTTTGGATAGTGAAGCGTGTGAATGATAAATGCACTTGTGTTTTGTAAATCACAGCCATTCATTGCTGAATATAGATAAAGTTTATATTTCTGGGTTTCATTCATAAAGATTTGTAAGGTTTTCTTATAAAAAATAAGTACATTGAATATCAATTATTTAGCTTTGTTATTCAATATGGAATTGCTGAAAAGCTATTTTTAATCCGCATAGTTTTTTGATTTTCAATAAATTATGCGGATTAAAATGTTGTTGTAAGAAAACCCTATTTTATGCTACGTACTTCTTGAAATTGTCGAGAATAGATTGCCACCCTTGTTGTTGCATTTCAACTGGATTTTCGCTTTCTGCATCAAACGTGATGGTTATTTCTGTTTTGTCTCCAAGTGCTTTGAAAGTGGTGTTAACCACTCGCTTGTCGGTCATTGTATAGGTGAATTTTTCGCCATTAACCACTTCGTTGTATGTGGCTTCAAAGTCAAAGCCGAAACTTCCGTCTTTAGCTTCCATTCTTGCCATGTATTTTCCACCAGCTCTCATGTCGTTTGAAGCGGTTGGGCAATGCCAAGTATCAACAGCGAAATTCCATTGGGTAATGTGTTCTGGTTTTGTGTAGTAATCCCAAACTTTTCCCTTATCAGCCAAGACAAGGACTTGAATTGTGATTTTTGTTGTGTTCATATTTTATTTAGTTTTGTTTAGTAATTCAGAAAGGTTGTCGTGAGCCATGGAAATACCTTTGTCCATTCCCATTTTTAATACAAACTCCAATGCTTCCTCGTTTGGATAAATAGCGTCCACGACAACTAATGTTCCGTTCTCGGTTTGCAAGAATGTATTTTTCCAAGTTGCCACAGGCATAGATTCATTAATATTTCCCTGTTCATCAGCAAAGGCATCAATTCCTGAAAAGTATTTTTCAAAACGATTTCTTTGAAAATCTGAATGGCACCATGTCGCTCACCATCTGGACCAACCATGTCATATACCCATTTTCCATTAGGGCGAAAATCAATGTTTTTCGTTTCGGTTTTCCATGGTTTCGGAGCCCACCATTGGTCAAGTAATGCTTTCTCGGTGTATGCTCGCCATACTAACGAAACAGGAGCATCAAATTCTCGTTTTGCTTGAAATGTGAAATTTTCAAAGTCTATATGAATTTTTGTATTCATTTGCTTGTTTTTAACTGGTTCAAAAGTTGGTCAAGCTGATTGTGCCTGCTTTCCCAAATGCTACGCACCTTTTCAAGGTATAAATCTATTTCTTTCATTTTTTTGATTTCAAGGTGATAATAAATTTCCCGTCCTTGTTGCTCTTGCTTTACCAATTCACATTCGGTGAGTATGCGTAAATGTTTTGATACTGCTTGACGGGTCACATCAAAGTTCTCGGCAATAGAATTGGGTGTCAATGCTTGTGTCGCAAGGAGTGCTACAATTGTTCTTCGCGTCGGGTCAGCTAATGCCTGAAAAACATCTCTCTTCATATTTTGTCCGTCTGTTATGAAACTAATCGGTTGCAAATATACGCAACCTTTTGGTTTCTCAAAATATGCTATCAGAAATTTTATTCATTTTTAAATTGTTGATAAGGCTGTCCGTTAAAATGCCAACATCTATAGCGTCCATCATCTAACCGATTTGTCCATGTATCAAATTCGTCGGAATTCATCTTTGTTGCTGTTTCAAGTTGTGCAAGCGATACATTTACTTGTCAACAAAATAGGAAAGTAGAATCAATATAATAATTACTAAAAATCAATTACTTATGACTTTACGCAACACACTTAGCTGTTTATAAACTTACTATTGAAGCCATTTGATGATTGTACTGGCTAGTCTTCGGGCTTCTTGTTTTGGATTTTTCCACCAATTGACCGACCACACCGGCTGATAGGCAAAGCCAT
>JAAUTG010000262.1 GCA_012031785.1 Saprospiraceae bacterium | reverse complement strand
AACCTGCACTAGACTTGAATGGAAGCACAAGCTCCAAGTTTGCACGTCACACCGCCTGACGCAAAACCCGTGTTAGCGGTTCGGGCTTCTTTTGTCATCTTGTTCTTTTGAAAATATGTCTTTGTCCCACTTACGGAATTCATAGTACTTACTTTTCGGTTCTCCTGTCCAGCCATTGATGCCTTTTTTCTTTGGTAAATAATAACCGTGAACATACAAAAGTGGAATGATAAAGAGTGAAAGAAATGTCATTGATATTGTCCTGCCAAAGTAAATGGAAATACAGCAAACTAAAAGAATTGTCAAAAGGTATTTTCCAACTCTCCGGATTTTTGGGGTTCTTTCTTCGAAGTGTCCCATTAAAATATTACCCAAAGCATAAATTATACTGACAACAGAAATCTCAAACCAAAGTGTATTTGTTATAAACATTTATAGGTTATTTTTACAATTCTTTTTTCATTACCACTATTTCTTTTCCACCTAAAGCAAGTCTTTCTAATTGTTGCCATTCAAGTCGTTTGTATAAATTTTCTGCTGTGTGAGTAAATAGATAAATGTCTTTTAGTCCAAGGTCTTTTGCTTGTGTTTGTATGTGTCTGCAAATTAAAGCACCTAAGCCTTTTCCCCTGTTTTCTGGTGTCGTGTAAACCAAAGCCAACCAATTTTTGTAAATTTTTAATCTTGGTTCTTTGTCAAGTAGTCCAACGTGGTTGTATAGTCCACCTGTTGCAATAGTTTTATTGTCAAGTGTCATTAAAATTTGAAACTCAAAATTGTCTACCAAAAGTTTTTTTGTTTTGTCAATTGTGGTCTGAACGGGAATGTTCCATTCATTTAAATACCAGTCGGCAATAAGTTCAATATTTTTGATGTCGTCAGGTCTTACTATTTGATATTTAATGTTTGTCATAATTTATAATTGTCTGTTTAATTTGATCGTCTTAGCCTGACCGCTAACGGTTGGCGGTATGCGCCGTTGGGGGCTTCGTGGCTATGTCCCTATCCCCTGTTACAAAACTTGCCAGCGAGAACTGAACTTGCCTTACCACTAAACCCCCCAATGGCGTATGACCGCTTGTTAGCAGCTGGGTTTTATTTTTTAATCGTCTGGTTTTCAATCCTTTCAAGTTGCACTAAACTATCCATGTGCGGTTGGAGAAGGGCAAGCTCTTTTGCAATTTTTGGTTTGAGGGTGGGTTTTGTGCGAATTGCAAATGTGCTTGACCTTGTGCGTGGGCTTGTTACAAACTTTGCTTTACTCATTTTTTAAATCCCTTTATCAATTACATGAAACCCTTTGTTAAAACCATCAATTCCTCCGTCAAGTATTTCAAATCCTTCGTTAAAAGTATTAAACCCTTTAACAAATATTTGAAACCCTCCGCTTAATATTCCAGACCCTTTAATAAAAACGTCAACCCCTTCGGTTGATATTTCAAACCCTCTTGTTATTTTATCAAGTGCTGACGTTTTTATTTTAATCAGGTAGATTGTCGCTACTTTTTATCTTGGTTTTGTAAATTTAATCTTGCTTATCTTTTTGTACTGGGGGCTTGATGCGCCAAATACTGACTTAATATATGTTTTTACGTCCAATGCTATATCAACCAAGCCTGTATTTGGTTTATACAGGACGTCGTTACGGGTAATGCGGGCATTATTTAAAGGAACTTCGGCTGCTATAACGGCAGCGTTTTTGGTTTTTAAATCAGTTAAAACGGCTGTAAGTGCTGTTACTTTTAAATCAGCTTCATTTTGAGCGTATAATGTAACAGACGTTAAGAGCTTAACAAATTTATCGAAGTTATCTATACGGCTATCGAAACTCATTTGTGATGATGAAATTTCAACTACTTCCTTGCCTGCATCGGCTGCAACTTTCTTTTCTTCTTCTGTCTTTTTGGGGTCGCTCTACGACCTTGCAGCTTACGAACAATGGTTTGTGCTGTTTCATCAACCTGTGCGGTTGTGTCCGTTGCTTTAAGAGCGTTAATAGCTTTTGTAACTAATGGACTTAGCGGTTTAAATGCTGCGTCTCTTGCATCACGAGCTAACTTGTAAGCTGGTTCGGCTGCGCTTACTGCGTTAACTGCTGTTTTTGATGCGGTTGATAGGGCTGTTAATGCCGCAATTTTTAAACTTGCCTTTGAAGGATTGTAGATTGCCCCATAAGACGTAACGTCTGCAATAATGACGTCGAAGTTTGCCACATTGATTGGGTGGCCGGTTTCGCTGGTACTTGCCATGATTTCCAATTTAAAAGTTAATAATTAGGTAAATAACGTACCGAAATTTAAAAAATTGTTTTAAAAAACGGCACGTTTAACTCAAAATTATTAACAGACTTTTCAAATATTATTAAATAATGGCAATAGATATTATTCGGTGGTTGAGATTTGCTTACCTGCATATGTTCCATAAGCTTTACCTGAAACCTCTCCTCTTTTGTAATAATCACCAAGCATTTTCAATGCTAAATCTATATCACTTTCGTTTTCAATCAAAAGTTTACCGTCTTTAATTTTCAACTTATCTCCATGTGATTTACAAACCTTTACCATTGTCTTAACAACTTTTTCATTTAATTCACGATAGTTGCCAATCTTTGCCAAACGAACTAACTTTCTGTGAATTGCCGGATTGCTTTCAATTTGCTTTGCCATAATTTCAAGCCCTTCTATCATATTAGTGGCTTCGAGTTCGGTAATGACTTCGGTCGCTAGTATTTTAAATTCCTCTTCAAGACCTACAATTTGCTCAAACTGTGTTTTCTTGGCAATATAAAACGTGTCGTTATAGAAAATACAATCCACTTGCTTATCTAAATTGACTGTTTCGCCCTCAATTAGTTCAAGCTTTTGACTTTTTGTATTGAAAATAGTTCTTAGACTTTTTTGAATTGCGTTTTTTTGGTTCCCATCTTTTTCATCAATAGCCACTTTGCCTGAAGTATTTTTCTGAATGTGTAAATCCAGTCACTTTTCATTGTGAAAAAAGCCAACACAATAAGCCCATAATTCTTCTAAAGCAATTATCTCTTCGAGACTTTGAATTTTGGGAGGAGTCGATTTTAATTGCTTGTTTACAACATCGGCAAATGACATTGCCTTGTTAGTCATCTGATAGGTGAAAAGTTGCTCAGTATCATCTGTAATTACATCGTACTCGTGCAATTCCGTTTTTTTCTTTAGAAGATACTTTAATTGCTCCTGAGTTAAAGAATATAGATGTTGTCGTATTTCATCGTTTACGTCTATCTGATATACATTAAAAACAAACTTATCCATTACTTTACTTGTCTTTTTAAATTCGGGTTTTAAGACACGGGTAATGAAATACAAATAGGTATTATCTACCTCAATGTTTTCAAGCTTTTCGTTTAATTCATCTAAAATCATTATTTCGGGTTGTAAGTGGTTGCAAAATAAAGTTTATGACCGATTTCGTATAATTTAATATTTGTATCTTCCTCCAAATACTTGTCTCTTGATATAATCAATCCATTCTTAGTTCTCTCGTTAAAAGTATATTCTATTTCATAGATTGCATAACGAAAACTCAAAAATGGATTTATTAAAAGTATGATGAGTTAATATAGATACGATAAATTATTGCCAATATAAATAATACTGATAAACACTCAAACCAACCACTAAAGCTTTGAAATAATAATGGAATTATATAAGTAGCTATATAACCAATGGATTCGCTGTTCTTATTCTTAACATCTTTCACCTTTACCGGAAACCCATTTTTTGCTACTTCTTGAATATTGCCAAAAGTTTGAATAAAACCAAAGCAGCCAACAATCGAAGCCAGAGTCAATACCGATGAAAGTCCAAATTTTAATACAAAGAATTTAACTCCTATGAAAGTGAAACCTGCCCAATGAAAATAATCGAAATTTTCTGAAACTTGCCGTACAATTATTAAAAAAAACAATGGCAAATAGGACGATACAAACAAGGCAAATTGCGCCAGTCCATGAAGGTTGTTTATATTTTTCTTATTGTCTGCCACACATAGTAAATTTATCTTGGTCCCATAAAACGGTCTCCGTTAAAATGTATCATGTGTTCAGGAGAATCCATCAACCAAACTTCGGTATCCCATGCTATATCAGCAGTATGTTTTTTGAATTCTTTGAAATCGGGGAAAGCTGAGATATAAACCTTTCCAGCTTTGCAATCTCTCAGGAATTTTTCGAGTTCTACAATTCGTTTGGGAGAAACAGGGCCATGTGATGTAACTGCCTCAATAAGAAAGAGCCAGTTACGTTTTTGTCGTACAAAACAACATCGGGTAATTTGCTGTGTTCATTGATGGGTATTCCCAAAGCCTTTAAAGAATCGCTATCAACATATAAGTCTTTATTTGCTGTATCTCCAACATATAAAAGCTCGCTACCCTGAGCAAACCTTGATGCAAATTCTTTTATAATTGCAACCTGAACCTGATTATGTTTTCCGGGGGAAAACTTTAATTCCTTTCCATTGGAAAGCTTGACAGGTATCATTTGTAAGTTTCTGCTTTTATTATATGTTTCCTGCAATGAACCAACATTTTTGCCGAAAACCTTTACTTCTTCATTCCATTTTTTTGTACCAAAAGCACGAATAACTTTTAGGGCAGCATCAGTAAGTCTGTAATGATTGTCCTTACTATTGGTTGGCAGTTGTGGATTTTCGGGGTTATGCTCTACAATTCCTGCTTGAACAAATTGATGTAATGTTTGACGGCGAAATGTTTCCCGACTATTTTCCGCATACTTTTTATTATAATGTTCGGCTATAAACCGCATTACACCTTCATATTTTGCATTGTCCTTGTTACCAACAACTGCCATGCTGATTTTTTGAGAAGCTTTCCAATTGTCTGTCTCTTTAAGGTTGCATAATGCAAGAAGGGTTAATGCAGAGCGTTCATTTTGTTGTTGTTTTGGTAATCTAAATGCTGCAAGAATTTGTTGTGCTTCGGTTAGCTTACTCATATAGCAAGTTCGTTTTTATTTGTGAGGGTTTGGGCAACAAGGTCGTCAACCAGTTCTTGGGAGAAATCGGTATTATTTAAAATCAATTGGTCACCTATTTGTTTAATTAACTCTAATGGAGGTAAAGGCATTTCTCTTAACTCAGTTGCACTCACATTTACGTTTCCGTTGAAAATCCTAAAATAGTTGTCGAATAATTTACTATTTAATACTGCAGCCAAACCAATAACTTCATTTCTTTCTAATTCTCCTTTTGGACGATAAATGTAATTAACCTTGTTTTCAACTCCAATAAATTCGGCATCTTGAAGTTTTGCAAAATAAGGAGAAGCTATTAGCCTACTTTTGTCATCTTTTGCACTAAAACGGCGCAAAAGGATATAATTTTTATTGGGAAGCAACAAAGACATACTGCCAGAGCAAAATTTGAATATATTGAGCTTTGTTAGGTTTGTGAATAGGCCAGTCAATATGCATTTTGTAAACATTGTGTAACCAAATCAGAGGGGCAAGAAAAACGGTGTGATTTTCATAAACCTCCCTGATATACTCAGTTGCCCTGAAAGCTACAACAGGACCAGTAGAAATCTGGATATTATATTTATTTAACGAACCATTCCAACTACGAAACAAATCAATGATTTCTTCTTCTTCATCGTTAATAGGAATATGCAAAATCTTTTCTTTGCTTTTTAAATTCAAGATTTGATTTTGTGGATAGGTTTTTAACCTCGGGTTTGCCAAATCATTTATGCCTTTTGTGCTGGTAATCGCAACTAAAGAATCTATTTTCGTATTGTTCCCTTTTGTAGCTTTTATAATCAAGGTCTCCTGTAACACATTGTCACGATTAAAAGTATCTTTTCGAGAATCGAAAAGATGAATTTGATTAATTGCAACATTATTAAAGAAAAACTCCCTAAACGACTTAAAATAACTGCCCGAAGCGTAGCTTCGGGGGGTTATAAATATTAATTGTCCGTTTTGGGAAAGCATTTTAGAAGAAACTGCCATGAACAAAGCATAAATGTTAGGTTGTCCACTGGTTATTGATTCGGCTGCTTTAGCACGATTATCTTCTTTCTTAAGTTTGAAATAAGGAGGATTTGAGATTACAAAGTCATACTCTTTGGTAGCAGGATTGTTAAAAAGCAATTTTTCGCTTTTTAACACGCTTGCATTTTTTAATATAAAGTCGTCCTTAATCAGATTGTATTGAAATGAAATATCCTTACCGTTTAACCAATCCTTTAGAAAATCTAAAACACTTGTTGTAATGGTAGTATATCGTTATCTATTTCGTATGAATCAAGACTAATGGATTTTAAATTTGAGTTTGAACCCACTAAACTCTCAATAATTGCACAACTTAATATAGCTGTTCCACATCCTGGGTCAAGTATCGAAATATGGCTTTTATCCGATTTTGCCATGTTACCCATAAATCGGGCAATTGCTGAAGGAGTAAGAAATTGTCCTTTATTTTCTTATGGTTTTGGGTAACAAATACAGAATAGGATAATCCTATCCTATCGGCATAATCAACAGGCAGTTCGTTATCGTACAATAGTATTTTTTCAAAACTTTTCATCGAAGCAAAGATACAACAAATTGGCACGGGTGCGGTGGGAAAATTGCAGCTCTTTTGCAAGCCTTTGGATTGAGCGTTGGCTCGTGCGGGCTTGCAAATGTGCTTACGACTGTGGGTTGGCTCATTATGGTGCAATTGGTGC
>JAAUTG010000261.1 GCA_012031785.1 Saprospiraceae bacterium | reverse complement strand
AGACTTCGGTGATTTAGTGGTATCGGCACTAGAGGTAAACAAATTGGTTTGTTCGTATCTACCACACCGATAAATTTCAATTTGTCGGTGAGGTTGTAAGTCAACATCCCATAAAAAGCATTTACATCGTCTGTACCAGAGTAGATGTTCTGCAACTGGGAAGCATTCACCAAATAATTACCCAAAATATATCTTTCTCCTTCTTGACTAATGATACCAATATTATCATCCGACAAATAAGTATCAGGATCTCCTGAATACGGTGTTGTAAAACCTACGTGTTCTTCAATTTGGTAACGTTGTTCTTCAAACTCGCGATCTTTGCGCGTAATTAAAGTACCAAATTTTACTTGTTACCTGATTTTCCAGCAAACGGAATAGTAATATCCAGTTTGGCATCTTGCTGTGTATCTTCCAAATTGCGGAAGAAATAGAATGGTCTTCTCACGTTAGAAGCAGGGATTACATAATCGCCAGTTTCTATATTGAATTGATTTTCAAAGAATCTAGTCATTGGTTCGTACAGCGTGGACTGAGATTGGCTCAATTTCCATTCGATACGCAAGTTGTTGAAATTCGCCAGTACGTGTTCTCCACCTAACTGTGCGTTGACTAAATCGCGTTCTGTGAAGACCAAAGAACGACCCTCCAAAAAGTCTGGATTCAAAATATTTTCAGGACGCTCTCCAAAAATAAAACGCGATGTTTTGTCTGTACTGTGGTTATATAACCCATTAAAAGTAATGGTGGTGCTATTGCCGATTCGATACGCCAAGCCCAACAAGCCATTTAAAGAAGGAGATTGTGTACTAAGCGTTTCGGAAAAGTCCCCTTGATTGAATAAATCACCTCTTCCAATATCTTGCAAGATCCAGTTTGCTCTTGCGTAATTTGGAAGGTTCTGATAGTCTTCTTTGAAAGAAGCCGCCAAAATCACACCTAATGAATTACCTAACACTTTGTACTGGTCGCCAAAAGAAATAGAGATACCATGACCAAGAGGCGTACTAACCGAATCAGGTGTAAATTCTCTACTCAATGATCTAATCGCTCTATCTGCTGCTCTTGCATACGTTTCCCCGTCTCTTTTACCATCACCATCTACATCTAAGTTCAAACGAGCAATCAAAGGGGTTCTAGTGCTTAATGTAGCGAATACATCTGGCTCATCCAACAAACTAGGGCGTTCTCTTGAACCATCATCAAATCCGAAGTAGTCGTTATTGCCACCTTCATAGCTCAAAAAGTCATCAATTAGGTTGGACTGTGAGTTGAAAGTGCTAGATAGAGAAACTGTAAAAGAAAACTCTTCTGGAAAACTCTTAGTTTTGATGTTGATGTTACCTCCTGTAAAAGTACCGGGCTGATCAGGAGTAAATGTTTTAGTAGTGATGATGTTATCCAACAAGTTGGTGGGAATCAAGTCCAATTGCGCACTATTGCGATACGGGTCAGCACTTGGAATGATTAAATCGTTCAACTGCGAAATGGAATAGCGATCTCCTAAACCTCTGATATAGACATACTTACCACCACTAACAGTGGCACCAGTTACGCGCTTCATCGCACCTGCTGCATCACCTACCGAGTAGCGGCTCATTTCTTGAGAAGAGATACCGTCTTGAATTTTATCAGAATTTCTTTGTAATAGCAATAGTGCGTTTTCAGAACGCTGAATCACAGTAGCAGTCACCACAACTTCCTGTAACAATTCTGCTTCTTCACTCAACGCAATATCCAAATAAGTAACCTGACCATCCTGAACTACCACTTCTTGAACAATTTTAGTTTGGTAGCCTGTGTAACTAGCTTCGATGGTGTAAGTGCCCGCTGCCAGTTCCAGTTGATATTTGCCCTCCAAATCCGTAGATGCACCGTCTGTAGTACCTGATACTACTACGTTAGCAAACAAAAGTGGTTCACTATTTGATTCATCGAATAGCGTTCCACTGATAGTACCTTGCCCAAAGGACATACACGCAGCAAGGACTCCTAGCAAAGAGAGTGTTAACTTGAGTTTCATAATTAAATGTTGTGATAATAAAGTTGCCGTCCCATTCGCAATGGGACGGCTGAATAAATACTAGTTCTCAATTTTATAATTAGCGATTGAAAACAGTAATTTTTTGAGTTACTGTTCCAAAAGAAGTCTCTACTGCTAAAACATACAAGCCAGATAACAACTGTCCAACATTTAATGTAGCGTTGTTTGTACCAGCCGCCGCACGACCTAAGTCATTAGCAACGACCAATTTACCGGTCATATCATATAATTTCAAAGTCACGTCAGACGCTTGTGGCAACTCAAAGCTAACATTAGTGTTGAAACCATAAACTGGGTTAGGATAAGTGCTTACTGCTACGCCATTTTCATTTTCTTGATAAGTGCTTGAAGTACAAGTTGCTAGTTCTCCAAAGTATCCGTATTGGCTCAATGCAGACCAGCCTTTCATCCAGTTATCGCAATCAAAAGCACCGCGATAATTTACCACTTCTGCTTCATTGCTCGCAGGTGTCGCTACGCCAGTAAAAATAGGAGAGTTCAAGTTTGGACGAGGATCCAAGCCACCATTTGGTAATCTTGAAATACCGCCAAAATCTGGATTCACCTGTGCTACATCAAAAATAGTAGGTTGTGTACCATTCACCAAGGTTCTGAAACCTGGAGCTACGATATTTCCTGCTACTGCGTTGGCACCACAACTGTTGGCATCAAAACGATATATATAGTCATTAATATCTGCAAAAATAGAGTTCCAAATTTGAACAGAACCATTGCTTCTGATTCTTGCGCCACGGCTGATAGAGTTAGCTGGGTCGCCAATGAAAGTACCGTTGTAAATACGTCCCACTGGTTCAGTAGCGCAAGTGAAATCGGCATCTTCCGTACCATCGTACTCAATAGCGTGTTCGTTTGCAGCAATTCCAAATACAAATTGGCTGAAACCACTCCAAGATTCATCTACATCAAAACCATCATCACCAACAAAAGCAGTGACGATATGTTTTGGATTTACTGTACCGCCAAAAATTTCAATCCCATCGTCCTTCGTAGCGAAAATTTCCACATAGTCAATTTCTGTACCACTACCTACACCACCCAAAGTTAAACCATTAATTTCGTTGTCTGCACCCAGTACAGAACCACCATGACGGATAGATACATATTTCAAAATACCAGAATTATCTGTTGGAATAGTTCCTCCATACTGAATACGAGTTTCCGTAGAAGGAATCCCTTCGATAGCATCCACACCACCTTCTTCTCCTATTGGAGCTTTACCCAAAATAATCAAACCTCCCCAGAGTTGGTTATCGTTCGCCGTACATCAGTGGTAGAAGAAAGATCATCTAGCTCGCCTGTAAAGATAATTGGTGCTTCTTCTGTACCTTCTGCGATAATTTTTCCACCTCTTGCAATAATCAAAGCAGAAGCTAATTCTAGTGAAGAAGGTACAGTTTTACCTTTTACAATAGTTCCTGGCTCAATAATCAAACAAGCTCCTTCTTCTACGTACACATAACCATCTAACAACCAATCGTTTGTATTGGTCAAAGTCAGTGTATCACCAGCTTGAATATCTATGTCTCTTATCGTTTTTAACTCTGTAGTTGCTAGGTCGCCAAAGTAGCCATAAGCGTCAAGTGCAGTCCAGCCTAAAGCCCAGTTTTCTGCATTAGAAAACGCACCAGAAAAAGGTACTCTCGCTGCTTCTCTGTTGTCGCCATACGTAGCTGCAAAAGAGACTGGAGAACCTGCATTTGGACGTGGGTCAAGACCTCTGTTTGGCATTCTTGAAATACCTGCCAACTGGGGATTAATCTGCCGCACATTGAAAGTGCTAGGCTGTATGCCGTTCACCAAAGTTCTAAAGCCAGGTGCCACAAAATTTCCGACTACTGCGTTTGCGCCACAACTGTTTGCATCAAAACTATATACGTAATCACTAATATCTGCAAAAATAGAGTTCCAAATTTGAGCAGAACCATTGTTTCTGATTCTTGCGCCACGGCTGATAGAGTTAGCAGGATCGCCAATAAAAGTGGCATTGTAGATGCGTCCTACTGGTTCGGTTGCACAGCTGAATGTAGTGCCTTCTGTACCATCGTACTCCATACCGTTTTCGCCTGCTGCTAGAGAGAAAATGAATTGACCATAACCACTCCAAGCCTCATCCACATCGTAAGAATCGTCTCCCACAAAAGCAATTACTGCGTGCTTTACAACAACTGTACCACCAAAGATTTCAATACCGTCGTCTTTGTTAGCAAATACTTCCACATAGTCAACGATAGTACCGTTTCCTACGCCACCCATCGTTAAGCCATTGATTTCGTTGTCTGCACCTAGTATAGAACCACCGTGACGAATAGACACATATCTTAAAATACCAGAGGTATCTTGTGGGTTATTGCCGCCGTATTGAATGCGAGTTTCTGTGGACGGGATACCTTCGATAACATCCACGCCGCCGTCCTCACCGACTGGCGCGTTACCCAAAATGATTAAACCTCCCCAAAGCTGGTTGTCATTCGCAGTTAAGTCTGTGTTAGAAGTCAAATCGTCAATTTCTCCAGTAAAAATAATCGGTGCATCCGCACGACCATCAGCAATGATTTTTCCACCTTTAGCTACAATAAGTGCTGAAGTTAAATCGGTGGAGGAAGGAATTGTCTTTCCTTTAATAACTGTGCCTGGTTCAATAATTAAACAAGCACGTTCTTCTACATAGACAAAGCCATCTAATATCCATTCTACATCATTAGTAAGTATTAACGTATCGCCTGCTTGAATATCTGCATCTGTGATAATGTTGTCCACCTCTGCCAAGTCACCAAAGTAACCATATTGGCTCAATGCAGTCCAACCCAAAGCCCAGTTGTTGCTGTTACTGAATGCTCCGCGATAAGTAGTTGCAACTACTCCAGCATCAGCAGGTGTAGCTGCACCTGAAAGCGCAGGAGAACCATTGCTAGGGCGAGGGTCCAATCCGTTGATAGGTGTTCTTGCAATACCGCCTAATTTAGTATCCGCTTGCAACGTGTTACCCGCTGCAAGGGCAGCAAATACGGTGGCATTATTACCTTGTACATATCTACCTGCGCCAAAATTCCAAGCTATATTGTTAGCGAAAGCGGATTCCCCAGCCGCTAAACGACCTACAGAAGTATCATCTACACGGAACATATAGTCCGCAACGTCTGTCCAAATACAGTTCCAAAACTGTACGGCACCGTCATTGCGCAAGCGAAGACCTCTTGAAGTCGTGTTGGGTGAATTTAATCCTGCACCAATAAAAGTACCGTTGTAGATTTTTCCTATTGTTTTTGGCAATAAATTAGTTTCTTCAGAGCCGTCATATTCTACGGCGTGTTCTCCTGCTGCATCGCCTGTCAATGAAAATATAAACTGAAGGATACCTTCATAACTCTCATCAAAGTCAAAAGCATCATCCCCTACGAAAGATACTACCGCGTGCTTCAAGTTGACTGTACCACCAAAAATTTCGATACCGTCGTCTTTAGTAGAAAACACTTCTACATAGTCAATAACAGTTCCACTACCTACGCCACCTAGTGTTAAGCCATTGATTTCATTATCTGCACCAAGCACAGAACCACCATGACGGATGGAGACATACTTTAAAGTACCAGAGTTATCATTAGGAACATTACCACCATACTGAATACGGGTTTCAGTGGAAGGAATACCCTCAATAACATCTGTACCACCATCTTCACCTACAATAGAGTTTCCTAAAATAATCAAACCACCCCAAAGTTGGTTGTCATTTGCGGTTACGTCCGTTGTGATAGTGAGGTCGTCCAATTCTCCTGTAAAAATGATTGGTGCCGCTTCCGTACCCACAGCATTAATCTTTGCACCGCGTGTAATGATTAAAGAAGAACTCAAATCATTAGTGGAAGGAACCGTTCTGCCTTTAATAACAGTTCCAGCTTCAATGTTAAGCACTCCACCAGCTTCCAAATATACTAGACCATCCAACAAGTAAGTGTTGTTCTTCGTCCAATTGTAAGTTTGGTTACCTTGAAGGCTGGCATCCGTGATGATCACAGTTTGCTGCGCCATGCCGACTGTACTCCATACTAAAGCGAGTAACAGATACATTAATTTATTCATATTGAGAGATTTAAATGATAAATGGATTTTTTAAAATGCTATTATTTAATCCACAAATTTACATCTCTAACCTTAACTAATAATTAAATAAACGTTAACTTAGTGTGAACTAAATTTTATCCATGCTGATAATATTTTAAATCGTCATTCTCGGCAGTAGATAGCTGTTTTTTATGACTTATTTGACATTTTGTTTTTGTTTTTGCCACTTGTATAAAATTTTTATTTTTCACAATTCTTAAAAAAAATGACAAAGAAAAGAAAGGAGAAGGAAAAATTCATCCTTAAATCTAAGTGGGGTTTCGTTTAGAGCGCAACCCTCCCTAAAATTTGGAGTTTAATATATGTGTACTCAATCATTTCCACGGGTTTCGCTTGGAGCGAAACCTAGACTAAAATCCACAATTTAAAACTCGTCGGTATTGATTTAAGCAACGTTTTTTTTGTAAAAGAAAGTTGACAGGGAAGTAACTCAAATTGAAAAGTTGATTCACACCATCAACAGACAACACTGAGGTGGGGTTAAGGAAATGAAAATTTATTGTAATTGATTTATTTACAGCTTTTTGCAAAGGTTTTTAATTTAAACGA
>JAAUTG010000260.1 GCA_012031785.1 Saprospiraceae bacterium | reverse complement strand
GTCCTCCCATGTATTTTCCCAGAAGTGGCAAACAAAGGTGCTGCTTACACCAATAAACTGCGCTTTTCTGTACTCGCTGCTGCGGCTTTAATGAATTTACTCAAACGTCAGCGCGATGCCTTCGGTTTGAGTATTTTTGATGAAACCCTACGCACCCACACTAACTGTAAATTAAGCACGTCCCACTATCGGCTTTTACTCACCTATTTGGACGAGTTGGTGCAAACAACGGCTTTAAATAGACCAACCTCTGCTGCCAAATCTCTACACGAAATTGCAGAAAGCATCCATAAACGTTCCTTAGTGTTCATTTTTAGCGATATGTTCGAGCAATCAGAAGATACAGAGCAGCTTTTTTCTGCTTTTACAACACCTCAAACACAACAAGCATGAGGTAGTCCTTTTTCATGTGGTGGATAGAGCAAAGGAACTGGAGTTTGAATTTGAAAATCGCCCTTATTTGTTCGTGGACATGGAAACAGGTGAAAAAGTAAAACTACAACCCAATCAAGTCAAAGAATATTATGTGCAGCAAGTACAAACTTTTACTTCCAACCTAAAGCTAAAATGTATGCAGTATAAAATAGACTTCGTGGAAGCGGATATTCACAAAGGCTTCAAATCTATTTTGCAGTCTTACTTAGTGAAAAGAGCAAAAATTGGATAAAACAAACGTAAAAATCATTTACCCAAGCAAAAGTAAAACGCTCAAAAACTACACATTTTTTCATAGCCTAATCAAAAGGCTCAATAAGCCAATTATAAAAAAAGGTTGATAATTTTTGTAATTGCAGAAGAATCTAAACAACTTACACATGGTAGAATTAGCAAGTATCATCATACTTGGAATAGCGGCACAATGGATTGCTTGGCGAGTAAAAGTGCCTGCTATCTTACCCCTAATTTTGATTGGACTTTTAGTCGGTCCCATTGCATCGCTTTGGAATAATGGAGAAAAGTTTATTCAACCCATTTTTGATGAAGCATCCAATAGGGGTTTATTTCCTGGAGAGAGCTTATTTTACTTTGTATCACTGGCTATTGGAGTTATTCTTTTTGAAGGAGGGCTAACTTTAAAGCGAAGCGAAGTTAGAGATGTAGGTAGTGCTATTCTTAGGCTGATTTTACTAGGTGCTCTCATAACGTTTATTGGAGCAGGATTACTCGCTAAAGTTTTCTTACCTGAAATCAGCTGGGAAATCGCTTTTCTGTTTGGAGCATTGATTATTGTAACTGGACCCACAGTAATTGCTCCTATTTTACAAAATATTCCGCTAAAACATAATGTATCTGCTGTTCTAAATGGGAGAGTATTTCTTATAGACCTGTCGGGGCTTTGACTGCCGTACTTGTTTTGAGTTTATCACCACTGAACACGGTGGCACGGAGTACACTTTAGAAACCATAAAGCATATTCTGCAAGTGACCATTAACGGTGTAGTGATAGGAGCTTTGACTGCTTATGGGCTTTACCAGATGCTAAAAAGGGATTTGATTCCGCATTTCCTACTCAATGTTTTTACATTGGCATCAGTACTGATGGTGTTTGTACTTTCGGACCTAATGGCAGCGGAATCAGGCTTAGTCGCAGTAGTGGTAATGGGTGTTGTGTTTGGAAATTTGGATACACCACGACTCAAGGAAATTTTATTCTTTAAAGAATCGTTGAGTGTACTTTTAATCTCCATGTTATTCATCATTTTAGCTGCAAATATTGATATTGAGGATATTCAATTATTGTTAGACTGGCGTTGCTGGGCATTGTTCACAATTGTTGTTTTTGTACTTCGACCTATAACCGTATTCGTAAGCACTTGGAAATCAGGAATGAAACTCAATGAAAAATTATTCATTTCTTGGATGGGACCAAGAGGAATTGTTGCGGCAGGTATTGCTTCGTTGTTCGGACTCCAGTTGTTGAATAAGGGAGAGCCTTATGCAGAGTACGTAACGCCTTTAGTATTCATGATTGTATTGGGTACCGTTCTCATTAATGCAACTACTGCCAAGTTGATTGCCAAATGGCTCAAAGTGACGCAAGAAAACTTAACTGGCGTGCTGATTGTTGGTGCAAATCCAGTGGCAGTAATTATTAGTCAATACCTCAAAGAACGCGGTTACCGCGTAGTGATAGCGGACAATTCAGTAAACAACTTGGAGAAAGCAAAACAAGAAGGGCTAGAGGTGATGCAAACGAATGTATTTACAGAAGACCTTAGCGATGACCTAGAGCTAGTAGATATAGAATATTTAATTGCATTAACAAGTAGTGAAGAAGTTAATGAATATGCTATCAAAAAATACAGTAAAATATTTGGCGAAAAAGGTGTTTTTCGTTTAATTACGCCTAGTGAAATGCGATTAGACTATGATGCCCTACCTAAGCAAGGTATTTTCTCTTATCAAGACGACTTTATCAATCTAAGTGAAGTAATAAGGGACTATCCCAACATCTATGAAGTTGACATTCATTCTAAAGCACATTTACGGGAACTATTAAAAATAATGCAGCATAACCAAAGAAGAGCCCCACTTTTTGTTATGAACGGTAAGGGTAAACTGAAACTACAGCTTGTTCCTTATCATTTTGACGAATGGAGGCATGAAGAAGATATGAAATTAATTTATTTGGGTAAACCCCTTGAACAAGAAGAAATAGCTACGCTTCAGAGCTTCAAAACACCAGTTCAATCCGTCATAGAATGAACTGGTGAATATAATCGCTAACGTCGCAAGTTACTTTTTGCTATTCAAATGTAACTATTTGGAATAAGCTCAATTCATACGCTTTCTGCACAGGCATGAGAACCACTTTTTTGAAAGCAAATGACCAAAGTAGGATGCTATCACTATTTTATTATTTGATACATCAAACTACTTAGCCTCACTAATCCAAAGCCTCAAATACTAAAATTGCCAAAGGTGGCACTACAATAGTCAAAGAAAAAAGGACGAAAATGCCATCCATTGTTGGTAGCCTGTATAGTAAGGTGATTGGTCATGCCACTACCACCATATTGCATTTCATCGCTATTGAGTGCTTGCCTCCATAAGCCACTGGTTGGGCAACCCAATTTATAAGATTGATGAGTGATAGGTGTAAAGTTGCAAACCACCAACTGCATCTTGCTACCTTCTTTTCCTTTCGGAGGTAACTGACGATACTGTTGCGTCCGTCATTCAATTCTATCCATTCAAATCCTTGTTGCTCAAACTGTTCTTCGTAAAGCGCAGGGGAATTTCGATAGTATTCATTGAGAACTTTTACCCAATTGCGTACTCCTTTGTGATAAGGAAAGTCCAATAACCACCATTCCAATCCTTTTTCTTCACTCCACTCACTGCTCTGTCCGAACTCTGCCCCCATAAACAAGAGTTTCGTACCAGGATGAGTAAACATATAACCAAATAATAAACGTAAATTAGCAAAGCGTTGCCACTCGTCGCCTGGCATTTTGTAAAGCAATGATTTTTTACCATGCACCACCTCATCGTGAGAGAGTGGCAACATGAAATTTTCTGTGAAAGCATACACCAAACTAAAGGTAATATCGTGGTGGTGATACTTTCTATAAAGTGGGTCTTGCTTGAAATATTTTAACGTGTCGTGCATCCAGCCCATCATCCATTTTTGACCAAAACCTAAGCCACCTGTGTAAGCAGGTCGAGATACACCGGGCCAAGCAGTAGATTCTTCTGCAATTGTTATTGCATCTGGATACGCTTTGTAAATAGTTTCGTTAAACTCTTTAAGTAAAGAAATCGCATCCAGATTTTCACGTCCCCCATATTGGTTTGGTATCCACTCGCCTTCTTTTCTTGAGTAATCCAAATAAAGCATAGAAGCCACTGCATCCACGCGCAACCCATCTGCATGAAATTGTTCTATCCAGAATAAAGCATTGGAAATGAGGAAACTACGTACCTCATTACGACTATAATTGAAAATAGCACTCTTCCAATCTGGATGAAAGCCCTTTCTAGGATCAGCGTGTTCGTAAAGATAAGTTCCATCAAATTTGGCTATTGCAAACTCATCCATCGGAAAATGAGAAGGTACCCAATCCAAAATAACCCCAATACCTGCTTGATGCAATTGGTCTATCAAATATTTAAAATCTTCTGGTACCCCAAAACGACTAGTTGGCGCAAAATATCCAGTAACTTGATACCCCCAAGAAGGATAGTACGGATGCTCCATCACAGGCAAAAGCTCTACGTGAGTGAACCCCATTTCCAATACGTACTTCACCAATGCTTCCCCTAATTCGCGGTAGGAAAGCGAGACTGCGCCACCATGTTTTTTGAGCCAAGACCCTAAATGCACTTCATAAACGGAGTAGGGTTGTGGTTGTCCTGCTTTTTCACGACGGGTATTTAACCATTCAGTGTCCTTCCACTCGTAATTATCATCCCACACGATGGAGGCAGTCTTAGGCGGTACTTCAAAGAACCTAGCGTAAGGGTCTGTTTTCTCTAAATAGGCACCCGTATTAGAAGAGATGTAATACTTATAAAGTGTGCCTTTATCAATATTTGGAATAAAACCCTCCCAAATGCCAGAGCCGTCCCAACGAGCCGCAAGTGGGTGAGAAGACTTATTCCAATAATTAAAATTTCCAATCACAGACACATCTAAAGCGTTGGGTGCCCAAACAGCAAAATAAGTACCCCTAACTCCATCTACTTCTATAATATGGCTACCCATTTTTTCGTACACTTTATAGTGCTTTCCAGCTTTGAAAAGGTAAATATCTAGTTCACCAAATAGGCTATGATGTATTACATTATTCATTGTCTTTATTTAATAGGTGTGTTGGACAAATAAAGTGGAAGTACGCCATCCACTTTGTAGAACAATTTTAGTAGCGGTGAAGATAAAAAGATTTACTAATTTTCAATCTAAGTTACTCAGAAGAATTCACAAAAAAGTATCAAGCACTTCTTAAATACCTCTATATACTATCTGCTTTTACACAAATCATTGATTTTCAGAATGACAATATTATTCATCGAAATCTAAGCGCAGGGATATTTAATCTTAACACTAAAAAAGAAAAAGAAAAATGAAAAAAGGTTTTAAGTATGAATAATGCTACTATCTTTGCACTGTTTGATTTTTTATCCTTATAGTTGTTTTGAAATTCCTGACACACGAATATTATTCGTGTGTATTGGTCATCTGTATTTACATTTCTAAATTCACGATCACTAGAACATGATTCGTAGTGTATGCTCAAATACATTGCAATCACGTTTGTTGTTTTCTGCTTTGGCTGTTACCAAAGTGGTTTTAAAAGATTTTAATCTAGTGTTATCGTGAAAATTTTTACCTGTATCTTTTTGATTTTATCTATTGTAGGTCTTCAAGCGAAGACAATTTATGTCAAGGCTGACGGAACTGGTGATGGCACTTCTTGGGCTGACGCTACAGGAAACCTTGCTGCTGCACTGGAAACTGCCACTTATGGCGACCAAGTTTGGGTAGCAAGAGGAGTTTATCATCCAACTCATCAGGACGACCGCAATGCTACCTTTGAGGTATTCGATGGAGTTAAAATGTATGGTGGCTTCATTGGAAATGAAACTACTTTAGAGCAACGAGATTGGGTGAAAAATAAAACCATTTTAAGTGGGGAAATCGGAACACCCGCTATTGAAGATAATGTTTTTAGTGTACTTTACACACACAATGTTAGTGAAGCAACTATTATTGACGGCTTCACAATTACCAAAGGTGCTGCCAACGGTACAAACGACAAAGGTAGTATGGAACGTTGTGGTGGTGGATGGTTCAACGAAGGTAGAGGAGGAAGTTCAAATCCAACTATTGCCAATTGTATTTTCATCCACAACTATGCACAAGATGGCGCGGGTATTTACAACTATGCCAATGAAGGCGTATGCAACCCTAAAATAAACAACTGCCAATTCATCGAAAATAAAGCTGGCTTGGACGGTGGAGCTATTTACAACGATAGTAAAATGGGAATTTGTAATCCTATTATCAAAGATTGTAAAATCATCAACAACCAAGCTACTTATGGTGGTGGTATTCTCAATAATGCACTTAATGGCGAGGCAAGCCCTTCTATTATAGGTTGTTCTTTTGAGGACAACACAGGATATATCAGAGCAGGAAGTATCTTTTCTTACGAAAAAGAGGGTGGACGTTGTTCTCCTAGCATCACAAGTAGCTTTTTTTCTGACAATAAAGCTACGGTAGGAAAAGAAATCAACGAAGAGCAAGTAGTATCAAGAGGAGTCTTGAAGAAAATGTAGAAGTATTTTGCTAGGTTGAACGAAAAAGGGAATGAGCCATAGTTATGGATAATCATTAACTCGGTCTCGGAACAATAGATTTAACTAAAATCTATGTCCTCATTCGTTCAGCCTTTACCTTTCCTAGTCCTATTAATCTCCACCCATCTTTCGCAAAATAATATCCTTCATCAAGCATCAAACTATTCTTTCTCTTCTTATGAAGTGGTTGGTTATTCGTTAAGGTGTAAAAAGCTCGTTTTAAGACGTTATCCGCATCCATTCACAAGATTTTTTCCGTACAACTTAAGAAAGTCTTTTTAAAACCGAGTAGCTAAATGCAAGTAGCAAACAGGCTTAATACGAGTTACTACTTTTAAAACCAATGGATTGCAAAAAAACAGATTTCTTCTTTCTCTTCTTTTTAATATCTTTATTTTGCAATTATATCATAATCAAAGTTTTATGTTTTTTTTA
>JAAUTG010000259.1 GCA_012031785.1 Saprospiraceae bacterium | reverse complement strand
TCAAAAAAAACTTCGGAGAAGTTCAACATGTGTAGAAAAACCCACCAAACATCAAAAAAAAACTTCGGAGAAGTTCAACATGTGTAGAAAACCTAACGCACATCAAAAAAAACTTCGGAAAAATCCATTCCTTCTCACTCAATCACATAAAATTATTTTGGAGCAGGGTTAAGCATTTCTGTTTTCCTTTTTTGCTGCTTTCGTTGGTAAAGTTCATCCTTCAAATGGTCTAGGTACAAAATCCCGTTTAAGTGATCTACCTCGTGTTGAAAAATAACAGATGTGAACCCCGTGACGGTTTCTTTGTGGTGCGAGCCATCTATTCTATCGTATTCAATCTCCACAAAATCAGGTCTTTCTACCACTGCCCGATACTCTGGTATAGATAGGCAACCTTCAGTTGTTAATTTTGTAGAATCGCTGTAAGCTACAATCTTAATGTTGAGGTAACACTCAAATGGAAAGGCTTCTTTATCAAAGCGTTGTACTAATATGATTTGTCTTGGAATACCTACTTGTGGCGCTGCAATACCCACACCGAGTGAGTTTGGATGCGTAACCGTCTTGTAGAGGCGAGCTATGAAATGATTCAAGACTATATCTTGAGTATCTGGTTTTACAGGCATTGAACTCATACGCAAAAAAACAGAGTCCACATAATTTGTAATCTTGAGTACCCGCATTTCTTTGCTGGTATCCGCTTCCATGATCGCGTTTATTTCTGTTGGGGTAAAAGATTTACCATCCATGTTTTGCGCATTCAATAGTTGATAAATATTGATGAACATGAAAATCAGTAAAAAGTGGCGGTAATCCATATTGGCATTTTTTTTATTGGATGAATAATAATTGGAACAAGTTACAAATTATTTGTAGTTTTTCTACAAATGTTAAACTTCTCCGAAGTTATTTTGATGTATGGTTATGTTTTTCTACAAATGTTAAACTGCTCCGAAGTTTTTTTGATGTATGGTTTGTTTTCTACAAATGTTGAACTGCTCCGAAATTTTTTTGATGTGTGGTTGGGGTTTTCTACAAATGTTGAACTGCTCCGAAGTTTTTTTGATGTGTGGTTTTGGTAATGAAATAAAACAGTGTATCGTAGCTGGAACTACGATACGCTGTTTTCGCGGTCTCTTTTTTATTTCATCACGACAATTTTTTGTGTGATTTTCTGTTTTTGTGTGTTCAAAACTAATAAGTATAAGCCACTTTTCCAATCTGTTGCCGAGAAACTGATTTGATGGTATCCTTCAGCTTGCTGTTGAGTGGTGACTAAAGTTTTTACCAACTTACCATTCAAATCGTAAAGCTGCAAGTTCAGGTTTCCACTTTCAGGCAAGAAATAAGTAATGTTGGCAACATCGCGGAATGGATTTGGCGAAAACGTCAAACTCAACTTTTCGAGTGCTTCGATGGCTTCGCTCCTGCCTGCTATTGCCTGTTGCAACAACGCTGGCGTACAATCGCCACCTGGAGAAAAAGTATTCTTAATCGTTAAAGTTGTTCCATTGGCTGCTGTAAATCCTGGAGAAAGTGTAACCACGTTGCTTGCTTCTAATGTTACGCTTGCACCTGCTACTAAATCCACTGTACCTTGCGTAGCAATATAGTCAGAAGCCTGATAAATTCCAGAAGGAATTATCTCATTTTCAAACAGAATAAAAGTTGGACACGTCATTCCGCCACCACCATCATCGGGTATTCCATTTGCTAAAGTGAACCCAGAAAGTCCATCAGAAAATGTAGCGGTGAAGGCTAAAACACCAGATGGTAGTGCCATAAAGCTAGTAGCCTGAACTATTGCGGTGGTTGCCGTATCGAATGACATTTCCGATTTTGCGATTTTTAAATCGTTTCTGCTTTGTCCACCTGTGTTAATAGCTTCAAAACCAGCAATTTCTGCCTCTGTATAGTACAGCGTAACGCTAAAACTGCTTGTTGGATTGTTGTTGCTAGGTGTGATGAAGTATGCTTTTTCGGTGGTTTCCACTCCTAATTGAGCAATAGCTCCAGTACCAGCGCGGTCAATAGTTACCGTAGTACACCCATAGTCGTGCGCGCTGAGGTTTTCTATTTTAGCCATGATGTTTCCATCTGGAGCATAAAAGTAAACCGTTTGATTTGGTCCGAGTTCTTCTTCTTGTGAAGTAACAAGGGCGGTTTCAGCGTCAATAGATGTGCCAATGTTCAATCGAATGTAGGGTTTGTAGGTACTAATGTAAGTTGAAAACTCGATAGCACAGCCATCTGCACCATCTGTACGGCTGTAAGTTGCAAGATAATTACCAACATCATAGCCACCTATTGCATCGTCATCTGTATAAGAAGCATTATTGAAGCAGGTTTCAATCAGTAAATTGGAAGTCCCATCCCAACTGAATGGCGTACTAAAAGTAAAGTTATTCCAGCCTTCCACCGTTTCGTAGTCTGCACTATATACCTGCGTTGTGGCAACACTACTAAAGTCGCCAGATAAGTCTGTTTCGGATGTGTTTGCCAATTTGATGGTAAATCCGCTATAAGGTTGAGTACTGTATTTGGTATCAACAAAAAAAGCAAGTTCGGTTATAATACCAGCTGTAAATCCAGCATTTAACAACTCATCTGCAGTCATGATGGTTTGGTAACGTTCGTCCTCGTAATTTCCTCTAAAAGGTGTAGCGGAGAATAAAGCGTAATCATAACTACCGATTTCTGCAATATTATTGGCAGCAGCAGAAGGGTCAACATCGTCGTCTTGAATCGTCAAAACATGTTGAAGCTGCGTGCCATTATTTGCTCCACTTGGTACTGGATTTAGAATTTCTAAGTTGAGTACCACTGTTTCTGCACTTTCTATCACGGCATCGTCGTAAATACGAAGTGTAAAAAATTGCGTTGGGTTGCCCGAAGCTAAGTACGTAAAACTTGAATTTAACAACTCAAAATCAACGCCTTGAGTAGCAGTGGTTGCACTATCAATAGTGATTCCGACTTCAACGTCTGCCGATAATAAACTTGGTACTGATTGTATGCCCACTTGAACATCTGTATAGTTTGGACATTCATTTGCAGCAGAATACTCGGAGACGCTACTACTGTTTTGTGAAAAGTTCACCCTTGCTTGCGAAAAATCATCGGTGGTAAAAAGTCCTCGACCATGCGTTGCTGCAACAATTAAATTATCAGACGCACGCACTTGTAGCATATCCACTCTGGTGTTGGCTAGATTAAAATTGGTGGCACCCCAATTGGTGCTTGAACCATTCAAATCATCGGTTGACCAAACGCCCATTTCGGTTGCCAATAAGGCTTGGTCGGTGTTGATAGGATTAAAAACAGCCCAACGAACAGGCATATCTGGTAAGTTTCCTTCGACGCTAGTCCAGTTGCTTCCGCCATCTGTGGATTCAAAACGCTAATAGTGCCGTAGTTGCTGTATGTAACCAAAAGGTGGTCATCGTCGCCTTCCTGCACTGCAATAGAAGAACAGTAAGGGGTCGAAACAGGCGGAGAAATGTTAGTGACGCTTGGAGCAGTTGTATTGGCATCATCTACTCGAAATACTAAACCGCGTTCTAATCCGAAAAATACGCGATGATTGGTGTTAGGCGAAACAGTAATAGCACTTACTGTACTGGAAAAACTAGCCACACTAGTAGTACTGGTATTATTAGTTGTTCCAACATTTTTGATAAGGCTGTAGTTGCCCGTTCCATTTGCAGTATAAAGAATATTATTATCGCTGTCGTAATCGGTAGGATTAATAAATTTTCCACCACTAAAACTAACATAAGCACTGCTTCCCCAAGCATTACTTGTAATATTATAGCTATTGCCAGTATAAGCTGAAATTTGGATATTTGGATTATCCTCGTCAATATGGCAAAAACCACCATCACCGCCTGTCACCTCATCCGTAGCATTGATGCCAGGAGCAATAAAACGATGCGTACCATTATCCTGCGCACCTGCTAAAAACGATCCGTGGATTCATTTGAAACGGCACAAGCATAAAACTGTGTCACGTTGTAGCCTGTGTTTTTATCTACAAAGGATGGTTTACCAGGACTATTATTAGCGTTAGCTGTGTAGGAAACGCCGCCATCCGTTCCCCAAATCGCTTGATTGGAACTGCCTGGCATAAAACTATCGCATGGTGGTCAGCGTGTACATTTTGGGCGGACGTAAATCCAGTAGCAGCAAACAAAGACCAAGTAGTGTATTTGTGTCCAGTTTATTTCCTGCATCTGTTGAGCGCAAGGCATCCACCCCTGCTATATAAACCACATCCTCGTTGTTAGGGTCAACAGCTGAAATCAAATCGTACCAAGCCTGTCCTCTTGTAAATTCTGGATAACTGCCTTGGTCAATAATTGTTGGAACAGGCAAACTCGTCCAAGTAATGCTACTATCGCTAGAGGCATTATCCGACCTAAAGATATTGCTTACCCCATTGCCCGAACCACTTTGGCACAAAAGATAAACGCGGTTAGAATCAGAAGGGGCTGTTGCCAATTCGATTCTTTGAAAAGAGCCTGCTGGCGTGATATTCAACCAATTCCCGTTTTCTCCGGTTGCAGCACCGTGGGTGGAAAAATCAGATTTTCTTACGCTGCCTGTTGAAAAGATTCCCGATGCCACATAAATATCGCCGTCCTGTCCTAGCTCCAAATCGGTTGTTGCTCCAGAAAGTGCTTGCGACCAAGAAGTGCCACCATCCGCAGAGCGTTGTAGCCCTCCACTTCTAGTACTGGCATAAAGTGCGCCATTTCTATCTATCAGTAAATCCTGTACATAATAAAAAAGTCGAATTGTTGGTCGCGCTAAGTTGATTCCAAGTTGAACCGCCATCCACGGTCTTCCAAATCCCCAAGCCTCTAACTGCATCGCCATTATACCAGCCTTCTCCCGTTCCAAAATACATCGTAGCAGAATCGTTGGGATCTTGCACGATTGCAGATACCGCGATATTGTCAAAAAAATCATTAATCTGCGTCCAAGTTGGTATAACATCCAAAAAATTGGTGGTTTTCCATAAGCCACCAGCCACACCACCGGCATACACGGTATTGTTGGAAACGTCCGAAATATCCACTAAAATAGCGCGCGTTCTACCGCCAACGTTGTTAGGTCCGCGCTCTTCCCACTCTACACCAGCAATTGGTCCGCGTTGAGCGGATTCTTTCACCAATCGTCGAACCTCTTCAAGTCTTTCTCTCGGTACGGCATTCAAATTCAAATCCCTAGTTTTCAAAAATTCCTGGTCAAAAGCCTGGTCTATTCGTTGAAGTTTAGATAGCTTGTTGCGCTGCATCTTTTGCGACCCGACTGCCAATTCTTCTCGTACTACAGGTTTTCTAGCATAGTGCTGTTGATAAAGAAAAACCCCTCCTCCTATTGTTAGGGAAATACTCAAAATAAGTGCTGCGTAGTGTGAAACTTTCATATATTACGAATTTAGTGATTACGATTAAATAGCGTCATCAGTTTACCTTCATTTGCTGATCATGCGAAGTTTACTTTTTATTTTTTAGTCCTTAATAATTAAATTAGTGGTGATTTCACTCACGCAATTTATTGGTTGTTAGTGTCTTAAACAAACACAACAAGTTAAAAAGTAGCGAATTAGAAAGGATTTGTAATTCAGTAGAAATACCTTTTTGATAAAATAAAAAGAACTTAAAGTAGCTATATATATAATTACAAAATAAATATTTGACAAAGGTATAATATATCAACTAAATTCAAAGTAATAACCCCACTATAAAAGTCCGAAAATTATAAATTTAGCGATTTTAACCTTTCAGTAAAATCATAAAACACTTATTATCAAATGTTTGTAAATTTAATTTTTGCTAAGTAATTATCTAAAAAGGCTTGTTTTAAGAATCTTCGGAGTTTTCAGTAACTCCGCAAAAGGAAGGGCGTGTCTTTGTATTAATTTTGAATTAAAATTTGGCAATGAATTAGTTGTAAAAGTAAATTACTCAAAAGCATTATGGAAGTTACTTTTATCAAGTCTTAGTGGATGACATTTGGCTTAAAAAGGCATTTCATGTCACATTTTTAGTAACGGATTGCGAGGCAGTAACCAACTCACAAAGCCCAACGTAGCGTTCTCGCAATCCGTAATTTTTTCTTACAACCCTATCTTCATCCCAATCCGCACTTGAATGCTTTGATTGGAAAAGATTTTTATGTCTGTATTCCCTTCATTAGCGGTAGAAAAAATAGCTTCTATGACCAAATTAGTAGCATTTCTAATGCGATTTAGTTTGATTTCATCTAGTTCAACGAAAGTTATTTTCTCTTCTGTTTGCGTGACTAAGCCTGCCGTGTTGACGCGAGCTGGAGCCACAAGTTGCGTGGTGATGGTGAATAAAGAATCTAGTAATTTTCCTTTGTCATCCAAAAAATAGCCTTGTACGGTAGCACCAAGTGGAATACCATTGGTAATGATAGTTTTCAAGCTGGCAGTTCGGACTTTTTTGAGTTCTTCAAAGTTAATCTTGCTGGTATCGCGGATAGTAAAATTCTGTAAAGACCCTTCGAATGGAAATTCTGCATCCACGCTATAAGCGAAGTAGCTAGAGTCGGTAATAAAGCCTCTAGCTACTTGATTAGGATCGGAAATGGCATCCAAATCATAAATCAAAGCTGTTGGTCCAGCGCGAATAATATCTTCCATGTTTGAATTTTCGGTATCGAAAACAAAAAGTGCTTGTTTTGACCTGTCCAACTTCCTCAAAAGTGGGATAGTTAAAAGAAAATCCA
>JAAUTG010000258.1 GCA_012031785.1 Saprospiraceae bacterium | reverse complement strand
TATTTCTAATATTTTTTTCACAATTGCCAAACCAAGTCCTGCACCTTTGTCGTGTTCACTATTCACATCTGCCTTGCGATAACGTTCAAAGATTGCCGATTGTAGGTCTTTAGGAATACCAGGTCCTGTATCAGAAATTTTAATTTCCACACTTTTTTCTGCAATCAGAAGTTGAATACCCACCTTTCCATGCGCTGGCGTGAATTTCAAAGCGTTGTCTAACAAATTTTGAATTACCCTTCCACCAAAGCTACATCTGCAAATACTAATGGAATATTGGGTTCTGTCTTTAATTCGAGTTGAATATTCTTATCTTGTGCCAGAATTTGATACTTCATCAAAATATCCTGTATCAAATCCGTAATCAAAAAAGGTTCTTTTTTAGGGACAATTTGGTTGGCTTCCAATTTGGAATATTCAAAAAGTTGACCTACTAATTTCCCCAATTTTTCAGAACTGGATAGTACAATCTGTAAGTATTTTTGTTGATCTGCTTCAGAAATTTGTCCTTTTTTTAATAAAAGTGTTTCTATGTAGCCTTGCAAAATAGCTAGTGGCGTGCGCAAATCATGGGATACATTAGCAATCAATTCCTGTCGCAGAGCATCTATGGATTTAATTTGCTTAATATTGGCAACGATTTGATTTGCCATGTCGTTGTAAGTGTCTGCTAATATTGTGAAACCGCCTTTATGGCGGTCGTCAATTCTAACTTGATAATCTCCCTCCTTAAACCGACGAACCGTATCAATAATGATGCGAAGATTTTTTGTCAACAACCAAACTGCAATAGCACCAATGATGAGCGCACCCAGAAGCGTTAGTAAGAAAACATGCCAACCTAAACGCAAAATATAGCTCTCAAAGAATATCGCAGTGGCGTTTTGTTGAGCTTCTCCTGCTAAAATAATGTAAGCATAGCCTACCAATTTTTCATCTTCCAGAATGGGTGCAGCGGAAAACACATTTTTGTTTGTTTAAATTTTTGGGGTCATCCCCTAAAATATAAGAAATACTGCTGTCCGCTAAAAAAGTTTTAATTGGTTCTAAGCTAATTTTTTTAAGTTTTACTTCATTAAAAGGAACAACATAATCAATAATTGTACCTAAAGTATCTATTAAATAAACCTCTACTGCTCGGTTAATCACCATCATGGAGTGCATAATGTCATGCGTAGCGGCTGTATCTACGGCTCCGTTTTTGATAGGTTGGGTTTCGCGCACCAAGTGTGCTGCCACACCTCGGTGCATGTGCTGGTTAACTTCCAGCCCGTACCGTTGGATGGTGTAAGTACTAATAAAAATATAACCAATTCCAAGCAAAACCAGCAACAAGAGTAAGGTGACAAATATTTTCCAGTAGAGGAGATTATTTTTCATGTGTTAGTGTCTATTTTGAAATAAACAAATAGGTATAACTATTCAATCGCCACTTCTAAAACGTGAGCTTCGTAAATACTGGCAGTTTCTCAATTTTATTAGTGTCGCTTAACTAATGATACCTACTTGATAGCTAGGAGCATGTACTTTTTAAACTTAGTTTTGATTGGCTAAAAAAACAAAATCATTCATAGAACATATAGCTGTAAGTCTTTGTTTCACGCTTTAGTATTTAATATCCATCAAAATAAGGATACCTAGCTACGACCTATGTTTTTCAAAAAAGCATGTAGAAAACCAGCTATTCCCAATATTAAACCTACTTGTATATCTTTGGATAACTTAGTTACGAGCTAATTGTTTAACAATAAATAGGTTATGAAAGTGACTTAATAACCTATCAACTACTCATTCCACAAACATCTAATAACAGTATGAACAAATGGGAAAAAACCAAGACGGAGTTGATTAGTAAACAAGCGTTTTACAGCGTCCGTTACGATTACCTGAAAAACCCTAGAAATGATAAAGAAATCAAAGTAACTATTTTTGATACCAGCGACGCTGTTAATATTGTGGCACTTACCAAAGACAACCACTTGGTGTTGGTAAAACAATATCGTTTTGGTACAGAAAACTATGTTATCGAATGTCCTGGCGGTTTTATAGACGAAGGGGAGCATCAACAAAAAGCAGCTGCTCGTGAATTGCTTGAAGAAACAGGATATGCGGGTACAGATTGGCGCTATTTAGGCAGTATTCCCAACAACCCTGCCTTCATGACCAGTTATATCCATCACTGGTTGCTCACCGATGCCGAATTAGTGGCTGAACAGCATTTAGATGAAGGCGAGGACTTGGCAGTGTTGACCGTGCCATTTGCGGAAGTGCGCAAGATGCTTCAAAACGGAGACATCAACCATCCACACGCGATTAGCGCGCTAGTCCGTTGGCAGGCAATTTGGACTTGATGGCATTACACAGTCATTCCACCTTCCACGCTTCCCATCCCTTCAAAAAAAATACTCAAAGACGCTTGCAGCAACCCTTCTGGTGGCTTAAATGGAAAGGTTCGTAGCAATTAAAAAAGCCTCCAGCCATAAATAAAACAAAAGTGGTAAAGAAGAAATAACCCAAATTAGGATAATAAAAAAAGAATAGTATCTTTGTTTACCAAAAGTAATAAACATGAATCATTTTTTAGATATTAATAAAATTCACTATGGGTATTCAGAAGATTTAATCAAACAAATTGAACCCCAAACAGTTGCGTGTAGTATATGGTCGCCCCCTTATCACCTCAACAAAGACTATGAAAAAAACCAAACATTTGAGGAATGGCAACTTATGTTACAAAATGTTATTCATTGCCATTTCCCAATTCTAAGAAATGGAGGCTTTATGATAGTCAATATTGCAGACATACTTTGTTTTGCCGATGAAGCAATGCCAAAAATTCAAATGCCTAATCCTTCAAAACATAAAGTACCTTTATCAAAAGAAGAAATATTAAGTGTCTTGGAAGCCAATCCCAAAATGAGCCGTTATGATTTAGCGGACTACTTTGGGTGTAGTGAACAGACCATTGATAGGCGATTAAATGGCAATAATATAAGAGGTGGAAAATATTTTACACAGACAAGGGTAGAATTAGTAGGGCATTACCTTCAACAATACGCCAAAGAAGCAGGTTTATTTCTTTATGACAGAAGGATATGGAAAAAAGACCCAAGCTGGCATAATTCAAAGTGGACATCTAATTCCTATCGTTCCGTAGATGAATTTGAGTATCTTTATATATTTTGGAAACCAGGGGAAACACTCATTAATAAGGATAAATTAACTCAAAAAGAGTGGACAACTTGGGGTAGTCGAGCTGTTTGGGAGTTTCCTTCAGTTAGAGCCAATAATGAACATGACGCCATGTTTCCAATAGAATTACCATTGCGTTGTATTAAGTTATTTACAGAAAAGGACGATTTAGTTTTAGATCCTTTTATGGGTAGTGGTACAACAGCAAAAGCCTGTTTAGAGTTAAAAAGAAATTATATTGGCATAGAAAAAGAGTTTAAGTATGTTGAATTGGCAAATAATAAATTAAAAGCCTATCAAAATAACCCTAAATTGCCTTTCTATGACGTAGTGTAAAATTACCTGTATCATCGAATAGAATTTTTTGACATCGCCAATGAGCGACTTCGGACAAGGGATTGAGTTTAATGCGGGTTCGTTTATGTTTAGAAGAAAGAATGTCTTTGCCAGGCGTTAGTAATCCTTTAACATTTTGGGCATAATTCAATGTATCAAACATCAAAAGACCATTTGGCACAGAGATAAGTTCCAAATAATCTAAAGGCTGATTACCCGCTTCAATGACCTTGTAAACACCTTTTAAATAAAAGGTAAGTGTTATAAATGGCTGATTACCTATAATATAGAACGGAAGAAGTTCTGGTTGAAATGCCATATTTCGAGAAGGTCCGACAACTAATACTTTTGAGTTTTGTATGCCGTTTGCGTCATAAAATCTGCCATCACCCGTTACTTGATTTGGGCTTGATACAACCTCATCTGCGTTGTCGGTTGGTCCCGTAGATTTAATATCAAGATGCACAAATACGTTGTCAGTAACAAACCGAACATCATGCCCATAAGGTAAGCCAATAAAACGGGCATTGGGGAAAAGAGCAAGAATTGTTTTGTACATGTAAGCATCTAAAACTTTTTCACCAACTTCACCCCAAGGCAACGAAGTCCCCGTGGTTTACGACCTCTTTGACGCGGTGCATACCGATACCAAAAGTCTTTGATAGACAGTGTTTTATCAAAATCATATTTAATTTCAGAAGCATTAGTAGCAAGTTCATTGAAGATTTTATCAAAATAAAGATGTTCAATTTCAATAATATTTTCAGTATCATCAATAAATTTATTACGAAATTGGTTGTATTGGTTCATCGTTGATGGAAATGTCTTGAAAAAGAAGTCTAATGAAACGTTGTATATTCTTGAGAATTTAAGAAGGTCAATGACATCTACTGTTCTTTCGCCTTGTTCGCATTTAGAGACAAAAGATTGAGGCTTACCCAGTTGTTGTGCAACTGCCATTTGGGTAAGTCCAGCATTTTCTCTTGCTTTGTATAGCCTTTTGAGAAAATGTTTATAAGGTAAAGAATGTAAACTTCTCATGGAGCGAAGGTAAAACCCAATGTGGGATAAACCCAATTTAGGATATTTATAAAACACATCAATTCAGAGCAACAAAAACTCAAAAATACAGCGGGTTGTAAGGGAGAGCAACTACATTAAGTATTAACAAGAAAAAATCAAACTGCTACGAACAACCCCCTCCCCCCCAACCGCCGCCAAAACCCCAACACAAAACTCAACACGCGGTGGTATGCGTGAGCACGACCGTTCTTCAAAACTTTAAACAAACTGCAATGAACAGACGAAAATTTATAAAAAGAACATTTTGGGGACTAACAGGAATAGGTGTTTTTAGTGGTTGGTATGCTTGGCAAATTGAACCATTTTGGTTGGAATTTGTGAAAGTAAAAATGCCAATAAAGAATTTACCAAATGACTTAGTTGGCAAACACTGATGCAAATAAGCGACATTCATATTGGAAATCGCTTTGACTATCATTTTGTAATTAACTCATTCAAAAAGCAAAAGAATATAATCCCGATTTTGTGGTATATACGGGAGACTATGTAAGCACCTACAAAGACGAAGTTCAGTATCACAAATTAGAAGAAACATTAAATAATATCGTCAAAGGGAAAATTGCCACTATCGGCATTCTAGGCAATCACGACTATGGACGAAATTGGTCTCAAAATGAAGTTGCGGACAAAATTTCGGACATGCTTACCAGCAAAGGCATTCAACTGTTAAGAAATGAAAGTACCGAAGCAAAAGGAATAAATTTTATCGGCTTTGACGACTTCTGGGGACTTAACTTCAATCCCGAAAAGGCAATGAATGGTTTTGACAAATCAAAAGCTAATATCGTATTGTGTCACAATCCTGACGTTTGCGACTTGGATGTTTGGGGCGAATACAACAGTTGGATATTATCTGGACATACACACGGTGGGCAAGTCAAGCCACCATTTCTTCCGCCACCAATGTTGCCCGTAAAAAACAAAAAATATTCAGCAGGACAAATTCAATTGCACAACGACAGAACTTTATACATCAATAGAGCATTAGGCCACTTATGGCAAATAAGATTTAATGTGAGACCTGAGATTACGATATTTGAATTACAAAATGGATAAAAAACTGCCACCAATGCGGATGTCGCGTCGGGCAAGGTGACGTGCAAAGATCATGCGGGACAAATTAATTCAGGCAATGATTATCCAACTTTTACATCCCTTCTACTTCATAGGCATCCTAAATTTTGACTACTTTCTCAATGAAGATGACCTATCTTCTCATTCCCCCATTGATGAGGCAACGGGAGAAAATGGCTTTAAGGATTTAAAATTTCGATTTACTGAACTGAAAAAAGTTTAGTAAAAACGCATAAACTCAAGCACAATAGACATAGGACTTTTCTTAACCCCCTAAAAACCCATTTTCAAAAATTTTCGACCGCTTCGCGGTAAAAAAGGTAAAAGGGACAAAGCGTAACTTAGTACAGGGATACCCGAAAACCAATATCGAAGTCCCTGCCATCGGAATCGTCCCTGTCGCGAACCGAGACGGAGCAATCGTTCGCACCGAAGATCCAAGACCCGCCACGAACCACGAATTCACTATTATCGCCTTTAGCAGGGCTGCCATCTTTTGGTGCGTTCTGAAAATCGTCATTCCATTCGTCGGCACACCATTCCCTAACGTTGCCACTCATGTCGTATAGACCCAGTTCGTTCGCTTTTTTTAAACCAACGGGTTTGGTTTCGCTATGGCTGTTCGTTTTATACCATCCTACTTCTTTTAGGTTGTGGCTGCCTGCGTATTCAAAACCTTTGCTTTGCTGTCCGCCACGCGCTGCATATTCCCATTGCGCTTCGCTGGGCAGACAATAGTTTTCGCCTGTTTGGGCTGCCAGCCATTGGCAGTAGGCGCGTGCACCATACCAACTCACATACACCATAGGGTTTTGCTCCAAGCCTTTTTTTACTTCCAAGCCTTGTCCTGTTGAAAGGATTCCACATACTACCCCCCACGAAGTTTCCTTCTAAATTTACCCAAGTCACACCACCTTCGGTTTGGTTGCCTTCGGCGTTGAGGAAGTGGACAAATTCGGCATTGGTCACGGGGTACTTACTTATCGAGAAGTCGGGTAAGTCCACGGGGAGTTGTTTTTCTCGCTTGCCGAGTATGAGTCTTACCGCCTTTTACGAAGACCATGTTTTTGGCTTATTTGATCCACG
>JAAUTG010000028.1 GCA_012031785.1 Saprospiraceae bacterium | reverse complement strand
AAAGGCGGAATCATCCACTTCCACGACCCATCCTTTTTACAAACAACGATTTATCCTAGAGCCTTTACCCACACTTCGATACCATAAAGCATTTTTGCAATTGCTGGCATACAATGAAGTTTATCCAAATGCTTACACAGGCGATTTACAAATTCGATATTTCGTGCAAGCAGTGGGAAAGTCCGAACCTATTGGATTGAAAATTTCTCACCGAAAAACGAATACTAAGGCGGTCATCCCGCTTGTACTGGGGCTGAATATTCAAGAGCTTGCCACTGGCAACTACGAATTGGTGGTAGAAGTGCGCGATTCGACTGGGAATTTACTCATCAACAAAAAGAAAAATTTTCATCGGCACAATCCCTACCTACAAGGCAACTTAACTCTTAGCGATTTACAACAGGATTCCTTTTTTGTACATCCTTTGGATGAAAAAATGTTGAATTACAGTTTGAAAGCAGTATTGCCAAAAATAAATCAAAAAGACACCGAACAACTTAACAACACCCTGAAAAGCAATAATTTGGATGAGAAGCGTTTGCTCTTACTCAACTTTTGGATTGAACAAAACGCTAATCAACCGCAAGCTGCTTATGAAAGTTACATGCAAATCGTGAAAGCAGTGGACAGAGAATACAAATCAGGTTTCAGAAACGGCTTTGAGACCGATAGAGGGTATTATTACCTCAAGTATGGTCGTCCAGATGATATTGTTAGTGTAGAAGACGAACCCTCTGCCCCACCCTATGAAATTTGGTCTTACAATTATTTTCCTGCCACTCGACAATCTAATGTGCGCTTTTTGTTCTACAATCCTTCTTTGGCTGGTGGTGATTACATTTTACTTCACGCCACTGCACAAGGCGAGCGCAACAACCCAAATTGGGAAGTAGAATTATACCGCAACGCACCCAATGAAATTGAAGGGGATGACCCTTTTGGGGCAACTCAAATGAAAGATAACTTCGGGAGAAGAGCCAGAAAATTAATGAGTGATTTTTAGTGGGAAATTGGTCATTTATGGAACTGGCTAGTTGGTTATTTGTCAAGATGTAAAAGGCTAACTTAGAGACGAATGTCTTCAACTTAGTAAAATCTTACTATCATTGATGAAATGGTTTTTATATTTTTAAATATATAAATTATTTAAAATTAGTGCATAGTATCAGAACAACTGCCAGTCACCCCGATACTATCACGCTTTATCAAGTCCTAAGTTGACGACCCTCAACTTAGAGACATCATACTAAACCATTCATTCTAAAGGTTATCTCTGTCAACAAATAATAAATCCAACAAATAACCATAATCTATCACACTATGAGAATGTTTTACTTAGGACTTACATTGTTATTGGCTTGCCAGTGGGGAATCAGCCAACACATAGAAACTTTAGAAGCCAACTTACCCAACCAAATTGGCGAACAGTACGCGAAGGATGCTTTGCAAATAGCCACCCACTACTACTTGATGGGCAACTACGAAAAAGCTATGCAACACGCCACATTAGCTGAGAACAAAGCCAACCAGCTATCCTCACCAGAATTGTTAGCCCTAGCCTTGAACCGACAAGCAAAAATATTGCTTCGGATGCCAGGCAGCTAGACAAAAACAGAACCGATGCAGACAAAAAATTGATGCAAAGTTCCAATTACACCAAAGACTTGAATTTAAAGGTGGATAACCTTGAAACGCGCCGCAATATTGCCATCATCAAGAAGCAAAAAAAGCAACAGCGAGAAATAGAACTAGAAATTGCTACTTTAAAAGGTGCTTTCACCGAAACGGTGCTTGCGGAAAAGGAAGCCATAGAAAAAGAAAAGGAAACCTTATCCAAAAATCTCAACACCGTACAGCAAGAAAAAGCAGCACTTACGAGCGAACAAGCGAACTTACAGCAAGTGCTCCAAGCTAAAGAAGCTACACTAGAAGAAATGAGTTTGGCTCAAATCAAATCACAAATTATCATTCTCGAAAAACAACGATTGCTGGATTCCGTAGGTTTCACTAGATTGTTCGATTCATTGACCTTAGCCAACCAGCGCGTAGAAAACCAAGAATTAGCCACACAGTTGAATCTTCAAAAAAGTCAGCGCAATTTGTTGATGAGCGTGGCGGGTGTTTTCTTGATTATAGCTTTTGGCTTGTACTCGCGATACACTAACATCAAGCGATACAATGCTGTGTTGGAGGAAAAGAATCGTATCATTCAGGAAGAGCGCGAACGGTCAGAAGAACTTTTACTCAATATTTTACCTAAAATAGTAGCAGATCAACTCAAATCCACAGGAAAAGCACCTGTGGAACGGTTTGAAACCGTGACAGTCATGTTTAGTGATTTCATCAACTTCAGTAGAATTTCTGCTCAAATTTCTCCAGAACTCCTAATAGAAATGCTAGACTATTGCTTTCAGGCATTCGATCAAATTATTGATAAATACCAACTTGAAAAAATAAAAACGATTGGCGATGCTTACTTGTGCGCGGGTGGACTACAACACAATCGTCATAACCAAGCAGCCGATATGATTCGCGCTGCCCTCGAAATGCAGTCTTTCCTAGAAGACTGGAAAGCCACACGCATCGCTCAAGAAAAGCCCTATTTTGAAGCGCGACTTGGCATTCATACTGGACCAATTGTGGCAGGTGTGGTAGGAAAAAAGAAATTCGTTTACGACATTTGGGGCGATACTGTCAACGTGGCTTCACGAATGGAAACTAACAGCGAAGCGGGTAAAGTGAACGTATCTGCTACCACTTACGAACTCGCAAAAATCAATTTGAATGGGAATATCGAGGCAAAGTATTGGCTAAAAACGTAGGCGAGATTGATATGTATTATGTAGCAGCCTAAGATTTTATTTTACTCTTTTCCATAACGAGTTTGTTACAACTTAGAGCAAGAAAATTTTGAGCGCAGCTTTGAACTTAATCAATAACTTCAGAGAAGTCGCACATGAGTTTTGATACTCATCTTACACTTCTCCGAAGTTATTTTTTCTAAATGTGCCTACCATAGTTACTCTTTCTGTAACTTACTATGGTTTTGGCTATACAAAAAGTAAATCACTAAACCAACTGCCATCCACGCTAAGGCAGCAAACAGGGTAAACTTATCAAGTGCCAAAATCATACCCAAGCACACTACGGCACCTAAGATAGGTACGAAAGGAACAAGAGGCGTTTTAAAAGGACGAACTTGATCGGGGTTGCTGCGTCTCATCACAAGCACGCCAATGCTCACCAGTACAAAAGCTAACAAAGTACCAAATGAAGTTAAATCACCAGCAAGATTACCTGGAATGAAGGCGGCAAAAGCACCTACAAAGAAGAAGAGAATCCAGTTTGCTTTGAAAGGGGTACGAAATTTAGGATGCAAATCAGAAAAGACCTTTGGAATCAATCCATCATTCGACATGGAGTAGAAAACGCGGCTCTGCCCCATCAACATTACCAAAATCACGGAAGAAAAACCTGCCAAAATTGCTACCGTAACGCCCGTCGCCAGCCAACTATACCCTATCATGTACTTATCAATAGCGTAAGCCACTGAAGCCTCTTTACCTGCAACTTTAAACTCCTGCCAGTTGGCAACGCCAGTCAGTACATGCGCAAAGAGTACATATAGCACAGTACAGATTGCCAAAGAACCCAAAATACCGATGGGCATGTCTTTTCCTGGATTTTTTGCTTCTTGCGCAGCAGTAGAAACGGCATCGAAACCAATGAACGCAAAAAACACAATAGCAGCACCACCAAGAATACCTCCCCAGCCGTTTTTGTTCCACGCGCTATGCTCGGCTTGCATGGCTTCAGGCAATTTGTCTAATTCTACCATGTATGGTACATGGTTATCTGGATTGATAAATCCCCAACCTAATGCAATGAAAATGAGAACAATAGCTACTTTTAAAAAGACAATAATTGAATTTACAAAAGCTGATTCTTGTGTTCCTCTGATTAACAATAAAGTTAATAAAAGTAAAATAATTAGTGCGGGAGCATTCATAATACCCCCTTCCATGGGCCCATGACACCATTCAAAAGGAATTGCGTTATTGAGTAACTTATTGAGATATTCTGACCAAGCAATGGATACTGTAGCAGCCCCTAGTGCGTACTCCATAATCAATGCCCAGCCAATAATCCATGCAACAAGCTCGCCCATAGTGGCGTAAGCGTAAGTGTAAGCACTACCTGAAATTGGAATGGAAGATGCAAATTCTGCATAACATAATCCTGCCAAGCGCAACCAATCGCAGCCACAATAAAAGAAATAGTCACCGCGGGTCCTGCAGCTTGTGAAGCAGCAGCAGCCGTGCGCACAAATAGACCTGCCCCAATGATGGCTCCAATACCTAAAGCCACTAAGCTCCAAGCTCCAAGGGTACGTTTCAAGCCTTTTTCTGAATCAGCAGCTTGCAAAAGGAGTTGCTCTAATGGTTTTTTTATCCAAAGATTTGCCATAGTTTTTGTTGTATCAATATGAAATAAAAAAAAGTTAAATAATGTGAAAGTAGGTGGATAAGCGTTGAACGTCGTACTTTTTGTTAGATGAAAAGCCACCCTTCGTGCAACTTTCCTAGCCCGGCTACTTAAAATCTTGCTTTCAGCGACAAAAGAAGAAAAAAATAACGGGCTGGCAAAAAATGAACCTGTTATTTTTGCTTTTGCGAGGTTCAGCGGCATACAAAGTGGAAGGACATATTTGATGAGTAATGAAAAGGCAGTAGAAGTGAATTAAAATAATTAATTTATCAACATATATTGCTTGGCGATAGGTTGTAAATATTTGCTTTGTCCTGTAATTGGCATTCCGTTGAACACAACTTTTTCTTTTCAGTGGGGTTGATTCATTAGGGATGCTTGGTAATATGTAACTTATCAAGTCTTTTTACTAAAATCTTATTTTTCAAAACAAAATTAGCTAACGAATGAAAAACATTTTATTTCCAACAGATTTTTCAGAAGCCGCTCAAAATGCCTTTGTATATGCGCTACAAGTTGCTAAGCAAGTGGGAGCTACTATAACCACCATTCATGCGTACCAAACTCCTAACTTAGGTAAAGCGAATTTGCCCAATGTTTTGCAAGAAGTTTATGAATCCATAGAACTAGAAGAATTTGAAAATTTTAAAGATTCCGTTCCCGTTCTGAAAAAAATTGCAGAAGAACAAGACTGTACGGATGTGCATTTGAATCACGTAATGAAAGTTGGGGAAGCAATTCCTACCATCGTTAATTTTGCTAAAAGCAATAATTTCGATTTTATCGTTATGGGAACAGAGGGTGCTTCAGGGCTTAACGAAATTTTTAGTGGCTCGGTGGCAGGAGAAGTGCTAGAGAAAGCACCTTGTCCTGTGTTAGTTGTTCCAGTAAATGCAAAATTTGATGGTAAAATGGACAAGATTGCGATGACCACTGAATTTAAAGAAGATGAGAAGCGCGCGCTGGAAATAGTTCATGCCTTTGCAGCAATTTTCGGTGCTTCTATCAATTGCGTCAACGTGGATGTGGCTAACGTAGAGTCTTACGCCAATCGCATGGATGCTTGGAGGACGGAATTTGCACACTTACCAAATTTGAGTTTTACGGTGATTAAATCCTTAAATATGGAGAGTGCGATACGTGAGTTTCTGGAAGAACAAAAAATTGATGTACTAGCTATGCTCACACATAAGCGCAACTTTTTGCAAGAATTATTCAATTTTAGTTTTACCAAAAAAATGGCTTATCACTTGGATACTCCAATTTTGGCAATCCAAGCACATAATTTAGACTAAGTATCAAAGCCTTATATTATGCAGTTTGCTTTTTGTTTTTCAAAATATTTTCTCATGCTCGTGTACAAAGCATATCAACTTCATTGGTCTAAAATAATTGTATTTAGGCAGCTCGCGAATGACAAAAAGTAAATTGCGTAATATCTATAAACGACAAATAAAGTATCTTTTTATTTTGACAACTCATTCACTATCAAGCAATAAACTCGCAACTCGTCACTCATAAAGTTCTTTTAGTAGCTAAGGTCTGGTTAATGCGCTTCACTAACAACGGTCCCTCATACACTAAACCAGTGTAAACTTGAATCAAAGATGCTCCTGCTTTTAGTTTCTCCAAAGCATCTTCGGGGCTAGAAATACCACCAACACCGATGATGACCAATTCACCATTGTTTTTTGATGAATATAGCGGATAAGTTCAGTGGATTTTTTTGCTAAAGGCTTGCCACTCAAACCACCTCCACCAATATTTTCTATAGCTTTACACTTGTATTCAAGTGGTCACGTGTGATGGTGGTATTGGTGGCAATAATCCCATCCAATTTTACCTGCCGAATGATGTCCAATATATCATCCACTTGTTGCAGAGATAAATCGGGGGCAATTTTTAGTAAAATAGGTTTAGGACGAGGGTTTTGCTGGTTTTCTTGCTGCAAGACGGAAAGTAACTCTGTGAGCGGTTCTTTTTCTTGCAAGGCTCGTAAATTGGGCGTGTTGGGAGAACTGATATTAACTGCAAAATAATCCACGTAAGGGAATAAAGCACGAAAACTGGTCAAGTAATCTTTTGTGGCTTCTTCATTGGGTGTATTCTTGTTCTTTCCAATATTTCCGCCGATGATGATATGGTTAGGTTTTCCTTTTTTTAAAGCATTCACTAGGGCTTCCACGCCAGCATTATTAAACCCCATTCGATTGATTAATGCCTCATCTTGTGGTAGGCGAAACAAGCGAGGTTTAGGATTACCAACCTGCGCAAGTGGCGTGACAGTTCCAAGTTCTATAAACCCAAAACCTAGTTTGGACATTTCGTGGAAATACTGACCATCTTTATCAAATCCTGCTGCCAGTCCGACAGGATTTTTAAATTTTAGCCCTAGAATTCGCGCTCCAAATCTGGCGATTCATAATAAAATGCCTTGGTCATCCATTTTGCACTAAGCGGAAAGCGACAGGCTAGTTTTAGCAGCTTTACTGTAATAGCGTGGGCTTTTTCGGGGGGCAACAAAAAAAGAAAGGGCTTGATGATGCGATACATAATCAAATTTGTATATTTAGACGTAAGGAAAACGACTTTTCGTTTTCCCAATATGTAGTTGACTGAAAAAATCAAGCATATTGTCGGTGTGGCTTTGAATCGTACCGACAATATGTGACGTTTAGTTATTGGCTAGAATTACTTTCGATTGTAAGACAAGCATAGTAACCGTATTATCTCACTCGCTGAATAAGTACAGGTTTTTTAATGCTTCTGGCAATTTATCATACACATTAATATCTGTCAATTGCCTTGCGCCTCGATTTCCAGAAAGTAAGATGCTTCCAAAAGGTTTATAATCCAACCAAGGTGTAGAAAAGACAGCTTTTTCATCGGTTACCTCTTTGAAATAGTCCCACTGTTTCACCAAATGGTCTTTTTTCGTCTATGGTAAACCAAATTATTTGTTTGCGGGGTATCACCCACTTTTTGAAAAGTAAGTTGCAAAATATCTGAAGCTGTGCCTTCAGCAGTATTTCCTTTGCCGATGTACTTTAATGTGACACCGGAGTCCTTCAATTTAAAGGGCATTACTAACCAGTACGCATCGTTGATCCATATACTTTTTCCACGTTTTACATATTTCGCAATAGTATCACTTTGGGTTTCTTCTATTTGATTGCGCAGGACTTTTCCTTTTTTTTTCGTCTTGGAGGTTGAAGTAAATTTCCATCTTGTCATCTGGAATTTCTACACGCACGTTGCCTGTGTTTTTGTCCCACAGCAAGGTTCTTCGTCCAAAAAAATTCCACGTTAAGTAGCGCGTGTTGTCCCAGTTTTTTCTGCCGCCCATCGCCATCATCACTTGGTCTGCAAGTGCGATTGCTTTTTCATCCGAACCGCTAATATCAAAGCCTATGGCAGGAGGATTGCTACTTTTCGTTTGTGTGGTCGGTTGCGTGGCGTGGCAAGCCACGAGGAGGCTACCTACTAAAAATAAAGAGATCAGCTTCATCATTAAATTGTATCGTTTTACTGAATTTTAATCAAAGGTAAACAGGTTTTTGGAATTGTAGTTCCCAGTTGTTAAGTAATTCTTTCTGTGCTTGAAGTCAATCCATCAGGTTAAATTCGTTTTCGCGCTTTCAGCATTCTTGGTTTACCATGAATATCCATGCCCAATTCTACTTCCTGAAAATGTTTACTAACCAAAAGTTGCTGTATAGCCGTTGCGCGAAATTCGTTGAGTTCGAAGAACAAATAGCCGCCAGCGTGGAGATGCTGCTGTGCAAAATCAGCAATCACTTCATAAAACAACAAAGGGGGAATCTTGAGCTACAAACAAGGCAAGTGCTGGCTCAAAGTCCAATACTTGCTTGGGCATGAAGGCTTTTTCGGATGGGGAAATATAGGGTGGATTACTGACTATGAAGTGGTAAGTGCCAAGAGTTGACCATGCTGTGGGTTGAAGTATGTCCACTTGTTTTAAGTCAATAGACATTTGATGATGAGCGATATTGATAGCTGCTACTTCTAACGCGGCTTGGCTCACATCGCAAGCCGTAACGTTCAGATTGGGCAATTTACGTTGGACGGCAATAGGAATGCAAGCACTTCCTGTGCCAATATCCAGTAAACTCCACGACGAATGATTCTTGCCGATGGTTTTGATTATCCAAACCACCAATTCCTCCGTTTCTTGTCTTGGTATCAACACGGAAGGGTTAACTTTCAGTTTAAGTCCATAAAAGTCAGCCTCACCAAGAATATACTGAATAGGTTCGCCCGTCAGTAACCGAGTTTGAATTTGTCGCAATTGCTCCTGCTCCGCTTTCGCAAGCATACGATTTAACTGGAGCGTTGATAAAGCCAGCACATCTTCAAATACGATAGTCGCGATGTTGCTGGCTTCTCTCAGTTCGTATAAAGGAACTAGGCTTTCCACAAAATTTTGATAGGCTTTTTTTGCTTCCAAAATAACGAATAAAAGTGTAAAGATAATGATTTAGCATCTAACGTTTTTAGGAAGTTTTATTCTACTTTTTAAACCAATAAGTTTCAGGATTGATTTTAACTAACTGATGTTGAATGGCATACACTACCAATCCAGCTACGTTTTTACAACCTAATTTTTCGAGTAAGTTGTTTCGGTGTCCGTCCACAGTACGTGGACTGAGGTAGAGTTTTTCAGCAATTTCAGGGCTTGTATATTCCTCGCAAATCAGTTGTAGGATTTCGCGTTCCCGATTAGTAAGCTCTATGTCAAACGAAGTTGCCATTTTCGTTTTGCTGCGCTGTGCCATGTTATCGTGCATCACCTCTAGTACAAATTTGTTGTAACTAAATCCTTTTTTATGTACCTCTCGAATCGTGAAAACCACTTCATCGGGCGTAGAGTTTTTAGGTAAATAAGCGGATGCACCTATTTCTATCATGTTAATAATAAAGGCTTTACTAAAATAAGTAGATAATACCACGATGTTTAAATCAGGCAAGGTCTGGCGAATCATTTTTGCGGCTTCCACTCCATTGACTTTAGGCATTTTCATATCTAGCAGCACCACATCTGGCATGATAGTGGTGGTTTGAAGTTTCTGTAGAATATCTTCGCCATCTTTAGCTTCTATCACCACTTGTATATCGTCGTAGTCCTCAAGCAGCAGTATTACGCCTTTTCTAAACAGGGCTTCATCATCTGCAATAGCAACATGAATCATGGAAACATATAGTTTAAAGTTGCAAAAACCCCTTGGTTGGGCATACTTTCAATTTTGAACTTGGCTTTCACCATAGCCATTCGGCTTTCTATATTTTGCATACCTAAGCCTAATTTGCTATTGAGTGTTTTAGAATCGAACCCTTTGCCATTGTCGCGGTATTCCAAACGCAGTTCTTTGGAAGTTAGCCATAATCGAATACTAATTTGGCTAGCAGCAGCATGTTTCATGGAGTTTGTAATTAGTTCTTGCAACACTCGAAAGAAGTTAGTTTCTACCTTTTTATCAATCGCTTTATCCTCGTATTGCATCACTTCAAAGCGAAACATTAATTCTTCGGCGTAGCGATAGCTGTCGCAAAGTTCTTTGATAGCTTCCTTCAAGCCAAAGTTTTCGAGCGTGGGCGGCAATAAATCGTGGGAAATACGCCGAGTGGTGTCAATCGCCTCGTTGATTACAGTAAAAATTTCGCTGACCGTGGCTTCTAATGCAGGAGTAGAAGCTACTTTTTGAGCCGATAAAGATTAATATGGATGACGTTCAATTTAGAACCAACCTCATCGTGCAGGTCTTTGGCAATGCGTTTGCGTTCTTCTTCCTGCGTATGAATGGTGCTGTACAACAACTGTTCTTTATGATGTAGCTCAAGTCGCTGTAGGTGCATTTGCTTTTCAAACATTTTTGCGCTGGGAACGAATAAAAAAAAACGATAAACAACAAGGCAAGACCTAGCATAATAACAATGCCAGTGCCTATTATCATGTATATAAAATTTTCGTTGTCTTCTGAAATTGCCATAGCGCGTAACATACAATTAGTTGAAATACCAGGTAAAATATAGCATTAGTTATCCAAAAAATTCGATGATAATCGTCCAATTTGGATAATAAGTTACTCCCCATAAAGATAAATAAACTTGCTGCATAATAAAACAGAATGGCAGAATTAATATTATCTAATAGTTTTGATTTGGGGTTGTTTTCAATTGGAGCTATAAAAAAGTACAGTACAGCATAAGCAATAAAAATGACTTGAGTAAGGGTTTTGGCGTAGCTGTTAAATGTCAGCGTATCAATTAGTTGAATAAAAATAGAATTTAAGACAATCAAAATACTAACCAAAGCTATAAACCAGTACATCCGACGAGTACGGAAAGCAATTATCTTTTGAAGTATTGCTACATAAAATAGACTTAAAACGATAAACTCCACCAAAGTATAAATGTGAAGCACATGCAAATTAGGTATTTTCCTCTTAAACAAGATAGCTGCGACAATTTCTGTGACAAGACTAACAACTAAAAAAACATCAAACCATTTAATGTATAGGTTTAACTGCTTGCGATTCAGCAGATAAAGAATAATGTTTGCAACCAAAATAATTTGTGCTATGTTAGAGATGTTTGACAATATTATATTCAATTGCTCTTTCATAGATTTTGATGTTTTGATTAAATGATTTGATGCTGTTATTCCCTATCCCTATTGAGCACAAGCCGAAGGACAAGGTCGTGTAAAATCAAGATAAGTATTCTTCGTAGTAACAGCCTCCGCAATACGATTTTCTATATTCGTATCTTCCAAATCTATATTAAGATAAAAGTCAATAGTCAATTTTGTGGCATCATCAACACACTTTTTGATAACTGGCACACAATATAGGTTTTTGGTGGTAGCGGGTTTAGGGGATGAATAAATTTCTTGCAAATCCGTGTAAGGAATTTCCGACCCTCGCAAACTGACTAAACAGAAACCACTGGTATCTACTTTTGAGTTTAAAAGTATCCTACTAAGATACGTGCGATAGGAGGTCATTCGCGCATTAGCAGTTGCAGCATTCAACTGCACTGGATTCGCCAAAGTAGTATCAGAAGTCATATCGTAATACCTTAAATTACCTGTATTATCTTTGGCGATAAACATACATTAAGTTTGGGTTGATTGCTAAATGTATCAATAGCAAGCATCACCCACATAGACGTATCAGCATTTTGGAATAGAACGCCTGATTGTTCTAAACTATCAAAGTAAGCAAAATACTTGACAGGTACGGCAAAAGCATCCACGTTGTAGTTAGCAATCGGATTCCTTTTTCCCAATTTGTTGATAAAATTTAAGTAGCGAGCTTTTTGCGCAACAGCAGAATCGTTATTAACCGTGTCCTTTAGTCCAGAGATATTTATCGCGTTTGGTTTTTCTTCTTCTTTTGGATTAGGTTTACAACTGAAAACTCCAACTATCAATAATCCATTTAATAGCCAAAACGTAATGAACATTATTGCATTGTATTTCATAAAAACTTATGTTTTAGATGTAAAATGAATGGTAAAGATAAGTATAACCCTTAGACTTATTCAACAACACTTGCTAAAAACAGGTAGAAATACGGGGATAAACGGGTAGAAGTACCTGTTTGCTGTTCGTTACTTGCTTTTTCTAAGGGCTAATCGCGTATTTTAATTAATACGTGTTAATAGAAATATGTATTTTTTATTTTCTTTATGGGTGTTACAGTAACTTAAAAGACCATTTTAACAAACTTCCGTGAAAATGCTTACTTGCTGTTCACAATTTTTTTGTCAGTTTGGGGTTATTAAAGAAGAGATAAAAGTAAGGTAAAGCGTTAAGTGATTGAGTGATAAATTATACATTATTTAGTGATGAGTTGTAAAAGCAAAATGTTGCTTCATTTATGACTCACTTCTAAGCGAATAAAAAGTTTATTTTTAAATTTTACTCTTCATCTTGCTTTCAACTAGTATAAGTGCTTTTAGGTATAAAAAGAAGCGTCAGCCCCATACGTTAGATGATTAGTTTATAGTATATTTATTGTTTAATTGGCATTATTTACCTGCTGCGCACCTTTACATTTCAATTATAATCCAAACACATTGTTCTATTCAATTCGTTTAACTGCGGCATTCTACGTGGCGACAGGTAGGAAGGTTATATTTACATCTTGAAAATTAATTATTTTCTTTCAATTAACAATCAACATTTTGTAAATAAAAACTAAATTGAATAGATGATTGACTGGTAGGAACTATTTTTTTTTAATTTTGCAACGCGAAAGGACAAAAGGCATCTTTTGGCTGCTTCGCATAAAGAAAACCGTATTTAAGTAACAAAGTACAGGAACCGATGTATAAAGACTCTATTCATTTACAAACTCAAACCTTTGCACTTACCATGTGGTCAAGTAGGTTTTTTTTTCATCGCTTTAGCGATCACTTTTTCAACACTGCTTCATGCACAGCAGTTACCAAATTTTACGCAATACAGGTCGTATAGTTCTTTGAATAATCCAGCCGCCATCAGTAGCAATTACATGGCTTTTGAACAGAATGGCTCGATAGGTACATCTTACAGGGTACAATGGTCAGATGTAATAGCTGCCCCGAGAACATTTGTGTTACAAGGTGATTATTTGATGGATAATGGCGGCGGCACCAGTTTACTTTTTGGAGGTCATGTCATCAATGACCAAACAGGTCCTCTTGCCACTACTGGTGTGTATGGGAAAATAGGCGGTGTGATTTCTAGGAAACCCGAATCTGGTGGTTTTTGCGTAGGCTTAACAGCAGGTGCAGTACAGTTTGGCGTAAAATCAAAAGAACTTCGCTTACGCGACCTAGACGATTTGACCGCTCAACAGAACTTAAATTCTGTCTATGCAGACGTTGGAGTCGGGATATTTGCCTATCAACGAATGGGTGGTAAAAAAACCAAAGGCGACTTTTTGTATGGCGGCGTTTCCATTCCTCAAATTATTGGCTCTACGGTAAGCATCGTGGACGATGAAGGAAAGGAATTTTCTCTCAAACGCAACCAACACATTTATGGCAATATTGGCTATCTTCATTACTTTTGGAATGATAGTTTTATTGAACCTTCTGTTTGGGTAAAATACGTACCAAACGCCCCTATCAACGTGGATGCTAATATCCGATACTTTTTTGATGAGAGCCTATTGTGGATAGGTGCTGGTGGGTCTTCTTCGAAAGCTGCTCATATTGAATTTGGAGTAATGCTCGGCGATAATACTGCCTATGAAAATAACCTGCAAATTGGTTACGGCTACGACTATTCGTTCAATTCTTTTGGTCCGTCAGTAGGTGGAACGCATGAAGTGAATGTAGCGTATGTTTTTGGACGATAAAACCGATTGTTAACAGATTGCCATTCAATTTACAAAATATTAAGACTCAGTGAAAAAAAATATTCTACCAATGAGGCTATCAGGCATAAGCACAATGTTTCGCAACTTTCTAAGTGTCAAGCAAGTCATAGCAATATTCGTGCTAGGCTTTGGCATTCAAGCAAGCATCGTTGCGCAACCTACTTTTTCCCTTAAAAACGCTGAAGGGAGCTATCGAAATGGTGAAGCATTCTGTGCTAAAGTATATATTGACGACTTTACAGACATTAGAGCGTTTAAGTTCGCTATTACTTGGGATACCACCATCATGCAATTGGAATCAGTTGGTGGGTTTAATTTAGAAATGCTCGATTCTACTGACTTTGACCTTTCCCAAATTCGAGAAGGAGTTATCAGAGTAGATTGGGAAGAACCAAGTGGAAGTGGCTTGACCATCAATACGCGAAGTATTGATGATAATTATTCTATTTTTGAACTGTGTTTCCGCACTTCCCAAGAATGTGGAGGAGAAGCGTTCCTTAATGTAAATGGCGCATCTGCTGTTGTGTTCAGAACGGGCGTGAACATGAATATTGGTATTTTTGATGATAATGTGGATGCTTTAATCGCGGTGGAAGGACTGCCCGTCACCCTCTTGATTGGGGAAGAAATTGCTAATCCTGAAGAAGTAGTATGCGTGCCTGTTTTTGTGGAAAGTTTCAATAGTGTACAGGGCACACAGTTCACCATACGTTGGGATGCCTCTATGCTTCAGTTTGTCAGTTTAGAACCTAACCCAGAGTTCCCTTTTTTAAGTTCGGGAAGTTTTAGTACACTTAGTAGTGGAAACGGGTTTATCACGGTCACTATTTTCGATAATAGTGGCTCCCCAGCGGGTATTACTGTTCCCGATGGTACTCGAATGTTTGATGTATGCTTTCTTACCCCTTCTGAAGGTGGTAAAATTGTGGATATTTTCTTTACTTCCAACCCAACGCCTATTGAAATTGCTACAGTTAGAGAGGGCGCACGGGCTTGTAAGCAACTAAAAGATGGTAGAATCATTATCCAAGAAGAAGTGGGAGCCGTCACCATCAAATCCTCTAGCGCGGCTGTAAAGCCAGGTAATTCGACTTGTATAGACGTGACGGTAAAAGATTTCTTCGCAGTTAACGCTTTGAAACTCTCCATGGGCTGGAGTGCAGATACCATCCGTTTCGATTCTGTCACTAATTTTGGTTTGCGTGGTTTGGATATAACAAACTTTAACTTGACCAATACCGCATCAGGTATTCTTACTTTGGATTGGGAAGACGAGATTGGGGTACTTTTGCAGGATGACACTAGGATATTTTCTATTTGCTACACCGCAATTGGACCTGTTGGTTCGTCTAGTAAAGTCGCCTTCACTGAATTTCCAACAGCACCCTTCGTAACAACCACCTTAACGGGCGAACAAAATGCAGGGTTGAACACGAGAAATGGTATTATCACCATATTGCCGCCTCAAAGTTTAAACCTAAGTATTACGAACGCGACAGCTTCACCAGGTGAACGCTTTTGTGTGGACATCTTAGCGGAAAATTTCACAGATATTGTCAACTTGCAATATTCTATGGGTTGGGAAACCACCCTCATCGAATTTGAATCGGTGACAGAAATTGGTTTGGACGGTATGTCAGTTGGTAATTTTGACTTAACCAACACCACAAATGGTTTATTGACCGTAGATTGGAGTAGTTTAACCGCAGCTGGAGAAACCTTGACGGATGGCGCAGTAGTTTATAGTTTATGCTTCATCGTAAAGCCAGAAGCACAACTTGGCTTATGTAATACGATCTTCTTTAGTGACATTCCTGACCCCATCAAAGCGATTACTAAAGACTCTAATGGCAACTCTATTGAAGTGACCGATCAAGGTAACGACATTTGTATATTTGATCCAGACGGATTTACTGTAAAAGTACAAGATGTAGCTGCTGTTAATCCTCAAGAAACTATCTGTATTCCAATAGAAGTGACCAACTTTGGGTTACTCAATAAGGTACAGTTCTCATTGAACTGGAATCCAAGTGTCCTCAATTTTGTCAGCGTAAATCCAACAGGCAACTTAGCAGGATTAGATGCCAGTGATTTCACTTTGTCGCTCTCCAATTTAGGCATTATTTCTGTGTCTTGGAATGCAGCATCTACGGAAGGCATTACATTAGAGAACGGAACTGCTATCTTTGAGCTTTGTTTGAAAGCAGTTGGCGACCGTTTATCTTGTACTAAAATAGATATTAGCAGCGCGCCGCTACCATTTGTAGTCAATAGTTCATTAACAGCACAGCAAAACCTGTCTTTAAATCCATTACACGGAGAGGTTTGTATCGCAGATGCACTAGCAATAGATGGTATCTTCATCGTACAACCTTCTTGTGAAGATTCTAGTAATGGCTCTATTGAAGTGATCGTATCAGGGGGTAATCCAAATTACAATTATAGCTGGAATAACAATAGCTTAAATTCTATTTCTACTAACCTTTCGACCGGTACTTACACAGTAACAATCACCGATCAGTCTGGGCTAAGGTTAGTAGATACTATACAATTGACTGCCGCTAATCCTTCACCAGTAGCGATGGCAGGACCAGACCGAAATTTATCTTGTGGCGCGAATACTATTTCCTTAACTTCACTTCAATCAAGTGCAGGACAAGATATTCGCTACGCTTGGATGGCTATTAACGGAGGAGGCACCATTGTAGGTTCTTCTACATCCCAAACGATTATCGTGCGCGGTGCAGGTAATTACGAACTGACTGTTTCCAATTCTGTAACGGGCTGTAGCGCGACAGATACGGTGATGGTCACTTCTACTGAAGACCCAGAAGTAAATGCAGGTGACGATGAAACCTTCACTTGTAATACGTCAACAATCACCTTAGACGGCACAGGCACAGAGGAAAGTATAGACTTAACATATCAGTGGTCAGCGCTTGATGGAGGTGTGCTTGTAAGCGACACTACGACATTAAGACCTATTATTAGCGCACCTGGTACTTATGTTTGAGTGTGATTCACACTAGAGGCTGCATATCAAGAGATACGATAGTAGTGCAAGATGCTCGTGTAACAGTAGAAGCTAGAGCAGGAGCAGACCAAATACTAAACTGTTCTGGCGACCCTGTAACGCTAGATGGTTCTACTTCATCCGCAGGTGGAGACTTTGTAGCTAAGTGGTCGGCAGTTGAAACAGGAATAGTACCTCCAACCCCTACTGACAATATTGTTACCCAAGTTTTTAATCCTGGTACTTACATCTTAGAACTGACTAATGTTGCAAGTGGTTGTTCTGCAATTGATACCGTAGTAGTAGTGCCGGATGAGGAGCTACCTGTCATTGTGCTGGGCTTTATAGATGAATTGGATTGCTCTGGAGAGGGTGTTCCACTTAACGTAAGCCTGAGAAATGTAGAGAACTTTTCTGTACAATGGCTGCTCAACGATGTAGTATGGAATGACCCACAAGGTCAAGATACTTTACTAGTGCCTGTTGTAACAGAGCCAGGTAAATATGAAATTATTGTCACTAATACCCAAACGGGCTGTACTGCGACTAGAAATAATATTATTGTCAACCAAATTATAGATTTTCCTGTCGCAGAAGCTGGTATCGGAACTACGATTGGTTGCGCAGATACAGCAAGTGTGATATTAAGTCCAGTAGGTTCTTCAGTAGGAGACAATTTTATATACGCTTGGACTTCTAACTTGGATAGCACCATCATACTCACAAGAGCAGATGGTAGCGCGGAAGTTTTTGATCCAGCTATATTTTATCTAAACGTAACGAACATTACCAATGGATGTACTACCGTGGATTCTGTGCGTGTGCGTCCTACGGAAAATTATCCTATCATTAACTTCGTTCGACCAATTCCTATTCCTTGTACGGGCGGGGAAAGTCAAATTGATGCTTCTGGCTCTACTGGTGCAATGACCTATTTTTGGACGAAAATAGAGGGGGAATCCGATATTCAAGATGACCAAACGAACATTATTACGGTCAATAGACCAGGTTTATTTGGGTTGCGCATTACCAACGAAGAAGGTTGTATTGCGTTTGACTCTATTCGCGTCACACAGGCTGACACCTCCAGTGTTCAATTGACAGTGGATATCTCTGCCACCGATTTAACTTGTACCGTTAATTCTTCTATCATCAACGTACAAGCCATGCCTAGCGATGGTACATTTATCTACAATTGGATTTCTGAGGCTGAAGAAAATTTAGGTAACGCTTCCACCGCAGAAGTAACTCGACCTGGACTTATCATTTTAGAAGTTACAGAAGTAGGGCTGAATTGTACAAAGCAACAACTCATTGTAGTCAATCAAGATAACGAACTTTCTACACCACAGATTAGCAATCCTACTGAATCTTTGGTGTTAGACTGTTCAGGAACACCAATTGTACTGGATGCTTCTGCTACCAACCCAATACCTGTCGAACAATTTACTTGGATTGGACCAGATGGATTACCGTTAGTAAATGCTTCCTTAATGCCAAGCATTACAGAGCCTGGTAACTACAAATTCATTCTAAGCAATCCTGAAAATGGATGTACAGATTCCGTAAGCGTAGTAGTAGAAAGTGCTTCCCAGCTAGAAGCTATTATTGATGCACCTGACACCTTAACTTGTTCAGAAACAAGGATTTTGTTGCGTGGATTCAACTCCTCACAAGGACAAAATATCATATTTGAATGGTCAAGTATGAGCGGCGATACAATCACGCCTACCAGCACAGGACAAGCAGCTTTCGTTAGCGCGCCTGGTACTTACGTATTATCTTTGCGCGACCGAACGACACAATGCGACGCGGTGGCAGAAGTGGTAGTTGTGGCAGACACGTCAGCACCAAGAGCGGATGCTGGTCAAGATAGCGACTTGGGCTGTGGAGATCCAATTACGATTGGAGGAACAAACACTGACAGAGGGGCAAACTTCAACTATGCTTGGACATTGAATGGAACAGAAATCACCAATGGAAGTGCAACTACAGATATCGAACGTCCAGGTACATACACGCTAACCGTGCTAAATATGTCCAACGGCTGTACGACCACGGATGAAATCGTAGTGACGCAAATGTTTGAATTAGAAGATGCTGATGCAGGAAACGATGAAACGACTTGTGACGCAGAAGTGACGCTAATGGGCAATTCGCCAAACAATGCAACTGGGGTATGGTCGGTAAACAATAAATCAAAAATTGCAGCACCTGACGAAGCTAATACTTCCGCTACAGAACTGGAAGCAGGAGAAAACCTCTTTGTTTGGACGCTTTCTACTGCGGAATGTCCGAATTACAGCGCCGACACCTTATCTGTGGAAGTAGAAAAAGCACCTATAGCGAATGAGGATATAGCGTTTTTAGATTTAGACAAACAAGATAGTATTTCCATTCTCGTTATTGCTAATGATAACTTGGTTAACATCAGTAATTGGGATGCCGCTATTACTACTAAACCGACCGTCGGAACTGTAACCAATTTCGTGAATGGCGTGGCTAGATATACTGTCCGTACTTTGAAAGATGTGGAGGATAGCTTTGTTTATACGATTTGCAACGCCAACTGTCCAAACCTTTGCGATTCTGCCACCGTTAGTATCAAGGTGATGTTGCCCGAAGATGGTTCTAACCCATTGTTGGACAACCTACCAAACAGTATCACGCCAAATGGCGATGGGAAAAATGACCAACTTATTTTTGACATCATCCTAGATGGAACTGAACAGTTTCCTGATAATCAAATAATTATTTTCAATAGATGGGGTGATATAGTTTATGAAGCAATACCTTATCAAAACGATTGGGACGGCAAAAACGAAAAAGGACAGGATTTGCCGCAAGGTACTTATTACTACATCCTTCGTTTGGATATTGCCAATGGTATTATTTTGATAGGTGATGTAAGTATCTTAAAATAATTTTTGGCAAAATAATACACTCAGTAGCTGATGTTTAGTTGTTTGTCTTTAGCCGTATAATATTGGTTAGTCCTGAAGACTTGAAATTAGAGGAGCTAAAACCAAAGACCGACTACGTAACATCAGCTAACAGGAGAGATTAAGTTTGCTGAATGTGAAGAGGATATTTCTCTTTTCTGAGACTTAGTTTATCTTCTTCCGCAAATGAATTTGTGTTTGAATACAAATAGTTGAACATTGAGCATACCTTTGTGAGGTACACTCGTTAAGTAGAGAGAACTGAATACTAATTAGTTCTCTCTTTTTTGCTATTCAAGTCACCTAACCCACTTTTACAAACGATACCAAAAACTGATTGCACAACATCAGTAAATGATTGTTCTATGAATTTAATGTACTGCGTATGTCCCTTTATAAAATTTTACTACTGCTTATTTTTTTATTATTAGCCAACTGTCTCTCTGCACAAGTTCAAGTCAATGTGACTGTGCTAAGTGGTAATGCGCTGACCGACTGCGAAGACGCAATTGGGCAACCTGACCCTGTTTGGAGCGTGAATATTAACAATCAAGGTTGGTTTGATTATATCCAAGATAGCAATTGCCCTATCTTTTACAACACACCCAATCTGCAATTTATCACCACTTACGGCTGTCCTTTAGATGCTCAAAATGAGTTAGAGCTTTGCTTCAGGGCTTATGAAAACGATCCAGGTTTACTCACACCCTGCAACGTTAGTCCTGACAATTGTATAGAAGAAGTATGCGCGCGCTTTCCAATACCTGCTGCTGGCAACGCTGCCACTTATACACTTTCTTTACCCAATGAAGGCACTGCAAAAGGGCAGGTAGAATTCCAAATTGCCACAGTAGGTCAATTTCCAGGCGGACTGAATGATGTTCCTTGCACTGCCATAGATTTGGGCGTTCTTCCTTCCGGCGGCAAAATTGGAGATGTCACTCAAGGTCTGTACAACAATTATTGTGGAACAATTTCTTTTGGAGAACCTAACCCTGCCACAAGTCTTGCACCTTGGGAAAACGATAACGGAGTTTGGTATAGTTTTACCACTCCCGAGCAACCCAGCCAAAAATAATCGTTCGAGGAAAAAGTGACCCTGAAAATACTGGCGATGCAATTTTTTTACAAATCGGACTTTTCGACAATCCTACTCAAGACTGTAATGCGTCTTTTCGCTACCTTGTGGGTAGTGGCGTGACGAGTAGTGATTTTCAATTCGACGAAACAATTATTTTTCAGTGCGACACTAGGCTTATACCCAACACGCGGTACTATATCCTGATAGACGGCGTGACGCGCCCACCTGATGATAGTTACGGTGTCTTTGGTTTATCCATAGAAAATATACCATTCCAAACAACATTAGTACAAGACACGATATGTGCTGGCGAAGTTTTCTCTGAATTTGGGCGCAATCATTCAACTTCTGGCATTTATTTGGATACATTGTCATTACCCAATGGCTGCGATTCACTGATTGAACTGCGCCTTACCGTCCTTGACGCTTTGCAAGCGCAAATCAATCAAACCCGACTTGCCGATGCACTAGGTTCAGCCAATGCAGCCGCAAATGTAACCATCATGGGAGGAAGTAGTGATTACGCGGTTATTTGGTCGGATGGAGCAATTGGCAACCAAAGAAATAATTTGGTCGGTGGTGTCACTTACAATATTACGGTGACAGATGAATACGGTTGTACAGTGACGCTTAGCTTGGTGACAGCATACTCTAACCTGATTTTGGCTACTGCTAGCAATGATACACTGGATTGTTATGGCGATCAGGACGGAAGAATTATTTTGAACGCTACAAATGGTGCTACGCCTTATCATTTCCAGTGGCAACAAATTGAGAATTTATCCATAAATGGTGTAGGAACCATTAATGAAGTAGGAGGTTTTGCGGGCATCAATAATTTACCAGCAGGCATGTATCAAATTACTTTTTTGGATAGTATCAACGGCAACGTTCAACTGCAAGCGCAGGTCGTTTCTCCTGATACACTCTCCTTTACTATTGTCAATCAAGGCAGTACGAGTTGCTATGGGAATTGTGACGCAGAACTTTCTTTTGAAATTCGAGGGGGCACACCACCCTATTTGTATGACTTTGAAGCAGAACGTTTTGATACGCTGCGCCAACGCCTGAGCGGTTTATGTGCAGGTAGTTTCACGAGTATCATCACAGACGCTAAGGCTTGTAGTTCAATTTTTAGTACAGTGGTCCAGCAGCCAGAACCATTACAAATCAAAGTCTCGAATTTAGATACCGTATCTTGTTTTGGAGGCAACGATGGCGCAATAGCAGTCACCGCTGAAGATACTAGAAATTTTGTGTGGAGCAATGGTGTATCTGCGCCACAAATTAATGGATTGAATGCTGGTGACTATACAGTGACTGCCACTAGCAATAATCAGTGCAGCGATACCTTAACTGTAACTGTTCCCGAACCGTTGGCAGCACTTGTGGTGCAAATTGTTTTGGAACAACCAGTAAGTTGCTTCAATGGTCGTAATGCCCAACTCGCAGCAAATGTACAAGACGAAAATCAGAAAATTAACTACAAGTGGAGTAATGGCAGTCAAGAAAGTACAGCAAAAGAACTTTCTGCTGGCACTTACAGCGTAATAATAGAAAATGAAAAAGGGTGTACTGCTTCGGATTCAATTACTTTAACTCAACCAGACGAACTGTCGTTTACTATTGCTTCACGCGACCTGAGTTGTGGAGAAACTGGGCTATTGGGAGCTATTTCAATAGAAAAATTAGAAGGAGGAACCCCGACCTATCGCTTTTCTTTGGACGGCGTGCGTTTTACACCAAATACTATGTTTGATAATTTGCTCGAAGGGACTTATGAAGTGATGGTACAAGATGAAAATGGATGCGAGCAAAGCCAAGTTGTCACTATTTTAGGTACATCCTATCTTAGCCTTACGCTTGGCGAAGATAGGGTAATAAATTTTGGAGATAGTATTTTCTTGCAGGCAATCACGAACAGCGATAATGCTATTTTTAAGTGGCAAAGAAACGATACCCTACTCTGTTTGGGTTGTGCGGATTTAACGATTCAACCTACGCGCACAGAAGATTATTTGTCACTGTAACAGATACACTAACTCAATGCAATATTGATGATTTTATCACAGTGGCGGTAAATAAAACAAACTCCATTTATGTTCCAAATGCGTTTAGTCCGAATGGGGACAATATCAATGACCTTCTTACTTTATCACCAAGCAGCGCAGTTCGACAAATTGTTGCATTTTACTTATTCGATAGAACAGGAGCCTTAGTGTATGAAGTCACTAATCGCACGCCAGAGGAAGTTAATACACAAGGCTGGGATGGCATGTTTAATGGTTATCCTGCTTCACCAGGTGTGTATATTTATGTTTTAAAAGTAGAATTAATTGATGAAAGTATATTGTTCTTAGAAGGTGATGTATCATTAATTAGATAGGAATAAAAACCTCAGTATTGGTCAATCACTTAGCTTCATGTGCGCAAGAGATGATTTTATCTATCTATTTACAAAAAAATAAAATATAAGTTATACAATTTACACAATAATTTGTAATTTTGTATTAGCTTAATATAACTCCACTAGGCAAAGTATTGATTTTACTGTATTACAACTCGCTTCGTTATTCTATTTTCCTTTCAGGTGCTAGGCAAAAGTTATATTTTCCATAGTTTAAAATATTCATGCTTTGTAGCTTAGTTCAATTTCACATGTCAAATATTAAATTATGTGAAATTGATTTAGGAAATAAAAAAATTACTCAATACAGTAAAGTTTGGTAACAAATTTCGTTTGTAGCAATAAATATGAAATGTTTGCTTTTTTGAAAAGGCATCAAATTATTTCTAATGCTCAATTGAATTTATGAAAATGTAACGTTGGTTATTTAAGAGCTAGTTTAGATTGAGCTCAGGTAACTTGTATATAGAAACATGCTTCAATCACTGTGCAATAATCGAATTAATAGTCAGAAAAAGCATGTACTCAAAATCCATTACTAAAGTTGGACATAATTAGTGTCAATAAAGTAGGTGTTTTGGCCATGGCTTAAGCTATGGCCTTTTTACCTGCTTCCTGTGTGGCTGTTCTACTTCAAACGTACTCCAGTCCCTGCTAAAGTAGGAAAAAACACTTTACCATCTTGAATAACCACCCCCGTGGCAGGGTCATTAGAAAGCAATAAAGCACCATCCATATCTACATAATCCAACAAAGGTAGCAATTGGGCAATTGCTGAAATACCAACAGAAGATTCTGTCATACAACCTACCATTACTTTCATTCCCAGTGCTTTAGCAGTAGCAATCATACGACGCGCTGGTGTAAGTCCTCCGCATTTCACCAATTTGATATTGATAATATGAAACTTTCCTGCACAAGTTGGTACATCGTTCTCTATCCGACAACTTTCATCAGCAGCCAATGGGAGCGCACTTTTTTCATATACTTGGGGCATCAAATGAATTTGCTCGGCAGGGAGTGGTTGCTCAATAAATTCTACTCCTAAATCTTTTAGTACCCGCGCATTAGCAATCGTTTCTTCTACGCCCCACGCACAGTTCGCGTCCACTCTAAACACTGCGTCTGTATGTTCGCGAAGGGCTTTAACAATGGCAAGATCGTCTCGCGTACCTAATTTAATTTTGTAAAGTGGATAAGGAATTTCCTGCATTTTAGCCAGCATTTTTGGAATGCTATCAATGCCGATGGTATAGTTACTAATAGGAAGATATTGGTGAAGTGAAAGTCCCCACGCCGCATAAAGTGGTAAGTTTTGAGTTCTTGCCCAAAGATCATTTGCCGCTATATCTAGGGCACAGCGAATGAAAGGGTCGTTGGGAAAAATCTGTTGCAAACCTGCCTCAAACTCGCTTGGATGCTCCCATTTCATAGCCGATAAAATAGGTTGCACATTTTTAATTTTTTCAGACATTCCTTCTACAGTTACTCCGTAGTATTTATTAGAAGTCGCTTCTCCAAAACCAGAAATTCCATTTTTTTCTAATTCTACTATGAGGGTAGGCTGTATGTCATGCGATTCCCTAGAAATAGTAAAAGTGTGTTTTAGTTGTAATTGGTAGGGGTGTAATTTTACATTCATCATGGCAAATTATTTTTTCTTTTTTGATGCACTAGATCAACTGGCGTTGCCAATTGGTTTTAGGCATTTAACCCGTTTTAAACTCAGTATGACTGGAAACCGATAGGTAATCCAATAAGAACATCAAAAGTAGAAAAACAACCTCATTTGCAAGCTAGTGGAAAAAAGAAATAAGTTTTTGAAGTTGTGCAGAGTGGTCTTTAGTTCTGGCTAATTGCTTATAACCTATTGACTATCAGTTTATAAGAACTTTAATTTTGGATATTTTTCCCGTTAAATAAGCTTTTCTACAACTTTCTATCTTATCCTAATTTTTGAGCACTACCGTTATTGAACACGTTACGTTTTGCGAGAAAGCATTATCCTTCATGTTCAGGGGTTGATCTGTTTTTTTTAGCTCTTCGATTTGCCGTTTGCAGTTCAAGATTTTTTTTGAATCTCTTCCTCT
>JAAUTG010000257.1 GCA_012031785.1 Saprospiraceae bacterium | reverse complement strand
TTTAGTTTATACAATTAGCATACAGCACCAAGTTGTTAGATGAGTCTCCTGTTTTCTCTACCAAACTAGCGTTGGGGAGCTAGTTATTTGTTGGGTTGGTGATAAAGTTATGTCCCACAATTCTTCATTTTGAATGTTCCGAATACTTTACCATGAAGACCACTAAAAATTAAATTGCATCGCGTCAGTTAATACCCAGAACCAATATCTTTTCTGTAATATTTTCCTTGAAAATTAATTAACTGCGCATTTTTGTAGCAAGCGGCTAGGGCTTCTTGAAACGTGTCGCCATAAGCAGTAATAGCAAGCACTCGCCCTCCATCGGTGAGCACTTGCGCTCCAAGTTGTTTCGTGCCAGCATGAAAAATGAAACTATCGTATATCTCTGTCTCTAAACCTTTAATTTCCTTTCCTTTGTCGTACTGTTCAGGATAGCCACCAGCCACTAGGATAACAGTGACCGCTTGTACGTCGTTTTCTTCGATGACCACTTCTGATAATCTTCCTTCCACCAATGCCTCGAATATTTCTACCAAATCATTGTCTAAGCGCACCAAGACAGACTGGGTTTCAGGATCGCCCAATCTACAATTGTATTCAATAACAAAAGGCTCACCTTCCACTTCGATTAATCCAAAGAATAAGAAACCTCGGTAGTTGAGTTGGCGGGTTTCAATTCCTTTGATGGTAGGTTGAATGATACGCTGTTCTACTTTTTTCATCAGTTCGCTGGTCAAAAAAGGAACGGGAGAGATAGACCCCATCCCACCTGTGTTGAGACCTCTATCGCCTTCTCCGACGCGCTTGTAGTCTTTGGCAGCAGGCAAAATCTTGTAATGTTTTCCGTCTGTTAGGACAAATACGGAAAATTCTTGACCTTTCAGAAACTGCTCAATAACCACTGCTTGACTGGCTGCTCCGAATTTGCCATTTAGCATAGCTTCCAATTCTTGTTTAGCTTCAAAAGAAGTATCAACAATAACGACCCCTTTTCCTGCCGCAAGTCCATCTGCCTTCAAAACAAAAGGAGGAGATTGCTGGTCAATAAAATTTAACCCTTCTGTCAAAGTAGCCTTAGTAAAGGACTGGTAAGTAGCAGTAGGAATATTAAAATCTTGCATAAATTGTTTGGCATAAGCCTTACTACCTTCCAACCTAGCAGCCTCAGCAGAAGGACCAATAACAGGTATATGCTTTAATTCTTCATCCGCTTGGAAGTAATCAAAAATTCCTTTCACTAAAGGTAATTCAGGTCCAACCACCACTATATCAATTTCTTCGTCTAACACTAAATCCTTAATAGATTCAAAATCAGTAGGTTCGATAGGTATATTGATGCCTTCGTTGGAAGTTCCTGCATTGCCAGGTGCAATAAACAATTGCTGACAAATTGGGCTTTGATTAATTTTCCAAGCCAAGGCGTGTTCACGACCGCCATTACCTAAGAGTAAAATATTCATAAAATGATGCTATATTTTTGGCTACGTTGTAAATTAGAACTCAATTTTGATGAGGGTATCTTACTAGTAAATAGCCATTTTTCTTGTTCCACAGCTATTTCAAATCCAAAGATAGTTTATTTGTACCATTTGATCCAGAAAAATTGAAATCGAACACCTCAAATAAAGCACTTATGAAACGCCCTTACTCCTTTGACGAATTGCTTCAAAAAGTAAAATGGCAGTAGAAACAGAAACATTCATGGAATCCACTTTCCCAAACATAGGGATAATAATGCGCTGATGAGCAGCTTGTATCCAAAAATCGGAAATACCATCTGATTCTGTTCCCATCACCAAAGCAATTGCTTTAGTCATATCACACTCATAATAAGGTTGACTAGCTTCCAAATGAGTAGCAAAAATCGTAATATTTTGTTGTTGAATCCATTGCAATGCTAAAGTAGCAGTAACGTCAAAAATGGGAAGATTAAAAATAGCTCCTAAACTGGCTCTAATGACGTTTGGATTGTACCAATCTGTTTGTGGATCACACAAAATGACGGTATCTACACCTGCAGCATCAGCAGTTCGCAGAATAGCACCCAAGTTTCCTGGTTTTTCCACTGTCTCCAAAATCAAGATAAGTGGACAAGATGGCAGTATTACATCCTCTAGACTTCGGTTCGGAATACTAAAAATGCCGACTACATTAGGAACACCAGCACGATAAGCAATTTTTTCCATCACTGCGGTACTCACCTCAATTCGTTTTTCAGATAAACCAGCTTGAAGGTCGAGTAAAGAATGAATAATATCTCCAGACGTAACAGAAGGGTCGTATAGTAAAAATTCTATTGGATAAGCAGCTTTGAGTGCCATACTTACTTCGATAAGTCCTTCCGCTACAAATTTATTTTGCTTGCGACGTTCGCGTGCTTTTTTCTAGTAACAAGTTAATATTCTTGATTAATGGATTTTGCAAACTACTAATTATCTTTGCGCTGGACATAGTAATATTCTTTAGATTTGTAATTATTTGGCGTCAGTGCGATTCTTAGTCAGAAGTTACGAGTTTATTACTTGATGATCAATGAATTGTAAACGTAAATTATTAGTTTATTGATTGCTCATTCTTTAGTTTGCGATTCGCCTTTTAACTAAAGTAATTATTTGATTTGTTGTTGGCGCGAAGCACAATAACACCATTTTTTTTTACAAATCACTTGTTTCGACAACTATATCATGCTTTTACTTGGTCTTCCAGCATTTGATGATTACGAACTTCTAGACTGCGGCAATTTTAAGAAATTAGAACGATTTGGTCAATTTATTCTTTCGCGCCCAGAACCTCAAGCAATATGGTCTCCCAGTTGGAGCGAAGCAGAATGGACAAAAAAAGTTCACGCTACTTTCACAAGAAAAACAAATACGACTGAAAACGCAGAAGATGGTAATTGGGACTTGAAGCCTAATATGCCTGAACAGTGGTACATTCAGTATCAGTTCCAGCAAATGCAACTTCGTTTTCGCTTAGGCTTGACTGCTTTTAAGCATGTAGGCATATTCCCAGAGCAAGCCGAGAATTGGAATTATATTTATCAAGGTTTACAGAAAATGCCTATTGCTCAACCTTTGGTACTCAATCTTTTTGCTTACACAGGTGGTGCTTCGCTTGCTGCAAAAGCGGCTGGCGCAGATGTAGTTCACGTAGATTCTGTAAAACCCGTAGTGACGTGGGCGCGACAAAACATGGAAGCTAGTAAATTGGAAAATATTCGTTGGACGGTGGAAGACGCGCTGAAATTTGTACGAAAAGAGGTCAAACGTGGTAAACAATATCAAGCTATTATTCTTGATCCACCCGCTTATGGTCGCGGACCAGAAGGCGAAAAGTGGCTGCTGGATAAACATTTACCTGAATTGTTGGAGGCTTGTAGCCAAATCCTTGATAAATCGTATCATTTAATGATTTTGAATTTGTATTCTATGGGATATTCAGCGTTAATTGCAGAAAATTTAGTAAAGCAGTACTTCCCGTTTGTAAAACACCCTGATTTTGGGGAACTTTACCTCACCGACCGCGCGAACAGAAAGTTACCATTAGGTGTATTCGCTAGATTTATGAATTAATTAGTGATTAAGTGGTCAGAAACAAACAGGAAATAAAGCATTAATCACTCAACCGCCAATCACCAACCACTCAATCACATACTACATGCAAATTTTACGTGAACTTGTACATATTATCAATAAGAATAAAGTCCGCTCTATCGAAGTGATTGGTAATGCTTCGGATAATAAATCCATGATTACAGAATTTTATAATGCGATTGTGGAGGAACGCTTTAAGACAGACGAAGAGGCCGCCCAATATTTTTACCAATCGGATGAGGAAAATCAAAACTACAAAAAGTTAAAAAATCGGTTAAAAAATAGGCTTATCAACACGGTTTTTTTCATTGACGTTAAGCAGCCGTCTTACAATATGAGGCAGCGCGCTTATTACGAATGCTACAAGGATTGGGCAGCAGCAAAAATATTAACGGGTAAACACGCTCGCATTTCAGCAGTCAATATCTCCCATAAAATACTCAAACAAGCAAAAAAATATGAATTTTCTGAATTGGTGCTGGATATTGCCCGTTTTTTGAGGCTGCACTATGGCACTAGAGAAGGAAATATCAAACGCTACGAGGAGTTCGATGAAGTGTATAAAGAATATGAAGAAATTTGGATACAAGAAAACTTATCCGAACAATATTATGTAGAGTTAGTTACGAAGTATGTAAATATTAAAGCGACCCAACTAGAACTACATGAAAAAGCAACTGAGTATTTTCAAGAATTAGAACCTACCATTGGAAGGGTGAATAGTTACAGGTTTTTGCTTTGTACATACCTTATCAAAGTAATGATTTACGTGAGTATCAATGATTCCAGTAAAACAGTAGAGGCTTGTGAGGAAGCTATTCGATTTTTCAAAAGTAAAGAATACGAAGCCAGTGTAGCTATTCAGATTTTCCTGCACCAACAATTACTATGCTTCACACAGCTAAAAATGTTTCATCAAGGTAAATCAGTGGCAGAAGAATGTTTGGCGTACTTAGAAGAAGGTTCGTTCAATTGGTTCAAGCATCAAGAACTTTACTTCATGCTTTCTATGCACACCAACGAGTACCAGCAGGCTTATCACGTTTTCAATACTGCCATTTCCCATCGCCGGTATCAATTCTTACCACCTAGTGTAGAAGAAACTTGGAAAATTTATGAAGCCTACTTGCAATATTTAGTTTTCATCAAGGAAATTATGATAAGTGAGGATGACCAGCGATTCGCAAAATTTAAGTTGAGTAAATTTTTCAACGAAACCCCTATATACTCCAAAGACAAAAGGGGCATGAATATTCCTATTTTGGTAATTCAAATTTTATTCATGATTTCTCAACATAAATATAATGAAGCGATTGACCGCATTGAAGCCATCGAAAAATACTGTTCGCGCTACCTTAGAAAAGACGATACATTTCGAAGCAACTGCTTCATTAAAATGCTACTAGAAATTCCAAAATCTAGTTTCCACAAAGTGGCAGTAGTGAGAAAAGCCCAAAAATTTTTAGAGCAACTTCAATCTGTGCCTATTGATGTGGCGAACCAAGCTGCTGAGATTGAGATTATCCCTTACGAAAAACTTTGGGAGTTTGCCTTAGCCTCTTTAGGAAATGAATTTTATAAAGGTTGATTAGTTCTGAATCTGGCGGTTTTGTATTGGACATCCACTCGATATCCAATACAAAACTTGTGTAAAACAGTTCTACTTCACTACCTTTAATACACCACGCATACTTTGCCCATGACCAGGAAACGTACAGATAAAACCGTAATTACCAAGTGCATTAGGAGCGACAAAATAAATAATATCGGAACTATTCGGTCCGAGCAAATTAGTGTGAAACAACACTTGATCGGTATTAGGAACGTATCCAAGTGCTGAACCTTGTAGCCCTAAATCAATGGCTGCTTGCGCCACTTGGTCTGAAGTATTTGGTTTCACAATCAACAGGTTGTGCATCATATCATCTGGATTGTTGAACACCAGTTTGATTTTACTACCTGCTTTAGCTGTAATTTCCGCCACATCAAAACGCATTCCCGATTTTGTACCTACATTAATAGTTTGGTCGGGTCCTTTTATCCAGTCGCTTGGCATAGTAGTCAATCGCTTGGCAGATTTCAATTCCACAGTTGCCATTGCTGCATGGTCATGCTTAGTTTGTGCCTCAATGCGCGCTCCATCAGGGATGTAGTTCAGCGTGTAATAGCCTATTGGATGCAAAATAGGTTTTCCTTGCATATTTTTTACGCCGCTTGCTTTTATTTCATAGACAAAGCCCTCACGCATTCCCTCCACGAAAAGTCGCGCGCGCGTACCGTCCTGTGAAACAGTTACTTTGAAAACCGTTCTAGTTTCTTGACGAATAGCTGGACTACCATATAAATGGTGGTATTTGTACGTAAAATCAGTGATGGCGTAAGCGTCAGGATTAGCAGCGGTACGCTTATCCACAGGTTCTGTGAACTCAATTTCAAAACCATCGGACATAGCTCTAATCGCTTTCATCTCAATGGTGTTTTGCCTGTCCATTCTAAGCGTTGCAACCCGAACGGCGACTTACCCGTAGAAGCCCATCCACGATTGGTCATTCCGACATAAAGTTTACCATCTGTTGCCCATTTCATGCGCAACACGCCCGAAGCAAAACCTTCTTTAAAGCCAAAACAAACTCCTTGATATTCCCCTTTCACTTTTTCTTGAAAGACGCGCATAATTTTACTATGTCCTTGATCGCCTACCAACATTTGTCCTGCAAAAGGTCCAAAGTCGTCAGGCACAATCGCTATGTCGGAAGTAGAAATACCCATCAAGGTATGTGGAAACCAAACCGATGGCGGTTTTACTCCTTTTTGTAATTTGGCGTATTCGTAAAGGGTTGTTTCCACCGTATCTTTAATGTCCTCCATTTCACCGGATATAGCTTAGGTCGAATCAACCCGTACTTCATCCGTACAAGACTGACCAGTCTGCATCAGGATATTTTTGGCTCAGTCTATATCCCAGCTTTACAAATTAGTGACCTAGTATTAATTTTCAGTAAAGCTCGTTCAAAGTTAACTGAAAGGCTCAGTAGATTTCAGTAGTTCTGGGCTATCAGGGCACACTCATCAGCACACCTCTAGACACCCCTTACTGAGCTAAACATTTTTGCTGATTTTTATCAAGATCTCTCGAAAATTTTAAGGTCTAGATGTATTTACCTACTCTCTCAGCAATTTATCCGGATTTAACCCCGCTTCAACCGCAAAGGGAAGTA
>JAAUTG010000256.1 GCA_012031785.1 Saprospiraceae bacterium | reverse complement strand
ACTCAATATTGCTGATAAATTACTTGTTTTCAAGTAGTTAGATTAAGTTGGTTTGCAATTTTTGACAAATTCTTAAAAGTTGCGCCATAAAGTCGGAAGAACCAATAAAAAATTGTCGGGGTTACTTGAAATTAACCCCCGACAATACCACAAAGTCTATTGACAAAACTGCATCAACTATATTCTTAATTCATGATTACCATTACGGTTATTGATAGAACAGGCAAAGCCCACGAATTGGAAGCTCCTACGGATATGAACATGAGCATCATGGAAGTTTGTAAGGCGTATGACTTACCTGTAAAGGCTACCTGTGGTGGCATGGCGATGTGTTCTACTTGTCATATTTACATCGAAAGTGACCAAGATTTACCAGCTATGCGCCAAGCTGAAGAAGACATGCTTGACCAAGCTTTTTTGTGGAGGACAACAGCCGTTTAGGTTGCCAATTGCAAATCACTGATGATTTAGATGGATTGGTGGTCAAATTAGCTCCAGAAGCAGCATAAGTTGAGGAAAATTGTATTGTTTCTTTTGGTTATAAAGGGCATTGATGACTACTCTCGAAGAGTAGAAAATAACATACTCAAAAATAGGTAAAAAAAAAGTAGCTCCGAAGATTCGGAACTACTTTTTGGCAGTAAAATTTGCCGCTTTCAGATTTAGTATCTTCTGTTACCGTAGCCACCGCCACCACCGTTACCATAGTTGTTATTGCTACGACGGTTGTCAGTTCTGTCTTCTCTCTTCTCTGCTTGCTTTACTACGATAGTTCTTCCGTCCAATTCTGTGTCGTTCAATTCTTGGATTGCCTTTTGGCAATCTGCTTCGTTAGGCATTTCAACAAAACCATACCCTTTCGATTTTCCAGTAGCTTTATCCATAATGATGTTTACGGATTCTACTTCTCCAAACTCCTCAAAAGCATACTGTAAATCAGAGTCAGAAGTGCCAAAGTTTAACTTTGCAACAAAATAGTCATAAAAAAAAATTAACAACCACTTGGTTAAAGACAATACCAGTACATAAGATGAAAAGAAAGCGATAAGGAAATTATAAAAGAATTATTTTGCGAAGGAAGGAAACCTATTAACGAACAGAATAATAAAGTATAATCTTAAATAAAACTTCTCTTTTAAAGAATACGAACCGTGAAACGCTGATAATCCAAGCAGCTTATTGAAAAAAAAGTGATTAACCTTGTGCTAATCTGGTGCAAAGGTAAAGCCAGTTTATGAAAGTTCCTAATTTTCTTCTAACTATTTTTTCATTTTGTTAGTTGCCCTCATTCATCAAGCAGTGGTATTAATCTAAAAAGCGTTTCTCCAATTCCTCCAACTCAAAGGTAATGAAGCATTTGCGACCACTTGGGCTTTTGAATGGCATTGTACAAGCAAACAATTGGTCTATCACCGCCTCCATTTCTAAGTCAGAAAGAAGCCTACCTCGTTTCACGGCGGCACTAGTTGCCAAAGAACGAGCTAGACTATCTAAAAAATCAATCTTCAGGTCTAAATTCATCTTCAATTGTTCTAACAAACTTTCAATAATTTCTTGTTCACTACCTGATTCTTTCAATTCAGCCGGCACACCACGCACAATAAAGGTGCTACCACCAAAGGCTTCCATATCAAAACCCAGTTGATTAATGATGGATAGCGAATCGTTCATCAAGGCTGCATCAGCAGGGGAAAGTTCAATAGTTTGAGGAAACAAACTGGTTTGTATGCTGGCGTTTCCGTGCTGTAGGATATTGAGAAAACGCTCGTACAAGATACGTTCATGAGCGGCTTGTTGATCAATCAACCAAAACCCAGATTTAATAGGATGCACAATATATTTACCGTGTAACTGGTAGGGTCGTTTTTGTTTTTTAGAAAAACTTTTAGCCGCATCGTCTAGCTCGGTCCCTGCTGTATTGCCTGAAATTTTACTTTCTAAGGTCATCGAAACTGAATCTCCTGACGAAGCAGTGCTGTTTGTTTCAGTATCGAACACGTCCAAATCTTTATAAAATTTCTCCCACTGGTCGAGATTAGTTCTATGCCGCGACAAATCCTCATCTGGGCGATTACCCTTTCCCCTGGCTTGTTTCACCGCTTCCTCTGTCAGTTTTTCGTTGGTTTTTGATTCAAAATATGACCTATTCACCGTTTCTTTAGAAGGCGTATGGTAGTTTGCAAAAATTGGGTCTTGATCAAAGTCGAGCGTGGGCGTAACGCTATATTTTCCAAGTGCATGACGAACCGCTACTTTGAGGTAATTATAAATCATTTTATCGTCATCAAACTTGATTTCTTGCTTGGTCGGATGCACGTTAATATCAATACTGGCAGGGTCAATGTCAACAAAAATAAAGAAAGATGGATAGCTGTCTTTAGGCAATAAATCCTCAAACGCCCCAACCACAGCGTGCTGCAGCCACCCGCTTTTGATAAATCGGCTATTGACAAAAAATACTGCTCTCCGCGAGTTTTTTTTGCATACTCCGGTTTGCCAATGTAGCCCAATATTCTGACTAACTCTGTATCCTCGTTCACAGGTACAAGTTTTTTGTTCGTGGCTGCACCAAAAAGATTGACAATGCGTTGGCGAAGGTTGCCACTTGGTAGGCGATAAACTTCAGTGTTGTTATGACGAAAGATAAAAGAAATGCTTGGATGTGCCAACGCCACACGCTGAAATTCATCATTAATATGCCTCATTTCTACAGTATTAGAGCGTAGAAAATTGCGACGCGCTGGAACGTTAAAAAACAAATTGCGAACGGCGATGTTTGTCCCAACTGTGCTTTGGCAAGGTTCTTGTGTTTTCAGTTCCGAGCCTTCTATCACGATGCGCGTACCAAGTTCATCAATTGCTCTGCGTGTGCGCATTTCTACCTGTGCCACAGAAGCGACTGAGGCTAAGGCTTCCCCTCGAAAACCCATCGTGCGAATGGCAAATAAATCTTTGGCTTCTTTTATCTTTGACGTAGCGTGTCGTTCAAAAGACATGCGTGCGTCAGTTTCGGACATACCACAGCCATCATCCACCACTTGTACTAGTAGTTTACCTGCTTCTTTTACAATCAATTGAATATTCGTACCTCCTGCATCTACTGCATTTTCTAATAATTCCTTTACCACTGACGCTGGTCGTTGAATAACCTCTCCGGCGGCAATTTGATTCGCAATTACATCAGGAAGTAGCTGAATAATATCAGCCATAGTGCTTACCTTTTTTAGAGAAACGATTAAAAGACAAAAGTAGTTCTTGTTTTATGGATTAACCAAGAATTTTGTATTTTAATGGTCGGGGAAAAAGATTTAATGAATTTACTACTTTGGAGCATTAAGATTTAGGGTTTAGTACGAAATTAAAAAAAAATAGGATAATCACAGGTTACAATAATACTCACACCTATTTTCTACCCTCGTCTGTAACTGTTTCATTTTTCGCCTATACCTACATATAAGGTCTGAAAGTACGCTATAAAAAACAAAAGCGAAGCCTGGTGATAGCCCAAATTGTACTTCTTCGATGTCAATCACTAAATAGATAAAATAGTAGTTAAAATTCCACAAGAGATTACTTATCTTTGCATGATGCTAAAGATTTAGAATTTATTTTCTGAATTTTGCGAGCTATTTTAATTCGTATAGGTCGTTGTGCTGGATATAAAACAAATAAGTCTAAAAGGCAAGGTGCTAATAAACAACACCTTATAATTGCTTGACAAAGCAAATGATTTGTTTTCCAAAACACGATTAGCAAACAAACAGCAATTTACTAGAAGAAAAAATGGTACCTAACCGTAGGATTGTTCCCATCAATATAGAAGAAGAAATGAAAACCGCCTACATTGACTACTCCATGTCAGTCATTGTATCAAGGGCGTTGCCAGACGTGCGCGACGGATTGAAGCCAGTGCATCGGCGCGTGTTGTTTGGCATGTCAGAATTAGGTGTAACTTACAACAAAGCGCACAAAAAATCTGCCCGTATTGTGGGTGAGGTACTAGGAAAATACCATCCGCATGGAGATACTTCGGTGTATGATTCGATGGTACGTATGGCACAAGACTGGTCTTTGCGCTATCCACTCGTAGATGGGCAAGGAAACTTTGGCTCAATGGACGGCGATTCTCCAGCCGCGATGCGTTACACAGAAGCGCGTCTAAAGCGCATTTCGGATGAAATGTTGGCAGACATTGACAAAGAAACCGTCAATTTTACGCTGAACTTTGACGATACCCTGGAAGAACCTACGGTGCTACCCGCCAAAATTCCAAATTTACTCATCAATGGTTCTTCAGGAATTGCAGTAGGTATGGCGACTAACATGTTGCCACATAACTTGGGAGAAGTGATAGATGGTATTATTGCCACTATTGACCATCCAGAAATTGCCATCAGCGAACTTATGCAACACATTAAAGCTCCTGATTTTCCTACTGGAGGCATCATTTATGGATACGAGGGAGTTAAAGAGGCTTTTGAAACTGGACGAGGGAAAATCGTGGTGCGTGGCAAAGCGCGTATCGAAACCACAGGCAATCGAGAAACTATTATCATTGATGAAATTCCTTATCAAGTTAACAAAGCCAGTCTTGTTGAAAAAATAAGTGATCTGGTCAACGAAAAAGGATAGAAGGCATTAGTGCCATCCGCGACGAATCTGACCGACAAGGATTGAGGATTGTGGTAGAAGTCAAGCGCGATGCCATGGCAAACGTGGTCTTGAGTATGTTGTACAAATACACGCCCTTGCAATCTTCTTTTGGCGTGAACAACGTAGCGTTAGTAGGTGGAAGACCTATGACCCTCAATCTCAAGGACTTAATAGAAGAATTTATTACGTTCCGACAAGAAGTAATCATCCGTAGGACGCGCTATGACTTGAAAAAAGCCATTCAACGCGCGCATATTTTAGTAGGATTATTAATTGCGCTCGACTATTTGGATGCAGTAATTGAGTTAATTCGACAGTCCAAAACAGTAAAAGAAGCCAACGAAAAATTAGTGGAAGGAGCTTTTATTGATAACCAAGAAGCATTTTGGAATCAATTTGGCAATTTGGTAACGCAAGTTAACATTAGGGAAATAGAAGATTATACCATCCGAGACGGCAATGCGCTTTCGGATGCACAAGCCAAAGCAATTTTGGAATTGCGTTTGCAAAAGTTGACAGGCTTGGAGCGCGAAAAAGTGCGCGAAGAATATGATGAATTACAAAAACTAATCGAACACCTAGAAGCCATTCTGGCAAGCGAAGAATTGCAGCGCAACATTATCAAAGACGAATTGACAGATATTAAAACGCGCTTTGCCGACCCACGCCGCACTGAAATTACCTACGCAGATGGTGAAATCAGTATGGAGGATTTGATTAAAGACGAGGATGTGGTAATTACCATTTCGCATTTAGGCTACATCAAACGCACTCCTGTCACAGAGTTCAGGAAACAAGGACGCGGAGGAAGAGGAGCAAAAGGGGCGAACACACGCGAAGAAGATTTTGTAGAACACATGTTTATCGCCAGTACGCACAATTATTTGTTGCTATTCACGGAACAAGGCAAATGTTATTGGTTGAGGGTTTATGAAATACCAGAGGCATCCAAAACGGCTAGTGGCAGGGTGATTCAAAACATTCTTGAGCTTCCTAAAGAAGATAAAATAAGAGCCTACATCAAAATAACCAACTTAACAGATCCAACTTTTGTAGAAAACCACTATATTCTTTTCTGTACCAAGCGTGGAATTGTCAAAAAGACCCCTGTGGAGCAGTTTTCCAGACCGCGTTCAGGTGGTATCATTGCAATTACCATCAACGACGGCGACCAATTGTTAGAGGCAAGACTGACGAATGGTAGCAATGAAGTGGTCATTGCGAATCAGCGCGGTTATGCTATCCGCTTCAACGAATCCAACGTGCGCTCTATGGGACGTTCGGCGGCTGGTGTTATAGGCATGAGCTTGGCAAACGAAACTGAAAGCGTGGTGGGCATGATTGCGGTTGACCCTCAAACGAGGAGTACACTATATTAGTGGTTTCAGAAAAAGGCAATGGTAAACGTTCCAATCTGGATGAATACCGCGTCACCAACAGAGGTGGCAAAGGCGTTAAGACCATGCAAATTACTGATAAAACAGGTGGTTTGATTGCTATCAAGGACGTAAAAGATGATGATGACTTGATGATAACCAGTCGTTCAGGCATCATTATTCGTATTTCTGTGAGCGATTTGCGCGTGATGGGACGCGCCACACAAGGCGTGCGAGTGATTCGTTTAGACGAAGATGATTCTATTGCAGATGTAGCAGTGGCAAGATATACTAACGGTGTGAATCCGATTGAGGAAGCTGATCTGGAAATGGGGTTAGATACAGAGCATTGGGAAGAATAATTTTTTAACATTTGCATAATACCTGTGAAGGCAATATCAGCGTCACAGTAATAGAATTTTTAAATACAATTTTACAATTATGAAAAAACTACTGATCGTATCTTTTTTATGTTTCTTTGTTGTAAGTATAACGACTGCTCAAAGTCAGGAGGCTAAGAAAGCCCTTAAAGATGCTAAAAGTGCATTATCTAGTTTCAATATTGGAGGAGGGACAGACGAAGCGAAACTGCAAGAAGCGATTCAAGCAATTGAGATTGCTGCAAAAGATGATATCAACGCAGCAGCTTCAGCAACTTGGGCTTTGAGAGGAGATATTTACAATGCGGTGGTTAATCAGCACATGACAGCTTCTATTTTAAATGCAGAGCACAAAATTTTAGACGAAAGCGCACCTATCAAAGCGTATGAGTCGTACAAAATGGCGCTTGAAAAAGCAGTTAAAAAATACGAAACTAAGGACGCT
>JAAUTG010000027.1 GCA_012031785.1 Saprospiraceae bacterium | reverse complement strand
CTACTTTGCTAACCGTACCGTTGGCATCACTGGCTGTTGCATTTACCGTCAAGTTCGCATCCGCTGTGAAGGTTTGACCATTCGTCGGTGCTGTAATCGCTACCGTCGGTGGTGTGTTGCTTGTGCCACTATTTCCTTCGACGATCGTGATTGTTATTGTTTTTTCGCTTCTAGCCCCATTGTTGTCAGTTGCTACGATGCGAAGTGTATGCGGTCCTATTCTTGGATTATCTATCGTCCAAGCATAAGGGGCAGTTCTATCATCACTTACTAAAGTGGCATCATAAAAAGTTGTACGCCTGTAATTGTGCCGTTTGCATCACTAGCTTCTGCTTGCACGTTCAGGGTAGTGGTTTGCATAATGCTTTGCAAATTAGTAGGCGAAACGAAATCAACCATTGGTGGGATATTCTGTCCACTTGATACCACAGTAATAGTATGAGTAGATTCACCTGTTCTTCCTTGATTATCCACTGCTAATACTCTTACAGTATGTGTTCCAATTTGGAGATTAGCAAGTTGTGGATAGGTTAAGGAGTTCCACTCGTAAGGTTCTGCGATTAAAGTCTGCACAGTGACTCCATCAAAGAATAAGCGAACGTTTCTAATTGTGCCATCTGCGTCCGCCGCTTTTGCCTGCACCAATAAGTTTGTTCCTTCTGGGAACATTTGGTTATTGACGGGTGCAATAATGGTAACTACTGGAAAACCGTTTGATTGAATAACATTGATGGTTAATAACGTGCTATTGCTGGCTCCATTATCATCCATCACAGTCAATTGTAAGGTATGCGCCCCTGCAGAAATACCTTGCAAGGAAGGATAGGTGCTAGTGTCCCAACGATATGGAGCAAGCACATCCGCACCTACTAAAGTACCGTCTAGGAAAAGTTCAATTTTGACTACTGTACCATCAGAATCTGAAGCGGCTGCCTCTACAATTAAATCTGTCCCCTCAAAAATAGTTTCTTGCGTGGTTGGTCGAACGAAACTCACGATTGGCGGTATATTCGGAGTGACCATAATGGTCAAACTGCTGCTTGCGGTTCCACCCTCATTATCGGTAGCTACTAATTTGAGGATATGATTACCAGGTCGTAAGTTGCGCATTAGTACATCAACTTGGCTATTCCATTGATAAGGTGCGGTTGCATCATTTCTAACTAATTGGTCGTCGAAAAAAAGCTCTACGCCAACAATTGTACCATCTGAATCGCTTGCATTTGCATTCACGGTAAGGTTAGTGCCTTCTCTGAATTTTTGTCCTTCAGTCAGACCAGTGAAACTTACCGTTGGAAAGAAGTTGCCACCTGGACCAGAAACAAGAATTTCGATAGACGCTTCGCTTTGTCCGCCATCATTGTCTTTTGCTAATGCTCTAAGAATGTGGCTACCTGATTGAAGGTTGCGGAGCGGCAAATGATTAGCAGAGTTCCAAATGAATGGTGCAGTCATATCTTTTGTTACTAACAGCCCATCGAAGAAAAGTTCTACCGAAGTAACAGTACCTTCTGCGTCTGTCGCGTCTATCTCTACATTCACCCCTTCTCCCATGATGAAGATGTCTTGGTCTGCTGGATTGACAAAGAATACAGTTGGTGGTGTGTTTGGCATCACTTCTATAACATTAGTTACTTCCGTCGTTTTGCCTTGATTATCCAGACCGATGGCACGAACCCTGTGCATACCTGACTTTAGGTTGCGAAGGTCTGGATAATTAGCCGCGTTCCATTGATAAGGTGCCGCCGATAACCGCCCGACAAATATGTCGTCTAAGTAAAGGCGAACGTTTCTAATAACTCCATCAAAGTCCTTAGCTTCTACTAATACATCCAAGTCGTCGCCTTGTGCAAATTTCTGCCCATCTCTAGGCGTAATAATAGTAACTACTGGCGCGCCGTCGGTATTGCGGACGTTAATGGTAATACTTTTTTCGCTGGTTGCTTCATCGTTGTCGGTGGCTACAATAAGAAGTTGGTAAATATCTGGTGTGAGATTTTGCAACGCTGGCAAACCACTCCAAGAATATGGAGCAGTATTATCTTCTCCAGCGGGTACTCCGTTAATAAATAATTGTGCTTTCACCACTTGCCCATCACTATCTAAAATAGTAGCTTGAACAGTAAGGTCTGCGCCATCGTCAAAGGTAGCTCCGTCAGCAGGGCTAGTGAAGGTGATAGTTGGCGACAGATTAGCAATCACTTGTATATTGATGGAGGTGCTACCTACTTTGCCAAAGTCATCAGTAGCTACAGCTCGTAAGGTGTAGTTACCTGGCTTTAAGTCTTGAAGTGCAGGAAGATTCTCCCACTTGTAAGGTGCTGCGTTGTCTATGCCAAGTGACTGCTCGTTGAAGAACAATTCTATTTGCTGTATTGTCCCATCGCTATCTGTTGCTTCCACCATTACTGCAAGATCAGCACCTTCCTCTAGTCTTTGCCCATTAGTAGGCATTTGGAAAGTTACAACTGGTGTAGCATTAGGTTTAACAACGATTTTGATAGTTTTGCTGCTGGTGTCCTGTAAGTTATCCGTTGCTAGGGCTTTGAGCATATAGTTACCTGGTGCAAGGTCTTTCAATATAGTCTGCTCGCTCCAACGAAAAGGTGTAGCCATGTCTGTGCCAACGGATTGCTCATTTAAAAATAATTCCACACGCGCTACATTACCTGTACTGTTGGTTACATCTACTCCAACATTCAAATCATCGCCTTCCTTTAACATCGCACCATCTACTGGGCTAAGGAAAGTGATCGTGAGGTTGTCTTGTACGTTGATAGTGATAGTTTTTCGTCCACTTTCTCCAAAATTATCCCTTGCTACGGCTTCTAAGGTATAAGTACCTCTTTTCAGTCCACGCAATTGAGCTAACCCATTCCATGTGTAAGGTGAACTTACGTCCACGCCAAGTGATTGGTTGTTTAAAAATAGTTCTACGCTACCAATCACGCCGTCTGCGTCAGTGGCAGTTACTTCGACATTAACATCAGCAGGCTCTGTGAAATTCTGCCCACTAGTTGGGGTAACAAAATTCACAATACGGCAGCGGTATTATCCGTTACAGTGATGGTGATAGAAGTGGAAGCCGTTTCGCCAAAGTCATCTCTAGCCGTTGCTTTAAGGACGTAAGTACCGGGTTGAAGATTGCGCAACAAACTGAAGGAAGTTCCCCATGCGTAAGGCACACTCACATCAGTTCCAACTAGCTGCTCATTAAGGAATAACTGTACACTTGCTATTGTTCCATCTGCATCCGTAGCGGTTGCTTGAACATTCAAATTAACGCCTTCCATGAAGGTTTGTCCCGCCGTAGGAGTTGTGAAACTTATTACTGGAAGGATATTATCCAAAATTTCAACGCTGATAGTTGCGGATGTAGATTCCCCAAAATTATCTGTAGCGACAGCTTTAAATTGATAAATGCCAGGTATAAAATTTTGTAAAAGGCTGTAGATATTAGCATTCCAAACAAAAGGAGCTGAAGTCAATACGCCAACCGTTCTATTATCTAAGAATAACTCTACATTAGCTATTGTTCCGTCGTCGTCAGAAGCAGCTACTTCTACATTAATATCCGTAGTTTCAATAAACTCACTACCATCTACTGGGGTTACGAAACTTATTTTTGGAAAAATATTATCTCTAACGACAATACTTACATTTGCAGAAGCACTTTCGCCAAAATCGTCTGTAACTGTTACTCTTAAAGTGTAGTTACCTGGGTCAAGTGATTGTAGAGCAGGGTATTGTGCAGCATTCCAAGTGAATGGAGCAGCAGTCAAAGTACCTACTGTCTGGTTATTTAAAAATAGTTCTGCTCTTGCGATGTTGCCATCTGTGTCCGCAGCATTCACTTGTACGTTAATGTCGGATTGTTCAATCACACTTGCACCGTTCAAAGGTACAATGAAACTTACTGTTGGAAGAGCGTTATCAAATATGGTAATAGTGATGATGGTCTCTCGTTTCTCATTAGTATCGTCCGTAGCTACTGCTTTTAGGGTGTAAATACCAGGTATCAAGTTCTGTAAAGCAGGATTATCAACAGCATTCCATCGGAAAGGGGCTGCACTGTCCTTCCCCAACGACGTATTGTTGAAGAAAAGCTCTACATTAGCTACTGACCCGTCACTATCTGATGCCGCAACTACTACATCTAAATTCTTTTTCTCTTTAAATCTGTCTCCATTTAAAGGCGTGGTAAAAGTGACTGTTGGCGGAACATTATCTAGTATGTTAACTGTAATAGTGGTTGTTCCTTGCTCACCGAAGTCATCTATGGCTACTGCTTTCAAGGTATAAGTACCAGGCGTGAGGTCTTGTAATAACGGATAGTTGGCTGCATTCCAAATAAAAGGAAGGCTCGTCAAAGTAGCAATAGGTTGATTGTTCAGCGTTAATGCCACACTTGCTACGAAGCCATCGGCATCGCTTGCAATCACTTCCACTGTAAGGTCTTTTCCTTCCTTAAAAGAAGCGTTATTAGTAGGATTAATAAATGTTACGACAGGTAGTGCATTATCCGTCACGGTGAAAGATATGGTGCTCATACCCGTTTCGCTTGTGTTGTTTGTGGCAACCGCTTTTAGCGAGTAAGTACCAGGCGTTAGATTTTGTAATTCCGTGAACGCGGAGGCATCCCAAACATAGGGAACAGCTATATCTGTACCTACTAATTCATCGTTAAGAAAAAGGTCAATTTTCGTAATACGACCATCTTGGTCAGAAGCATCTACCTCCACCGTCAAGTCTGTACCTTCTGTAAAAATGTCACCATTTCTTGGATTGATAAACGTCACTTTAGGGGGCGCGTCTGCATTATTGTGCGACGTGGCTGGCCCATTACTAGCATAGGCAGCTTCCCATCCTGCTAACAAGAATGTGATAGCCAGAAAAAACAAATGGATTGTGAGTAACGACTTCTTCTTCATGAGTTAAAAAATTTATTTACTTAAAACAGTTGAGGATGATTGTTTTATAATTAATTTGAATCTTAAACAAAGAAAATAATGATAATATAATTGAGATGCTGAAGCAATATTATTGCGACAACAAACGGACTAGCACGATGCTTCAGCTTAACAACAACCGACTTACTAGAGGCAAAAAGTGTGATAATTTGTTTGCTATTGGTTTTGCAGGCAATTTATATTGAAAACACAATACGCAACTAACAATTTATTTTAGGCATTTGAAGTTATTGTTCTTAAACAGTTAGCTGGAGCTTTTTCATTAGGAACTGTGTAAAAAAATCCTACACTTAACCCCTTACACGATGACTTGATTTAAAAACCCAAAAGTACAATAATTCGAGATTGTGTTTTTCTTTTTCACGACAAATATATATATAATATTTATTGCACTCCCAATTTTTTAATACAATTAATTACGAATACCCGTTTACGGGTAGCAAGAGCAAACGTAACTAAGGCTTTTTACGAGACTAGTTTAAAAAGGCTACATTTTTTTTAAGATTTTTTTAACTTTATAACAATTATACATAAATATTTCACAATATAAATAAAAAAGACTTGATATCAGCTATTGATACCAAGTCTTAATAATTATTTACAAGTAGATTAATCAATTTTTTTCCTACCATAACACTACTAATCCTCGTAGTCATCTTCCATCTCAAAAGCTACGCGACGAGCCTCGTATTCAGCCTGTGCAGCACGAGTGGTGACTAACATTTTTTCGTAGTGGCGCAATCCCGTACCTGCTGGTATTTTCTTACCTACAATTACGTTTTCTTTCAGTCCTAATAAATAGTCTTTTTTAGCACCAATCGCAGCAGTACTCAATACCTTAGTTGTTTCTTGGAACGAAGCTGCTGAAATCCAGCTATTTGTACCTAAGGAAGATTTAGTAATACCTTGCAATAGTGGGCTAGAAGTAGCTGGCACGGCATCACGAGTTTGCACCAGTTTTAAGTCATTGCGTTTCAAGTAAGAATTTTCTTCCCGAACTTGACGCAAATTTACTACCTGTCCTGGTTTCAACCGATTAGAGTCTCCTGCATCTATTACAACTTTTTTGTCATAAACCCAGTCATTTTTGCTCCACGAAGTCATATTTTTCAACTGCTTCTCCTTCCAAGAACGTGGTATCACCTGGCTCTTCAATCTGTATTCTTCGCATCATCTGACGCACAATCACTTCAATATGCTTGTTGTTGATGGTGATACCTTGCGAACGATACACTTCCTGTACGCCATTCACTAGGTATGCTTGTACCGCGAAAGCACCTTTAATCAACAAAATGTCGCGTGGAGAAACAGTACCATCAGAAAGTGGCATACCTGCACGTACAAAGTCACCATCCTGCACCAAAACGTGCTTAGACAAGCCAATTAGGTATTTGCGCTTCTGACCATCTTTTGCCTCTACCGATACTTCTCGATTACCACGCTTCACCTTACCGAAGGTAACTACACCATCAATTTCGGAAACCACTGCTGGATTAGATGGATTTCGCGCTTCAAAAAGTTCTGTCACACGCGGCAAACCACCCGTAATATCTTGGATACCACCCAACTGACGAGGTATTTTTACAATCTTTTGTCCAGATGCTACTTTTTCGCCATGTTCAATAGAAATATATGAACCTACTGGCAAAGTATAACTTTTCAGCAAATCTCTCGTCTCTGGGTCAACGATATGTATAATCGGAATTTTTCGCTTATTACGCGATTCAATAATCACCTTTTCTGCATAACCTGTCTGGTCGTCGCGCTCTGAGCGGAAAGTAACGTTTTCTTCAATATCCAAAAACTCCGCAACTCCCCCAAATTCAGAGATAATCAATGCGTTGAATGGGTCCCACTCACAGATTAAGTCACCTTTTGTCACTTTACTGCCTGCTTTCACATTTATCGTAGAACCGTAAGGAATATAGCTAGAAGCCAGTAGTCTAGTTCGTTTTTCATCTAAAATACGCACTTCCCCTGAACGAGATAAGACAGTTGCTTTGCCGTCTTCGTAATCTGTGGTTTTTACACTATCGAACTCAATATAGCCATCAAATCTAGCTTCCACTCTTGATTCTTTCTTAGCCACATCCGCAACCCCACCTACGTGGAAGGTACGCAATGTCAACTGTGTACCAGGTTCACCGATGGATTGAGCAGCAATAATACCTACTGCGTCACCTGGCTCTGCAATACGACCAGTTGCTAAGTTCTGACCATAACATTTATGACATACTCCACGCTTAGTTTCGCAAGTCAATACGGAACGAATCGCTACCATTTCAATCCCAAGATTTTCTATGTACAGCGACATTCTTTCGTCAATGTAAGCACCCGCACCTAATATAGATTCATCCGTTTCTGGATGGTAGATATCGTGCAACGTGAAACGCCCTTCAATACGAGAAGAAAGACTTTCAATGATTTTGTCACCATCTTTCAACGCATAGGTTTCGATTCCTCGAAGTGTGTTACAGTCTTCCTCTGTAATTACTACATCTTGCGCCACGTCCACTAAGCGGCGAGTTAAGTAACCCGCATCAGCAGTTTTCAAAGCCGTATCCGCAAGACCTTTTCGCGCACCGTGTGTAGAGATAAAATACTCTAGTACCGAAAGCCCCTGCATAAAGTTAGATAAAATGGGGTTTTCAATTACTGCGCCTCCTGTATCTCCTGATTTACGCGGCTTTGCCATCAATCCGCGCAATCCACATAACTGCTTAATCTGACGAGTAGAACCACGCGCACCAGAGTGTAACATCATAAACACAGAGTTGAAACCTTGCTTATGTGTTGACAATTCTTTCATCAAGATGTCAGTGATGCGGTTATCTGCATACGTCCATTTATCAATAATTTGATTATATCTCTCATTATTGGTAATCAAACCCATTTCGTAGTTATCCCATATCTCATTCACCTCAGTTTGTGCTTGCTCTAACACCAATTCCTTTGATTCTGGTGTAATCAAGTCACCCAAGTTGAAAGATAGTCCTCCTTTGAACGCCCAATAGAAGCCCATAGTCTTGATTTGATCCAAGAACTCCGCAGCCACTGTAAAATTGGAGCGTTTAAGAATGTCTGCAATAATAACTTTTAGACTTTTCTTAGTAAGCAAATCATTGACAAACGGCATCTGCTCGGGAACAGCTTGATTGAAAATGATGCGTCCTGTAGTCGTTTCTATTAATTTCTGCACTAGTTTGCCCTGCTCATCTTCTACTCGTACTCTTGCCTTTATTTTAGCGTGTAAATCGAGCTTTCCCTCGTTAAAAGCAATAATTACTTCTTCCGCAGAGTAAAATTTACCACCCTCTCCTTTCACTTTTACAGTAGGCGTTGAAGAACGCGCTTTGGAGATATAGTACAACCCTAAAACCATGTCCTGTGAGGGTAGAGTAACTGGTGTACCATTTTGAGGATTGAGCATATTGTGAGCGGAAAGCATCAATACTTGCGCCTCCAAAATAGCAGCATGGCTCAAGGGTACGTGAACTGCCATTTGGTCTCCATCAAAGTCTGCGTTGAACGCACCACACACCAAAGGGTGCAACTGAATTGCTTTTCCTTCTATTAATGTAGGCTGGAATGCCTGAATAGAAAGTCGGTGCAAGGTTGGCGCACGGTTTAACAAGACAGGATGTCCCTTCAAAATATTTTCTAGAATTTCCCAAATTACTGGGTCTTTGCGATCTACCAGTTTTTTTGCTGATTTGACCGTCTTAACGATACCTCGTTCAATCAATTTGCGAATAACAAATGGCTTGAACAACTCTGCTGCCATTGCTTTCGGAATACCGCACTCGTGCAATTTCAAAGTAGGACCTACCACAATTACAGAACGTCCAGAGTAATCCACACGTTTACCTAGCAAGTTTTGGCGGAATCGCCCTTGCTTTCCCTTCAAAATATCACTCAACGACTTCAATGCACGACCACCCTCTGCCTTCACCGCGTTTGACTTGCGTGAGTTGTCAAAAAGAGAGTCCACTGCTTCTTGAAGCATTCGCTTTTCATTTCTTAAAATTACCTCTGGTGCTTTGATTTCCAACAATCGCTTCAAACGGTTGTTGCGTATAATCACTCGACGGTACAGGTCATTCAAATCTGAACTCGCGAAACGACCTCCATCTAAAGGCACTAGTGGGCGTAATTCAGGCGGTACTACTGGCAAATACTGAATAATCGTCCATTCTGGACGGTTATCCATTGTCAATTGTCCTTCGCGAAAAGCCTCTACAACTCTCAAACGCTTTAGTGCTTCTGATTTACGTTGTTGAGAAGTTTCGTTAGCAGCTTGGTGACGCAAATCATAAGATAACTGATCCAAGTCCAAACGCAACAGTAAATCCCTGATTGCCTCGGCACCCATTTTGGCAACAAACTTATTCGGGTCTTCTTCAGGCAACAAAAAGTTGTCTGCTGGCAAGGAATCCATTTTCTCTAAGTATTCCTCCTCTGTCAATAAATCCAACACTGAAACACCATCATCTGATTTTACTCCCGGTTGAATCACGACATATCGCTCGTAATAAACGACCGACTCGAGTTTTTTAGAAGACATTCCCAATAAGTAACCAATCTTATTTGGTAATGACTTAAAAAACCAAATATGAACTACAGGCACTACCAATCGAATGTGTCCCATTCGTTCACGCCGCACTTTCTTTTCTGTTACCTCCACCCCACAACGGTCACACACGATTCCTTTATAACGAATACGCTTGTACTTCCCGCAATAACATTCATAATCCTTAACAGGTCCGAAAATACGCTCACAGAATAGACCATCTCGTTCTGGTTTATACGAACGATAATTGATAGTCTCAGGTTTAAGCACTTCCCCATAAGAACGCTCTAGAATTTCGTCAGGAGATGCCAGACTTATGGTTATGCTCTCAAAATCTTGATTCTGAACCCGATCTTTCTTTTTAAAAGGCATATATGCAATGATATATCGTTTCTAATAGAAAACATTTCTTTATATTGACTTGAAAATCAGTATCATAAAAATTTCTCTATTTGAAACCAGTTAGGTTAAAGGGGAGACAAACAGCTTTTCTAAACTATTTATCTCCTCATTATCATTCAAATTCCTAATGTAGCAGGAAATACTACACAAAAATAGGAACTAACATTATTCAAATTTCACATCTAACGCCAAGCCACGCAACTCGTGAATTAATACGTTAAAAGATTCTGGGATATTCGGTTCAGGCAATGGGTCTCCCTTCACAATTGCTTCGTAGGCTTTTGCACGACCATTAATATCGTCTGATTTAATGGTCAATATTCCTGAAGAATGTTAGAAGCACCAAACGCCTCCAATGCCCACACCTCCATTTCACCGAAACGCTGACCACCAAATTGGGCTTTACCTCCTAAAGGTTGCTGCGTAATTAATGAGTATGGACCAATGGAACGTGCGTGCATCTTATCATCCACCATGTGCGATAATTTCAGCATGTAAATTACACCTACGGTAGCTTGCTGGTGAAAACGGTCGCCTGTTTCTCCATCATACAAGAAAGTTTGTCCTAAACTTGGTAAATGAGCCTTTTGAATATATCCTTCGATTTCATCCATAGTAGCTCCATCGAAGATAGGTGTAGCAAACTTCATACCTAAACGCTCGCCAGCCCAACCCAATACGGTTTCAAAAATCTGTCCGATGTTCATACGAGAAGGTACACCCAGTGGATTTAATACAATATCTACTGGTGAGCCATCTTCCAAGAATGGCATGTCTTCCAAGCGCACGATTCTTGCCACGATTCCTTTATTACCGTGCCTTCCTGCCAATTTATCACCCACTCTCAACTTGCGCTTTTTAGCCATATATACTTTGGCTAATTTCAATACTCCTGCTGGAAGTTCATCTCCGATGCTGATATTGAATTTTTCGCGCTTGTAACGACCGATTTCTTCGTTTACTTTAATGTTGTAGTTATGCAACAACCTAGCAATCAGTGCATTAATATGCTTATCATCAGTCCAACCCGTATAGTCCACAGTCATGTAATCCACTTCACGCAGTAGCTGTTGATGGAATCTAACACCTTGTGGCACAAGCGGTTCGCTGTAAATACTTTTTACTCCTTGAGAAATTTGATCTCTTAGAAGAATCAACAATTTGTCAATCAGAATCGTCTTTAAGTCATTCAGATTGATCATGTGCTGATCCTCAAGTGTTTGTAACTCAATTTCCTCTGAAGTTTTTTGCCCCTTATCTTTTTTAGCTCTTGTAAAGAGTTGCTTATCAATAATTATACCATTTGTAGATGGTGGTGCCTTCAAAGAAGCATCTTTCACATCTCCCGCTTTGTCTCCAAAGATAGCCCTTAACAACTTTTCTTCAGGCGTTGGGTCAGATTCTCCTTTTGGCGTGATTTTACCAATCAAAATATCACCTTCTTTTACCCATGCACCAATACGGATAATACCGTTTTCATCCAAATCTTTAGTGGCTTCTTCTGATACGTTAGGAATGTCATTCGTCAGTTCTTCTTCTCCCAACTTCGTATCTCTTACATCAAGTTCAAAATGCTCAATATGAAGCGAAGTGAAAATATCATTACGAACTATATTTTCAGAAAGCACAATCGCATCTTCAAAATTATATCCCTTCCAAGGCATGAAAGCCACCTTCAAGTTTTGTCCCAAAGCGAGTTCACCCTTGTCAGTAGCGTAGCCATCACATAAAATTTGACCTTCCACCACTCGTTGCCCCTTGCGAACAATTGGCTTCAAATTCACACAAGTACCTTGATTGGTACGCATGAACTTGATCAAGTGATAAGTTTTAGATTATCTTCAAAAGAAACTAATTGGTCTTCCTCGTTTCTATCGTATCGAATAGTGATTTCAGTGGCATCTACATACTCTACTATACCATCACCTTCTGCATTAATCATAATGCGGCTATCGCGTGCAACTTTTCCTTCCAAACCAGTACCTACAATCGGTGAACTTGGTCGCAATAATGGCACCGCTTGACGTTGCATATTCGAACCCATCAAAGCACGGTTAGCATCATCATTCTCTAGAAACGGAATTAATGAAGCAGAAACACCCACAATTTGATTCGGCGCAACATCCATGTAATCAATATCATCAGGTATCAATACTGGAAATTCTCCATGTTCTCTACACTTGATTCGATCATTCTCAAATGCGCCTGTCTCACTCACTAAGGCGTTGGCTTGAGCAATCTTCATGTAATCTTCCCCCCTCAGCGGAAAGATAAATAATTGGGTTCTTCAAATCTACTACACCTTTACCTACTTTTCGGTAAGGCGTTTCCAAAAAGCCCATTTTATTAATCTTCGCATGTACGCATAGGGTTGAAATCAAACCAATGTTCGGTCCTTCTGGCGTTTCAATTGTACATAAACGACCGTAGTGCGAATAGTGTACGTCACGGACTTCAAAACCTGCTCGTTCCCTGGACAAGCCGCCTGGTCCTAGTGCAGATATTCTTCGCTTATGTGTGATTTCAGAAAGTGGATTCGTTTGGTCGCAAAACTGTGATAACTGACTAGTACCAAAAAAGAGTTGATTACCGACGACAAAGTACGGGCATTAATCAAATCAATTGGCGTAAATACTTCATTATCACGCACATTCATTCGTTCTCGAATAGTACGTGCCATACGCGCCAAACCTACACCGAACTGTGCGTAGAGTTGCTCGCCAACTGAACGGATACGGCGGTTACTCAAATGGTCAATATCGTCAATTTCTGCTTTTTGATTCATCAAACGCACCAAATAGACAACAATAGCAATAATGTCCTCCTTAGTCAACACTAGGGTTTCCATAGAAGTCCCCATAGCTAACTTTCGGTTGATTTTGTAACGCCCAACCTCTCCCAGATTATAGCGTTTATCCGAAAAAAACAACTTATCAATAATTCCTCTTGCCGTTTCTTCATCAGGTGGGTCAGTACCGCGCAACTGCTTATAGATGTACTGCACCGCCTCCAATTCAGAACTCGTAGGGTCTTTTTGTAAAGTGTTATATATAATAGTGTAGTCGTCCTCTACATTTTCTTTTTGAAGGATAATTGTATCAATTTCTGCATTGAGTATTTCCTCCACATTTTCTTCATCCAACACAATATCTCGCTCCAAAATAATTTGGATACGTTCCATCGTCGTTACCTCGCCAGTATCTTCATCCACAAAATCCTCTGTCCAACTTCTCAGCACTCGAGCAGCCAGTTTTCGACCAATTGAGTTCTCTAAAGTATCGCGGTCTGCCTTTACTTCATCGGCTAAGCCAAAGATATTCAAAATGGATTTATCCGTGTCATATCCGATGGCACGTAGCAGGGTTGTTACAGGAAACTTCTTTTTTCGGTCAATGTAAGCGTACATCACCGTGTTAATATCCGTAGCAAATTCCATCCAAGCTCCCTTGAAAGGAATGACGCGCGCGGAGTAAATCTTAGTTCCGTTCGGGTGAAAAGTTTGTCCAAAAAACACACCTGGCGAACGATGCAATTGAGAAACAATCACGCGCTCTGCCCCGTTGATTACGAACGTACCCTTAGGAGTCATGTAAGGGATGTTTCCCAAAAAACATCCTGAACTATGGTTTGAAAATCCACATGTTCTTCATCATTGCAAGACAAACGTAATTTGGCTTTCAATGGAACACTGTAAGTCAATCCACGGTGCATACATTCTTCAATCGAGTATCTAGGTGGATCAACGAAATAATCCAAAAATTCGAGTACAAAGATATTCCGAGCATCCGTGATGGGAAAATTTTCTTGGAATACTTTATACAAACCTTCATTGACTCTGTTTTCGGGAGTAGTCTCCAACTGAAAGAATTCCTGAAAGGATTTGAGTTGAATCTCCAAAAAATCAGGATAATCTGCAATTACCCGTGACTTTCCGAAGTTCACTCGTCTTTGTTCAGGAGTCAAGACGCCAATAGATGAAGTCATTTATATAAATTTATATTTTGCAACAACGTATGAAAAGTAACCTATTAATATGCTCTTAAACGGTGTTTCAATTTGAATTAAATTGGGAAAGGCTGAATGTACCAATAATAACGCGGTCTTTCCACTTTTAGTTCTCATTTAACAAAACATTTTAAGTAATAAAAAAATGACACATTACTATGTTACTTAATTATTCAATTTTATTGGCTTTCTGAAAACCTATACTTTTTTGTACGATTACTTTTGTAACCCTCCTGCCATTCGGAGAATAGAGAATGAATACGAACAAAACTTACTGTGCGACGACTATATTGATTGAAACAAAACACATAAGGGTATTTTGAATACAAATTTCTATATAGACATATAGGCTTAACAAATAAAACTATTTGCTAAGCCTAATTTTTAGTTAAGGCAAAAGCTAATGATACCATCAACTGCCTTCTTATGAAACTTACTTTATCTCTATCTCAGCACCAACTTCAGTAAGCTGCTTCTTCAAGTCTTCTGCTTCTTCTTTTGAAACGCCTTGCTTCAAAGGTTGAGGTGCGCCGTCCACCAAGTCCTTAGCTTCTTTCAAACCTAAGTTTAAAAGGGCTTTTACCACTTTTACTACTTGAAGTTTTTGTGCCCCACTAGAAGCTAATATTACATCAAACTCTGTCTTTTCCACAACAGCAGGAGCAGCTTCTCCGCCACCAGCAGGTCCAGCCATCATGATAGGTGCAGCAGCAGCAGCAGGTTTGATACCATATTCATCTTCCAAAAACTTGGTAAGCTCAGTTACTTCTTTGATAGTAAGATTCACGATCTGTTCAGCTATCGCTCTAATGTCTGCCATTTTAAAAAAAATTGAAAAGTGTTAAACTGTTAAATAAGGTGCGTAACATTTATAAACATGAGCTACCCGTTTCGCAGGATCACTCTATTGGAAGCCAAATTTATTCTTCTCCAGCATTTTTTCTTCGATGGCTTTCAACAAGCCCATCAAAGTATTTCCACCATAATTCAAAGCACCTACCAAATCCTGTTCTGGTGCTTTAAGCGCAGATGCTAAATTCGTAGCTGGTGACTGTAGTAAGCCCAACAACTCGCCCAATAAATCTGCTTTCGACTTCATCTTAGTCAAAAAGTCCAGTTGGTCATCACCAACAATTACATCAGAATCAATGTAAGCAGCTTTCAGTAAAGGCTTATCACCACCAGTAGTACGGTGTTCTTTCAGCATGACCGCAGGCGTTTTGCCATCTTCAGCAAAAAGAACAGCAGTGTGTCCTTTCAAAGAGCTAAACAAACCAGTGTAACCAGTTTCTGATACTCTCTCCAATGCACGCACAATGATCTTATTTTTGACCACGCGCATTTCAATATTGTTTTGGAAACATTTTCTTCTAAAAGCGTTGGTTTCCTTTACAGTCATGTGGGTGAAATCTGTCAAATAGAAAAATCTTGTTTCACCGAATTTATCTGCAAGTTCTTCAATGAGAACTGTTTTTTCTGGTTTTGTCATAATGAATCAAATTTAATAAGATTAACGGACAACTCTTGTGTCAACTGCGATTCCTGGGCTCATCGTACTTGCAACTGTAATGGACTTCATGTAAGTTCCTTTCGCCGTAGAAGGTTTCATTTTTTGCAATGTGGAAAGTAATTCCATTGCGTTCTCCGACAGTTTATCTGGCTCAAAACCAATTCTACCTACTGAAGCGTGAACGATACCGAATTTGTCCACACGAAAAGAAATTTTACCTCCTTTCACTTCCCCTACTGCACCAGCTACATCAGCAGTTACTGTACCTGTTTTGGGGTTAGGCATTAGACCTCTAGGACCTAATATTCTACCAATACGTCCGACCTTTGCCATAACCTGTGGCATCGCAATTGCTACATCGAAATCCGTCCAACCACCTTGAATTTGATTAATCAGGTCGTCCAAACCTACATAATCTGCGCCTGCCGCTCTTGCCTCATCGTCTTTATCAGGAGTACAGAAAACAAGCACTTTTTTAGTTTTACCTGTTCCATGCGGAAGTGTTACCGTTCCTCTCAAGGCTTGGTCAGCCTTACGAGGGTCAACACCTAGACGAATGTGCAAATCAACAGAAGCATCGAATTTAGCGAGATTTACATCTTTGACCAGTGCCATTGCTTCATTCATTAGATAAAGTTTATTTTTATCTACTTTACCAGCAATAGCAGCACGTCTTTTAGAGACTTTTGCCATGTATTTAGAAAGATTTAGGTAATTAGCGTCTCAGCTCTCACTGAAACTCCCTTTGAAAAAAATTATTCTTAATTGTCACTAGCAGCAGATGCCCCCCAAGGTGGCGTACCTTCTACTGTGATACCCATACTCCTTGCTGTTCCTGCCACCATCTTCATTGCAGATTCTACACTGAAACAGTTTAAGTCAGGCATTTTATTTTCTGCAATAGCCCTGACTTGTTCCCAATCAACCTTACCGATTTTGTTACGATTAGGCTGCGCAGAACCACCCTTTACTTTTGCAGCCTCCATTAATTGGGTCGCTGCGGGTGCTGTCTTGAGCTCAAACTCAAAAGACTTGTCAGTAAATACAGTGATTATTACTGGTACAATTTTACCCATAGAATCTTGTGTACGCGCGTTGAAGCGCTTACAAAATTCCATAATATTTACCCCCTTAGAACCAAGAGCTGGACCAATAGGAGGAGCTGGATTTGCTTGACCACCTTTTACTTGTAACTTGATGTACGTTTGTATTTCCTTTGCCATGATACAATTTACAGTTTCTATCCTGTGGTGTTGAATTGTAGAACAAGAACTAGGATTATTTCCTTACTCACATCTACATATTTCCACAAGACTATAATTTTCAATAACAGGGAATGACTTTATTGCTTTTCTACTTGTACGAAACTTAATTCCACTTCTGTTCCCCTGCCGAATATTTTTACAATGACTTTCAACTTTTTCTTCTCTTCATTCACCTCCTGAACGTCTCCAATAAATTCACTGAAGGGTCCGTCAATTATTTTTACTGTTTCTCCAACAATAAAAGGCTCAATCAAGGCTTCTCCTGCGTCCTGTGAATCATCTACTCTACCTAGCAATCTGTTAGCCTCTGCATCCCTCATCGGGATAGGTTCATTCTTACCTAGGAAATGAATCACGTTCGGCGTGTTTGCCAGCACTTGCACTACTTCTCCATTAAATTTCTTTGGATCAGCTTCTACCAAAATGTAACCTGGTAAGATGTTTCTTTCAGACAACTTTCTTACCATTTCTTATTTTATATACCTTTTCAGTAGGTACTAGCACCTGCGTAATAAATTCACTCCAACCATTTCGTTCTACCTCTTGGTCAAGACGCTCCTTAATCTTCTTTTCTTTTCCACTAATCACTCGAAGCGAATACCATTTCTTTAAATCTTCTGCCATTGGGTTGGATATTTGTTTTTATTTAACTAGGATATCCCATAAATAAACACTAAGCTATTTTTTGATATCAAATCCATAAAGAATACGAATATTGAAAATATCAAAGATGCTAACACTACTAGCCCCGTGTAGCTATAGAGATTTTTCCAAGAGGGCCAAGTTACCTTGTTCACCAACTCATTGTAACTCTCAATAAAGTATAACCTTATCCTTCCCATTTCATTTCATTTTGCACGGGCAGAAGGATTCGAACCATCGGCCTACGGTTTTGGAGACCGTTGCTCTACCAGCTGAGCTATGCCCGTAAATTATTTCATGTTAAAGATTAGCAGTTTCTATTCGTTCGTCTTTAAGATGAATAAGGAGTTTCAAGTGTAACATCGTTCAACTCGAAACTCCTAAATCTATTTTAGTAATCTTGCAGCTCAAAAGAGCTACTTAATTATTGTAAAATTTCAGTTACCTGACCAGCACCTACGGTACGACCGCCTTCACGAATTGCAAAGCGAAGTCCTTTTTCCATAGCAATTGGCTGAATCAAACTCACTTCAAGTGTTAAGTTATCACCAGGCATTACCATTTCAACTCCTTCTGGTAAAGATACATCACCTGTAACGTCAGTGGTTCTGAAGTAGAACTGTGGACGGTATCCGTTGAAAAATGGTGTGTGACGACCACCTTCATCCTTGCTCAATACGTACACCTCGCACTTAAACTTCATGTGAGGCTTTACTGAACCTGGCTTACAAATAACCATACCACGACGAATGGCTTCCTTATCAATACCACGCAACAAAATACCAGCGTTATCACCAGCTTCTCCTCTATCCAACAATTTACGGAACATTTCTACTCCCGTAACTGTAGAGTCAAGTTTTTCACCTACGGGCATCATCCCGATGATTTCAACCTTATCACCCACGTTAATTACACCACGCTCGATACGACCAGTTGCTACTGTACCACGACCTGTAATCGAAAATACGTCTTCAATTGGCATCAAGAAAGGCTGATCTATTAGACGCTCTGGCTCGGGAATCTGACTATCACAAGCATCCATTAATTCCATGATGGCATCAACTGCTTTTTGATCTCCTTCGAGAGCTTTCAAAGCAGAGCCTTTCACAACTGCTGCATTGTCACCGTCGAACTCGTATTTGCTCAGCAATTCACGTACCTCCATTTCTACTAGTTCCAACAATTCTTCATCATCTACTAAGTCCACCTTATTCATAAATACAACAACCTGTGGTACACCAACCTGACGAGCAAGTAGAATGTGTTCACGAGTTTGTGGCATAGGACCATCTGTAGCTGCTACTACCAAGATTGCACCATCCATTTGGGCTGCACCCGTTACCATGTTTTTAACGTAGTCGGCGTGACCAGGACAATCTACGTGCGCGTAATGACGCTTCAATGTTTGATACTCTACGTGAGCAGTATTAATCGTGATACCACGCGCTTTTTCTTCTGGTGCCGCATCAATACTATCGTAACTTTTCTTTTCCGCAAGACCCTTATTAGCTAATACTGAAGTGATAGCCGCTGTTAAGGTTGTTTTACCGTGGTCAACGTGACCAATAGTTCCTATGTTTAGGTGCGGTTTCGATCTGTCGAACGTTTCCTTAGCCATTAGTAGATAATTTTATACTTTTTTTCCAATTGAAATTATAAAAACAGCTCAAAAAACACATATATTAGAGCCAATGAAGGGAATTGAACCCGCGACCTCTTCCTTACCAAGGAAGTGCTCTACCACTGAGCTACATTGGCGTTGCATATTTATGAAGTTTAAGCAGCATACATCCTACTTACCTAACACCAACAAACAACTACCAATATACTAGAGAGCGGGCGAAGAGATTCGAACCCTCGACCCTCAGCTTGGAAGGCTGATGCTCTACCAACTGAGCTACGCCCGCTTATTATTCTTTTTCAAAATGCTGGTCAAAAATAGTATATTTATTGAATAACCCGCATAAAAAGCAATATATTCTTGTAAATATTGACTCGAAAGTTGTCGGTAACATACCAACTTAATTCTTTTGAAATCTGAATGACTGTATCCTATAACTTCAAATAGGAATTACTTTAGTAATTGTGGGGGTGATAGGATTCGAACCTATTCAGTCAGAGACACTAGATTTACAGTCTAGCCCGGCTCTCCAGCTCCGGCGTACCCCCTTGCCTGTTCATCTTTTCTCGAAAGAATAATAATTTTACTCCTATCCTATTGAAACAAGAATCTTTTACTTATGTTTCAATATTTGAGAGCCAGTGGAGGGATTCGAACCCCCGACCCGCTGATTACAAATCAGCTGCTCTGGCCAACTGAGCTACACTGGCAATTCACTTTAGCATGTGTAATCAAAAGCGAGCGCAAAGATAAAACTCTTTTTTGATTATTTCATTATAAAGTAACTTTTTTTTGAAAAAGTGGTGCAAAAATAGAACACACTTGACCACATTTGCAAATATTTTACAAAATATTTTTTGTACTTTTTTATTCCCCTTATTTAATTCATATCATGCAGTGGGCTTTTTGCCATTTGCCCAAATACAAATATTTTGTGAAGTAAGTGCTTTGCACGTCTTCATTGATCACTAGCATTTGAAAGATCAAAGCGAATGACAAAGAGCAAACTGCGCGGCATCAGGTATTGCATAAAGAAAAAACTGCGAAGTTAGTTCCCGATATGATACAGTTTAATTGCCTGCTGTCCGATTATTAATTCCACTTGCTCACTTTAACTAATTTTCGGCTCTTTATTTTAGCGGATTCAAATGACTAAAGAAAAGAGCCAATCATGCAACATCAATAACATAGTTTAGTTAATCGGTTGGATCATTTCTTCAAGTTCTTGCCGAAGTGCTTCCACTACCGTCGGATAGAGGTGTTCAATCGTGGATATTAAATCGGGAAGTGCTTCTAAATTAGTGTGGTAACGCGCAATTCGTTCAATGGTGGTGTTTGCTTCTGAAAGTGCTTGGTTGCCTACAAAAGATAGCGTAGTTTTCATTTTGTGGCTCGTTCTTCGAAGTAAATCAAAATCTTGCTTCTGAGCAGCTTGCAGGATTTTTTCAAATTCGGTTGGGAGTTCCTCTAATAACATTTCTAGCATCACTTTTTTAATAAGGTCATCTCCATCAGCCATTAAGTCCATGTAACTGAGGTTGATGCAAGGATGTAGCGTCGCATTCATGGTTTTGTTCATCGCACTGAGAATATAATGTTGATTCATTAATACGTGTAGGAGTTCAATGTTAGTACAGCCAAAACATGGTGTGAATTAACCTACTCCTACCTATCTTTATTTTATTCAACTGGTTTTTTGTGAAATAAAAACTTGGAAACTGTTATCAATAATTCGCTGGGAGCAGAGGGCTTAAAAATGAAGCCATCAAACCCTAATGTTCGCCAACGTTGTTCATTTTCTACTTCTGCTCGTGCGGTCATCACGATAACAGGAAGCTGATGCCAACCCTGTTGTCGAATGTTTTGGAGTGTTTCTAATCCTCCCATCACGGGCATTTCCATATCTAGTAATACGCAATCTATAGCTTCTCGTTGCAAAAAATCTAAAGCATCTTTTCCATTTTCTGCGGTAATGACGTGGAAACCTTCTTTTGTTAGTATTTTGCTAGTCACCATTCTTACCAATTCGTGGTCGTCCACTAGCAAAATAGTTGAAGCAACTGTATTTTCGAGATACGGAGGGGTACTTTTTTTTCCAGTGGAAGCGTCACCATCACCTTTGTTCCGCAATGAAGCTCGCTGATGATTTCCATTTTTCCACCTAATTGTTTTACTTTTTTATGTACAATAGACAATCCTAGACCTAAACCTTGTTTATCTTTTTTTAACTTAACATAAGGTTGTAAAATTTCTAATAAATCAGAGGCTTCCATTCCAATGCCTGTATCATGAACTAGGAAGCGTAAGTCGCCATTATTTGTTTCGCAAACACTAAGTTTTACAAATCCTTGTTCTGTATATTTGATGGCATTGTCTAGCAAGTTAAGTAATATTTGCCGCACACTGTTGGCGTGTCCAGTCCATTCCGAAGTGGTTGCTGGTTCGATGTTACAAGTAAGAGTATTTTTTTTCTTCTGCTTTGCTGAACACCATGTGATAAATGTGATCCACTAATCCTTTCAACTGAAAGTGAGTTACCTCTAAACCCTCTGTCTGCCCATTCGACATGACTAGACGATGCAAAAATTCGGTAGATTGATAAATGTGGTTCAGATAACTACGCTGTGTAATATCTAAATTAGTATCTTCTAACAATTTACATAAGCTCAATATGGCATGAACAGGGTGACCAATTTCATGAACCAGCTCAGCATTTAGGTCGGATTGAATTGTTTTTTCTGTTGTTGAATTTACTTCCATTTTGTTAATAACAACACGAGTTATGAGCGGATGTTATGCCGTTCGCCATTTGCTTTTGAAGGGTTTTCTAATGCTTGTGAAGCAGCTATAAATTTAGGTGGTCTAAAATAATTGCATGCGTAACGTCAGTTACTAACGTGGGATAAAATTAAAGGTTGCACCCAGTTCGCTTAACACGAAAAAGCATAAATGATGCTTAGGGTCTTTATAGACTCTTCGGAAATCGTCTATTTTATGAACTTCGATGAGTTGCTTGACTACAAATTCTTCTAGTGAAGAAATATTGATGCTCCAATTGCCTTGCACTTTGCCGCGTTCTATAATCGGAATTCGACTTGTACTTCTTCTTGATGCGCTACAAAAATAGGATATTTGGAGACATCTTCATCTAACACAGTATCCGCAGCTTTTCCCAAAACTTCCTTGTAACTAATCAGTTCTATTTCTAAGAATCTGTATTTTAGTGGATTGGACATAATTAATTATTGAAAGGTCTTTAGTAGGTTGGTCTCTGCACAAGATGATTCCCAAAGACCAACTCACTAACTAGGTTCAATTATTCACTTTTCTTCAATTCCAACACTTTTTTGCTTTCTCCTAGTTTTTGAGAAGCAGCAAAAGAAGTGACCATTTGTGTTAACATATCAGCGCCAGCAGAAGGTGTATTTGGCAATAAAATCAGATTGCTGTTTGCATGTTCACCTAATGATTGTAAAGTGTCGTAGTGTTGGGTCACAACAATAAGTGCAGACGCTTCTTGCGAGCCGATACCCACTCGATTCAACACTTCTACGGATTCTTCTAATCCTCTAGCAATTTCGCGGCGTTGGTCAGCAATACCTTGTCCTTGCAATCGCTTACTTTCTGCTTCTGCACGAGCTTTGGCTACGATTTTGATGCGCTCTGCCTCTCCTTCGTACTCAGCAGCCAGTTTCTTACGCTCCGAAGCGTTGATATAGTTCATTGCAATTTTTACTTCCTCGTTAGGGTCAATGTCTGTAACTAGGGCTTTTACGATACCGTATCCGTAGTCGTTCATGGCATCTTCCAATTCGCGTAGGATAGCCACAGCGATATCGTCTTTACGCTCAAATACGTCGTCCAGCTTCAGCTTAGGTACTTCTGCACGTACCACGTCGAACACATAAGCCGTAATTTGTTCAGTTGGGTTTTCTAGTTTGTAAAACGCATCGTAGATTAAGTCTGGCACAATGCGGAACTGTACGGAGACGTTCAACCTTACAAAAACGTTATCTTTCGTTTTGGTTTCTACTCGCACATCCAACTGCTGTATTTTCATGCTTACTCTGCCTGAAATTTTATCAACCAAAGGTAATTTAAAGTGCAAGCCAGGCATTTTTACTCCTTGAAATTTTCCAAATCTTTCTAATATCGCCGCTTGTTGTTGGCGTACCGTGAAAACACCTTGCCCTAATAGCATGAAGAAGGCTGCAAACCCTATAAAAATAATGATCGGATCAAATGGCATAATATTATCTATTGTGTTTAGTTAATTAAAAGTGGATTTATCAAACAAATAAAGAGCTACGAAAACAAATTGATGTTTTATTTATCGCTCATTACTAAAGAGAACATCAGTACATGAATGATAACAACATGCAATATAATGTTATTGATTGATAATTCACTAATTTTTTTCAGCAAAATTTAGAAACTAAGGATTTAAGTTTATTTTGGTCATGGCTTTATTCAAAGTAAACCCTTAACTAGCTATTATTAGCTAATTACTTAAAGGCAATTGGCGTAAGTACCCCAGTAAGGGCAAAAAAAGCATTTTTAAAAGAAAATAGCGGTAAACAAATAGCTAATCTCGTAACATCTGCTTATCTACTCTACTTTCATCACTTCCGACCGCTGCCCTACTCCATTTTCGTTAAAAGGTTCAATAGCGAAATAATAGGTCGTGTTTTTGTCCATTCCTTTAAAGTAGTATTCATTTTTGCCATATACTAAAATGCTAGAATACAACTTATTGGGCGCAACACCAAAATAAATATGATAGCCTTGTGCGCTGGTATTCAAATGCCATTTTAGATACGCATTTCGTTTGTCACTTTGCTGGCGCAATACGATGAATTTTTCGACGGGGGTTGGCACTTTGCCATTACCTTTTCCAAATACACGCAAGCCGCTAATCGCAAATTTTCCAGCCGCTACATGCACATTTTCTAATTTAAGGTACCTTGCTTGGGTTGGAATATTCAATTCTACATAATCATGTGGTACATCAGTGGTGTTTTTACTTTTGTCCACCAACATTCGCCAACGCTTACCGTCTAAGGAATACCAAAGTTTGTACTGATGATAAATGTTATTATGTTTTCCCAAGAACATAGTATCTACGTCTTGGTCGGCATAATTAATTTGTATGGCACGCACTGTGGCTACCTCGCCCAAGTCAGTTTGTAGCCATTCGCCAGCGTTGGCAGTTGCTGCACTCCAATAGGTGCGAATATCTTCATCCACCGAGTAATTCGGCAAATAGCCTCCCAAAGTAGAGGACACCTTCACCGGTTTGTGGTAGTTGAGCAACATCCAGCCTGTGAATCGGCTATTGAGATGATTGGTTTTGCCAGTGGGTAAAAAATGGGGGATAATCGCCGAAAGTAGTGTTGGAATACATCACCCCGTCCGCATCAAAACCTGTGGGAAATAGGGAAAGCCGACGCTCGAAGTTATTTTTGATATTGACTACTCCTGTCGTAATGTGCCACCAATTGCTAAATTTATCCTTGAAACTTCCGCCATGACCTGCACCGCGAATGAATCCGCCTGGTTTATAGCAAAAAGGATTGTGCGCTTGATACGTGAAAGGTCCAAGTGGCTGATCGCTGACATAAACACCATCTGCATAGCCACTAAACTCCGTGCCAGGCGCGCCGTACTGCAAGTAATACTTACCGTTGTGCTTATCCACCCAAGCTCCTTCCATGAAAGGGTCTAAAAAATTATTGTCGTTGTATTCTCCAAATCGTTCCCAACCGTGTTCTTCATCGTGCAATCGAATCAACTCCTTGCGTTCGCTGATGGGTTGTAAACGTTTTCTGTCAATTTCCATCCCATACAAAGGATAAAAATTACTAGAGCCATAGTACAAATATAGCCTATCGTCGTCATCCAAAAAAATGCAGGATCCCAAGCACCTGCTTGAAAAGAATCCACCGCAATTTCCCAAGTATCAGAAGTGGGATTGGTGCTTCGCCAAATCGGGAATGTTTTCTCATGCGTAGAGCCAATCAAAAATAAGGTATCGCTCATTGCAAAAGCAGCCGGTGCGCATAGTTCGTCATACACCTTGTGGTAGGGCATTAGAAAGAAACGCGATACAAAATGCCAGTTAAATAAATCATCGCTCCACCAGTAGCCCCATTGATTGGTCGAAAATAAGTAATATTTATCCTTAAAAAGTACAATTAATGGGTCGGCGGTAGCGCGGTGACGACCTGCTTCCGAAAAATTGGGGATGGGCGTAAAGCCATAGTCTAAATTCAAGGGATTGCAGTAGGTTTTGGATTGTGCGAAAGCATTTATCGAAGCGATTAGTAGCAAAAACAAGGCTATTCCACGAAGCATATTGTTAAATTTTTCGTTTTGTGTACTTTTTCAACGTTACAACTTATCTAAAGTTTTATTGCCGATTGTACGATACTGTTTAGCTTTGTACTAATTTTAGGAATCAAAAGGTCAAAACCATTTATTTATTTCTTAATTTTTATCATTCATGCGATTTATAACATTGTTTTCAGTATTTTATCACTTAGCTTAATCGCGCAAAACAATAATTTGCCCGAGTTTCAACTCACGCGCTCCGAAGTGGAAGGACACATCCGATTTTAGCTTCCGATGCTTTGCAAGGACGCAGAACTGGCGAA
>JAAUTG010000255.1 GCA_012031785.1 Saprospiraceae bacterium | reverse complement strand
GAGCCAGTTCTACCTGCGTCTTGGCTTGTGCAGTTTTTGCACGTTCGGCAAAATATCCAAAATCAAACTACTCCTATCCACAATCTTAACCTTCAGGGCTTCTTCCAGTACAGATACTTGTTTCCCACTCAAATCATCATCAAAAATGACCAAAGTAACATCTTCGTTTTTTTCAATATACGCCGCAATTTCCTCCAACTTCCCCTTTCCCACAAAGGTCTTTTTATCGGGATGTGGCAATCTTTGCATAAACTTTTTGACTGCAACTGCGCCAGCCGTAAGTGCTAAAAACTCCAGTTCGTCCAAATATTCGTAGGCTTGTTCCTCTGATAAATCTTTATCTATTACCCCTACCAGCACTGCTTTTTCGGTTTCTTTGTTTAGTCCACTCCCCACAGGACTCACCCCCACTTTCCACTCTTTTGCCATAAGGCGATATTTTTTGTTTGATGCTTTTATTAAAGTATCGTAAATAAGATATTTCTTTTGTAAAAAATCAATTTGCTATCTCTCTGGGATTTAACAAATCCAAGTTTAATCCTTTTTTAAATCATTGAAAACTAGCTTTTGAATTAATTAATAGTTCAGGCAATCAGACAGAAATATTAGCATACTTGCTTTTCTCCTTCGTTGAGTAATGGCAAAGATAATGACATATATTTGTAGTTTCAGCGATTTATATCAATTTTTACAAGGTGTTTAAAACTAAACGAATATTTTTCAGGAAAAACGTTTAAATTTCGGAATAAAATTTACGAAGCTGGAGGACTACAATAGGTGAAATATGAGATGTTCAAATTGACTATCAAATTTTTGAAAAAGATAAAAATTTGATAGTCAATTGTTTAAATATTTTTTACGGATAAATTTTACCACCAATTCGTCGTTCAGCTACAAATTCACTAAAGTGGCAATAAATAAAACGGTGTTGGCAAGTCTTATTTTTCTAGGTTTGGTCGGCTTAACTGCGGTGCAGTTGCGCCTGCTTTGGCTAGGGGTCAAATTAGAGCTACATCGTTTTGAGCAACAAACAGATGCGGCGCTACGAAAGTTCCAAAGTGATATTTTGATAACTTAGACGTAGAAAAATCTTTAGGTGAGGCAATAGTGGCGGTTCACCTTCCCATGAACGATTCTACTAAAGTCAATTTGATGAAGCAATTAGAGACTATGTTGGCTAAACGCTTGCTTGAATATGGCGTGGCTGCAGATTTTTCATTGGCTATTACGGACGTTTCTAGCATGTGGATACTGTTGCAAGGAACTGCTTTTGAGGCAAGTAATTTTCGTTTTGATGCCTTTCGCATCTATTTGGGGAACACGGTCAAAAAACAAAGCGGACGCGAGTGCTATTTGCATCTTCACATTAATCATTTGTTTGCTTTTTTGCTTCGGCAGTTGTATTATTTACTTTTTCCTTCGCTACTTTTTTTGTTATTTTTAGTGGCTAGTTTTTTGTTGTTGCTTCGTAGCCTGAACCAATGGCAACGCTTGGATCGCATCAAAAATGATTTTATCAATCACCTCACCCACGAATTAAAAAATCCAGTATTTGCAATCAGTATGTCAAGTAATCTAATCAAACAACAGCCTACGCAGTGGGCTACTTATTTGCCATTTATCGAAAAAGAAACACAAAAGCTAAAAACATACATTGATAAAGTGTTGGAACTCGCTTCTTTTGAGCGTGGTCAGCACCAACTTCGTCAAGAGCAAATAGACGTGCAGGAGTTAATTGAGGAGGTGGTAGCTGCTTTCCAGTTGCAAGTGGCAGCGACCTCTGCAAAGATTTATTTGGACTTTCAGGCATTCTCTCCGCAATTGTTGTTGGATAGATTACATTTTGCCAATAGTTTGAGCAATCTAATAGATAATTCCTTGAAATACAACGATAAAATACCTGTTATTACCATTAGCACTAGGGCGGAGCGCAATATTTTTTACATTCAGGTTAAAGATAATGGCATAGGTATTCCTAAGCCCGAACAAAAATATATATTCGATAAATTTTATCGAGTGAAAAACAAAAATCACGCTGCTAAATACGGTTTCGGACTTGGTTTGAGCTACGTACAACAAATCGTGCAAGCCCACCGTGGTCGGGTTAAAGTAGAAAGCGAATTAGGACAATATACTATTTTTACCATTCAATTACCCATAGAATGAATCACCGTATTTTAATCGTAGAAGACGACGAAAGTATAGGTTATTTGCTAGAAACCTTCTTACAACTGGAAGGTTTTCGCACGCAATACGCCAAACACGGTAAGGAAGCGTACCATCTGCTGCAACAATCTAAATTTGATTTATGCTTACTGGATGTGATAATGCCAGAACTAGACGGGTTTGAATTGGCGCAAAAATTGAGAACACGCAACCAATTCATTCCGATTATCTTTTTGACTGCTAAAGCCTTAAAACCAGACATCCTTAAAGGATTTGAGCTGGGCGCAGATGATTATTTAGTAAAACCTATTGACCAAGAAGAATTACTAGCCCGGATAAAAGCAGTGCTGAGACGTAGCAAAGAGCCAGCGCCAAGCCAAACACAATTTACCATAGGAACTTATCTTTTTGATGTGGTTAACCAACAACTTGTTCATCAAGATACTATTGTGTACTTAACTGAATTAGAGTGCAAGTTGCTCTTGCTTCTTTGTATGGAAAAAGGAACTTTAGTGACAAGAAGCTATATTTTAAAAACACTTTGGGGAAAAGAAGACTATTTCGCCCGAAGAAGTATGGATGTTTTTATTTCCAAGTTGCGCAAGTACCTAGTCCAAGATGTTGCTGTACAAATCAAAAACATACATAATAGTGGATTCATTTTGATAGAACAATGAGAAATTGTATCTTTGTGCTGTGAATTATTATTGTCACATTACTCGTTATTTTTTTACCTAAAATCACGTTATCATGTTAAAAGAGTTTAGAGAATTTATTATGAAAGGCAATGTCCTCGATTTAGCTGTCGGGGTAATTATTGCAGGTGCTTTTGGTACAATTGTTACCTCTTTAACCAATGATATTATTATGCCACCTATCGGATTATTACTAGGCGGCGTGGACTTTTCTGCATTGGCGTACCCACTTCAAGCCGCTGAACTTGACGCAGCAGGCAAAGTGGTGAAAGAAGCCGTAAGCATCAAATATGGTATATTCATTCAGACAATCATTAACTTTTTAATTATTTCATTTGCTATATTTATTTTAATAAGAACGTACAATAAAATAGCAAATAAACAAGAAGAAGCACCTGCTGCACCACCCGCTCCTTCTGCTGAAGAAGTGCTATTGGCTGAAATTCGTGACTTGTTGAAGCGACAATAATTTTATTTGGTTATTTGGTACTGATACTAGCAATCAACTACCAAATAACCATAAATAATTAATCCATCAAACAGCTTGTTGGTACTAGCTGTTCGTCTAGGGCAATCAATTGGTCTAGACGAATAGTGATGCCACTTTCCAACTCCATAAATTCTTCCTTATCTTTAGTAAATAGGTTTTGAATGCGCGTTCTAACTTCCTGTACTTGCGCGTGAGCATCGTAAAAGCGAATGCTACCTAGCTTTTTTAGCGTAGCATACTCTTCGAGCGTATCATAAAAATCACAGTTGATGGGTTGATATATTTGATGTTTCATACAACAAGTTGATGTGGATGAAAAAAATTAAAATCAATAATTGATGCTACGTAATTTGCGCCCTGCTGTTTATCGTTTGCACCAATTTTGAGTACCTTTAGTTTGTCTCTTTTCTAGGTGATTATGAAAAAAAAACTAAACAGGAATAGCAAGCGGCGTAATATTGATTAGTAAACATCACGCCAAGCATTATCTATCAAACTCCGAGGTAATTACTTTGCATCTGCTTAATCTTTTGAATATCAATTTTTTAAATTAAAAATCTGATGCTGAGCATTCTTTGTGTAAAGTCAGAAATTAAATCAAAAATCTTGTCAATAATTTAGAATTTATGACGTTACTATTCGAGCGATGTGAATACAAAGTTTGGTACTTGTTTCCTCGCTTTTTTCAGCATAACAAGTTATTTTCCTTACTAGATAGCCTTGGAGCATGAAAATTGTTTACTCGTGGTGTACCTTACTGGTGTTTTTCAATAGCTTAGTCGCGCAAACGACAAGTATTGAAGAGGCTAACCTTGTTCCGAATCCAAGTTTTGAAGAATACGCCAGCACCCCAATTGGTTGGTTTTACAGAGGTGAGCATTTTTCTCAAGTGATGCGCTATTGGTCCTCTCCTACGGCAGCTTCTCCAGATGCGTTTGGGCAGAAAGTGCGCGTACCAGACCATTGGGCGGACAAAGGTTTTGGCGACCAATTTGCACGCACTGGGGAATCTATGGTCGGTGTCACTGTGTTTGGTTGTGACGATGGCAAGCCACATTGCCGAGAGTACATACAAGTGCAACTTTTAGAACCTTTAGTGTCACAGCAAGAATATTATATTGAATTTTGGGTGACACATCTGTTGCGTTCTTTACAAACCAATAACTTGGGTGTTTATTTCTCTGATGAGAAAATTAATATCCGCGTAGATGAGCCAATATACTTGATGCCTGATTTTCATGCCCCTCAAGTGGTGAAAGCAGATAATCATAAATGGACAAAAGTCTCTGGTAGATTCACTGCTAAAAGCAACGCAGATTACATTTTGATTGGAAATTTTTTCCCAGATAGTTTGACTTTACAAGAGCTTCCAACTGCTGACGACCCCTTGCGCTTTGCCTATTACTACATTGATGATGTACTTCTGAAAAAAGTTCCTCCTTTTTTGGAAGTTCCACTTGACCCTAACGACCTTTCTTTAGTACAATTGGAAGAAGGTCGTATTTTTCAGCTCAACAATGTGTTTTTTGACACAGATAAAGCAGATTTATTGCCGCGTTCTTATGTGGAATTAAAAAAATTATTGCGCATCATGCAGGAACATCCTGACATGACTATTGAAATTCGTGGACACACCGATAGTCAGGGTAATGATTCTTACAATTATTACCTTTCCAAAAAACGCGCTCAAGCCGTCGTAGAATTTTTAAATCAACAAGGTATTTCTAAGGAACGTACCCATTACATCGGATTTGGTAGCTCCAGACCTATTGCTTCTAATGACACGGAGAAAGGACGACAACTTAACAGAAGGGTAGAGTTCCTGATTTTGAGAATTGAGAATTGAAGTTAGATGCTGATTATCAATTCTGTATTGTATTGAATTTCGGAGAATTTATACTCGAAGTGTTTAGGTTCAATCTTCATGATGGTAGGGTTCGCGATTGATAATAGTCATCGCCCTGTAAAGCTGTTCTAGCATAATCAAGCGTACCATTTGATGAGAAAAAGTCATGGCAGACAGTGAAAGCATCGCGTTAGCTCTAGTGTAAACCTCTTTAGAAAAACCATACGCTCCACCTATTTGAAAAACCACCCGTTTATGGCTTTGTACCATCCACTGCTCTACCCATTGGGCAAACGCTTTAGAAGTGTAGGATTTACCTTGCTCATCCAAAAGAATTAGAAAGTCGCCATCCTGTAATTTAGAAAGAATTAACTCTCCTTCTTTTGTTTTTAACACCTCTATGGATTCTTTTTTGCTTGTTTTTATGTCTGGCAAGACCAGCATTTCCATCTTTGTGTAATGACTCAATCTTTTCAAGTAAATTTCCATACCTTCTGCCAAATACGGAAAGTCCGTTTTCCCAATCATGCTCAACACTATCTTCATGACGCAGTTGTTCTTAGTTCAAGTCACGCACCTGTTTCCAAGGTTATCATTTTGTAACCAGTTGACCGAACTTTTGGTTGTGTCAACTGGCAAAATGATAGCAAGTGTTTCTGGAACAAGTGTTTTGGTGGCAGTACCTATCCTTTCTTGTATTTGTCTTTTAGCAACGCACTATATTCTTTGACGAATTTTTCCACTTTAGGTCCAGAGACGCGCTGCACATAAGGATTTTCTGGATGAATTTCGTAGTAATTCTGGTGGTAGTCTTCTGCAAGATAGAATTTTTTAAAAGGTACTACTTGAGTGACAATTGGTTGTCCATACTTTCCGGATTGGTTCAAATCATCAATTCGCTTTTGAATGATCTGTCTTTCTGCTTCATTTCGATAAAATGCAGCAGAGCGATACGATTCGCCTACGTCAGGACCTTGACGATTCAACTGTGTAGGGTCGTGGGTGGCAAAAAATATTTCCACCAACGTCGGATAGTCAATCACCGTAGAATCATAATAAACTTCAACTGCTTCTGCGTGTCCAGTTGTATGACTGCCTACTTCTTCGTACTTAGGATTTTCTTTATAACCGCCTGTGTAACCAGAAACTACGTCTTCCACACCTTTGGTGCGCTCAAAAATAGCCTCTGTACACCAAAAGCAACCTCCCGCGAAAGTTGCTTTTGATAATCCTTCTTTCGGTATCGCCGTAGGTTGAGTCAAAGTCGTTACTGCATTTTGATTTTGCGCATTACAAGCAGCTATTGTCCATACAACAGCAAATAATAAATATCTCATATTAATGTTTTCTTGGATAACGCTAAACGCTAATTTTAAGTTGGAAAAATCCTTAGCTTTTGTATCTATATCTGTTGGCGGACGCAATTGGCTAGGAGTGAAATTTTAAAATTTGAGGCAAATAGGCTCTATTAGGTTTCATTTTTCCTTGTTACTTACATCAATACTTGATAAAAAAAAACTATTTTTGTGATGCTAAATTATCACTGGAATGATATAAATAGGTATCTTGTTCCTTAAATACACGAAGTAAGATGAATAAGGAAATTTACGAATTAAAAGTGCAACTAAAAGGAATTACTAAGCCACCAGTTTGGAGAAACTTTGCACGTAGAATCAGACCT
>JAAUTG010000254.1 GCA_012031785.1 Saprospiraceae bacterium | reverse complement strand
AAATTATTACAATATTTTTATATTTTTAAGTTACTCATTAACAACAATTTACAAATTAAAATTATATTTTTGCAATAAAATTTTTAAGAAACTTTTTTTGTTATGATGCAAAATAAACTAAAATGTAACCTTTTTTTGTAATTATCTTGAGCGTAGTATGAGGTTCTTGAAGAGCTTAATTTCACTTAATGCTCTAACAATCATTTATTTGTACTGTTGTTTAATTTGCAAAATTATGACTGCTGAACTATTTTTACTTATCAAGTCTTTTTCTCCTGACGAAAAAAAGCGGTTCAGAATTTTTACAAAAAATTCAGGAAGTAAATCGTCCAAACATGTCAAACTTTTTGATGAACTTAACAAAATAGATACTTTAGAGGAACTCACTACGGAACGCGACGAAAAAATAAGGCTACAAACCAAGATAAGGAGTAAAAATGCTTACGCTCAAACTAAGATTTATTTACAGGATGCCCTATTTCGTTTTTTGAAAGATTATCAAAATGGAAAAATGAACAAGATGTAGCACCAGAAATTGTAATGAGTAACTTGTATGAGGATATTCAATTGTTATTAGATAAAAAACACTTACAAAATTTGCTAGAACGAAAGCTAAAAACTGCAAAAAAATTTGCTTACAGTATTACTTTTATTATGACTTAATGAAGCTCCTTCAAATAGAAAGTTTTGTTTATCGAAGCCAAGAAAAAGCAGAAGCCATACAATCGCTAGAAAGAGAAATTGTAGAGGCATACCGCACTTTAGTGCTAGAACATGATTTTATTAGCAGGTACAACAAATTGTATTTATTGGAAAAAAAGAAAGAACACGAGTTTTTAAAACAAGAATTGAAACGCCATTTTGAATACATCAATAACTTGACTGTGCCTAGATTCACCTTACGTTCTGCAATGGCGTACTATCACATCAAAGCGAAATATTACAGTTTATTTGAAAATAATCTAGAGCAAGCCACTAAAAATTGGGAGGAAGCCGCCAACTTTCTGGCTGCTGACCAAGATATACTAAATTCGCAACAGGAACGCTACTTAAATATTGAAAATAATTATTTGGATACTTTGGTACTTTCAAACACGCTGAATCTTGATAAAGTGGAGAGAGCAATTAAAAACATCAATTCTATTACTCCAAAATCAAAGGAAATTAAGCATAAAATGGAACAACACCATTGCTACTATCGGCTTCAATATCATTTTGGGCAACAGCAGTTTGATAAAGTGATAGAAATGACGGATGAAGTCAGCGAAAAAGTAAGCCAAAGGAATCAGTATCAATTGAAAAACGGAAGAATTTTCATCTTCCAGTACTTTATTGCGGCTTCGCTATTGTTGCAATCCATAAAAACAAATTCTAAACAACAGCGCCAACTTGCATACGATTGGGGCATGAAGATAAAGCAAGGTGGCGAACTAAACTATAAAGAAAAAATCAGAAATGAATTACTACTAGCTGTTCTTGAACTAGAAAATAACAACGAAACTGCGTTTACTCACCATTATAACTATATCAAAAATTTGATTTCCCATCACCATCTAAGCGAGGTTTGTCAAATAGAAAACGAAATTTTAAATGGCTTAAACAGAGTAATGAAAAGAATCAAGCAAGAAAAAAACAAGAGATCAGAATCTTGTATAATGCGCTTGAGTTGAAGTGGGAAAAAGATTTTGTAGAATTTAAAATCTGGGCACAACTAAAAACTTAGATTGAGCTAACGATTGAGCTTGCACTAATTTAGAGAATACCTGAAAGCGCGTAGAATAATAATTTTGATTTGTCACTTTTTTGATTTTTTTATCTCTTTTTTATTTTTTTACATGTTGGACGCAAAAACGCAATTGTTTATTTTGGTGAAACAACAAGTAGATAAACCAACGTTGATGTAGATGCTTTTGCCTGAACAGGCAAAAGCTCAAAACTAAGATAGTCTATGAAATTGATTCTATCTACTTGCCAAGTATGAATCTTCGCTCCAAATTCCACTACTTTACCTCTTTGCCCCGAACCATAAGGCAATTCATACCAGCAGGAGAAGACCTTTTTAAAAGCCAATATCCAAATGCAAATAGCGAACAGTTATTCGTCGAAATTAAAACTTAGGACAGTCCACTCTCCATTTTCTACCTTTTGAGGGTTGTGTGTAAACCAATGCAATCTCAAATGCACCTCTAGAGTTAGTAGCAAGCGAAAGATTAGAGGTGTTTAAGTCGTAGCTTAACCCAATATTAAGTCGCTCTGTTTCTAAAGTGGTGGAAACGATAAAGGCATTCATCAAAAATCCACTTTCTAGTTTATTGACCACATGTCCCCAACCGCCAATTCTAAGTGCCACTTCCCGCCATTCCTGATGAGTATATCTAAAGTTACCTCCTGCCAAAATATTGGTAGCTTCGCCTTGCTTTTGGGCAACTAGGCTTGGCAGTAGCGTTAATCCATCATTTCCAGAAATTGAAAATTCCCCACCTACTTGTACAACAAATTTTCTATCTAATGTGGCAGCACCATTATCTAAAAACGAAACATTGGGCGAGGTTAAATGGTGAATAGCTCCGCCAAAGTAAATGTTTCGGTTTTCATCAAATACGTTATACCAAAGTACACCAGCATTTGCATCCAAAAAAGTGGGCGTTTGAAGGTTATTAAAATTTTCACCTGAAGGTAACAATCGGTCTATACTACCACTACGCTCGTCATATTGTTCTGTAAACCAAAGATTAGAGCTTTCAAATCCATTTTGCCCTAAGCCTACCTGCCCACCAGCAATTAGATATTGCCCACTTGCTCTTCTTCTGCCAGTACCGAGTTTTTTCATATAAGAAAAACCTACATGCGCTCTATCTTGACTAAAGTTTGAACTATGTACCTCATCGTGTAGTACAGTGACTCCAAGTCCAATGTAATCACCTTTTAAAATTGGCTTACGAACATCAAAAGTAGCTACTGCGGTTCTGTAAGGACTTCCACCTAATACAGTGGACCATTGGTCGCGATAAGTGACAGCAGCTCTAAAATTACCATTATATACTCCGATTAAAGCAGGATTAATTTGATGCGCTACGTGGTAGAATTGAGAAAAATGGCTATCTTGAGCTTGTGTTAGGCTGTAAAAAGTAATACAGCAAAATAGAATTATGGTGCGTGCAAGATGATTCATAAATTTTAGTGTTGTTTGAAATGCGCAAAGTAGTATCATTACTTTGCGCACTAATTTTTTATGATGAGATGGTTATTGCTTATCTAATCAACAAGGTACTTCCTTTCAGGGCTTCTTTCATACCATCTTCGTATTCGACTTCCGCATACCAAACATATACCCCTGCTGGCATTTCTTTACCTCTGAACGTTCCATCCCAACCAGTCATTGGGTCATTAATGATGAGTTGTTCATTTTCAAAGATTAGTTCGCCATATCGGTCATACACTCGGAATAGCTTTACGTTGGTGCTCGAGCTACCATGTACGATTAAATTATTATTGACAGCATCTCCATTTGGCGTAAAGCCAGTAGGTACTAGCACTGTTCGGGTTTTGCGTACTCTAATTTGTATATCATCTGTGGCTTTACAACCTGCTTCGTCCGTACCTAAAAGTTCGTAGTAAGTAGTCGTAGTAGGCATAACCATAGGGTTGAAACAGTCAAAGCAACTCAACGTGGAATCCGCAAAAGAGGCAGACCAAGAATATGTCACTTTGCCTATTTGATTATTGGTGTTCGCAAATAGTTGGACGCTTTCTCCAAAGTTGATTTCCAGTACATCTGTGGTTGGAAATATGGATACAGAAAATGCAGGCGGATCAATAAGTTCAGTGGTCATTGATTTTTGACAACCGTTGCTATCTTTCACATATAAGGTATATGAACCAGCCTTGCGTCCGATGAATCGAGGATTTGCAGTGAATGATTTACCATCTAAACTGTATGTAAAGGGGCTAGTACCACCTGATGCCAGTATGATGAGTTCACCATCTCTACCTCCTGCGCAAGTAATATCGCCAGTCTCGACATTAATTTGAATAAGATCAGGCTGCCCACGTCTGCTGCTCGGATGAGTCCACATTGATTGGCATCTGTGACTGTCAACGTGTAAGTCCCTGCGCTTAACCCATCTACTTTAGAAGTTACGTCTGCAGTGGACCAGCGAAGGGTGTATGCTGGCACACCTCCTGTCACTTTGGCATTGATAGCTCCATTTATTCCTCCGTTGCAGGTGTTATCTTTTACCGTAAATTCTACGATTAAGGCGGTAGGTTGTGTTACTTCTATTTGCGCGGTTGTAAAGCAGCCAAGTGTATCAGTTACTGTAATTTGATACGTTCCAGCTTGTAGGTCACTAATGTTGTCTGCCTTACTGCTACCAGCTTTAGTATCCCATAAGAAACGATAGCTGTTGTTGCCACCAGAAACACTCGTTACGCTAGCAGTACCGTCGTTACCACCATTACAGGTTACGTTTGTGCTAATCAAATTAACCACCACAGGGTCAGGCTGTTGTAATGGAGATGACCTTATGCCAGTGCAGCCTTGATCGTCGGTGACAGTAATGGTATAGGTTCTTCCTCCAACAACATTTTCAATTAATGGGGTGATTTGTACAGGGTCAGTGTTCCAACGATAGCGATAACCTGTACCTGTACCACCAGTTCTTACTGTGGCACCAGCCGCGCCATTTGTTTGTCCAAAGCAGCTTGGTATCTTGAAATTGATATTAATATTATATTCAGGATGTTCTTTAATTTTAGAAGAGGAAAAGGTTTCTTTACATCCGCGCTCGTCGGTGATGGTTACGGTGTAAACAACGGTGTCGAGATTGGAGGCTAAAGCAGTAGTTTGTCCGTTACTCCAAACGTAGCTATAATTAGGTCCTGTTCCACCGCTTGCTGTTGCTTGAGCTTGGCTTTCTCGCAATCCAAAACAGCTTGTAAAGGTTTGCGCAATGCTGGCAGTGAGTGGTGCTGTCGGTTGAAGGATAGTGAAAGTTTGTTGTGTTGTACAGTTTTTTGCGTCAGTAATGGTTAAATTAAAATTACCCCCACCTAATCGCAGTGCAGTTTGCGTGGTTTGGCTTTCTGGGTCGCTCCACTGATAGCGATAGGGAGCGTTACCTCCATCAACTATGGCAGTTGCAGTACCATCAGTAGCTCCGAAACAATTAACTGGGTTGAGTTCAAGGACTATGGATAATACTTCGGGTTCTTCCACTGTTACACTTCTGCTAGTCGTACAGCCGTTGTCGTCTGTTATCATCACGATGTAAGTTCTAGCCACTAGAAAGCGAGCAGTGTCACTAGTTTGTCCTAAATTATCATCCCATAGATACTGATAAGGGGTAGTACCACCTGATGCTTGAACGATAGCTGTTCCTGTATTGTTGCCGTTGCAATCAGCGGGTAGAGCTGTAATGGCTGTAATCATTAATGGGTCAGGACTTTTGATGGTGTTGCTTGCCGTCATTTGGCAATTGTTTTCGTCCGTAACCGTTAAGGTAAAGTTACCTACTCCTAAATTTATAATTTGAGAAGTAGTAGCTTCATTACTCCAACGGTAGGTCAAGTTTCCTGTTCCTCCTACTGCGTTTGCAGTTATAGTTCCATTTACATCATTGGCGCAGGTGAGATTGGTGGCATCTAAAGTAATGTTAATAAGAGGTGGTTCTGTCACTACAAAGCTAGTATCAAAACTACAACCATTAAGGTCTAAAATATTTAAAAGATAGGTATTGGCAGCGAGGTCAGTGATTTGTGAAGTGGTAGCGTTGTTGTTCCACCGCAAATTCAAGTTACCTGTACCACCTACCGCAGAAATAATAATTGTGCCATCCGTCCCTCCAAAGCAGCTTACATCTTGAATATCTGCTGCTATTTGTATATTTGAAGGGCTTTGTGTGGTAAAATTTAAAGTATCCGCGCACGCATTTGCATCTGTTACAATAATTTGGTGTATTCCTGCTGCCAGATTACTGAATGTACCAGTGGTATCGGATATAGTTAAGCCATTCTGTAAACCATCTAATACAAGATTGTAAGGTCCTCTCCCGGAAGCAATAGTGAAGCTAATTGAGCCGTCTGTTTGTCCTGGGCAACTCACGATACTAGGTGCAGCAGTAGGCGTGATATTGAGGCTACAAGCATCATAAGTACAGGTTTGACTAGTAGTTTCTATGGTGCAATTAGTAGGAATATTAGGTATGTTGGGACGCAGTTCAAGTGTTACATTTTGATTGACCTCTAAACCAGATATGGCGTGCGTGATATTGTTGGTGTTTGGACTTATCCAGTCCCCTCCATTTACTCTGACTTCGAATGGAATCCCATTTTGTTCTTCCCAGTTAAAAGTTAGTGTTCGCGCATCTAGGTCGGTAATTTGGCAATTAATAATAGGAGGTTGATAATCGCCAATATTCGCAATTACCAAAGTATCTTGATAAGTGCAATTAAATACATCAGAAATTTGAAGGTTATAAGTGGTGGTAGTTGTTGGTTGAGCAATTGGGTTGGGGCAATTGGCACAGGAAAGCCCGTCGTTGGGCGACCAGGTGTAGGTAATGCCATTTCGAGAGTTAAAGGTAATAGACCATGTATTCAAAGTGCCGAATAGAGGTCCATCTGTGTCTGCAACTAATAACGTCCAATCGCCATTGGTTTCCACGCCTATCAAATTTGACCAATTACCTTCTGGGCGATAGTTCCCAGTGAAGGGTGGCAAGCCATCTCTGATAGAGGTGACGGCAGTAGGCGTGAAGCAGGTATTAGTATAATTACTTCCTGCTCCTCCGTTGCCAGAGGATAGTTCTAATAGCGTTCCGTTGGGTGCTCTCAAAAATAATTCTATGTCGTTCACCCAATCAGTTTCTGCGGTTTCTAA
>JAAUTG010000253.1 GCA_012031785.1 Saprospiraceae bacterium | reverse complement strand
TTGTACGAGGAATACTACGGCAAGATGATGAGTGTGTGCCTACGATACGCTGGCTCTGAAGATGAAGCACTTGATTTATTGCACGAAGGTTTTATCAAAGTGTTCAAAATATAGGTAAGTACGAAGCAGGTACTTCTCTGACTGCTTGGATGAGAAGAATTATTATCAATACCTGCATTGATACCTATCGCAAAAATATCCGTCGCCGCACAGAAGATTTGGAGGTAGCTTTCGAGTTACACAACGAAGATGCTGATGCTATCAGCCAATGTTCTGAACAAGAAATTTTAGACGCTATTCAACAACTTTCTCCAGCTTATCGTGCCGTATTTAACTTGTACGTAGTTGAGGGATATTCTCACAAAGAAATTGCAGACACACTAGACATTACTGAAAGCACCTCCAGATCTAACTTAGTGAAAGCACGTATGAAATTGAAAGCATTACTGACAGATAGTTACGATGAAAATGGAAGATAAGAACCGGTTAGACGACATCATCGGCAAGAAATTGAATCAATTTGAAGCACCTTATCAACCTAGTTCTTGGGATGCGCTTAACGAACGTCTGGACGCTGAAACAGAACTTGCCAATGAAAATTTTGATGAGTTGATTCAAAAGAAAATTTCTGCTATGGAAACACCTTATCAGCCATTACATTGGTTGATGATGTCTGCGCTATTAGATGAAAAAGCAGCTTTGAGGCGTGAACTAGTTCGTTGCAAAACGGCTGAGGTGTTGCTAGTGTTGTTATTATTATTCACGTTTACTCAGATACCACCTGTTACTTCTTCCTTGCCAAACTTAAAACCAATTGCCAGTAAAAATAAGATTAATGTTCCCGCATCTGATACAGAATTAGATTTTTCAAAAAGAAAATTCTTTTGAAAATCACTATATTGATGGAAAGAAACAACTTGAAAATCAACCTATTATTCGCCAAACGTCTCCGTTGTCAGGCAGAAAAAACAGCACTCCGATTAACGCAACTAGCTAAGCAGCCTATTGCGCTTCTAAGTACAGAACACAGTGCTGTAAACGCTATAACTCAAATAAGTGAAACAAAAGGAGAATCTAACGACTCACCAATAGACATACTAGAAAAATCTCAATACCTGTTTAATGCCAATCAAGTGGCTTCTATCGGTGTGCCTTTCGTTAAAATAAAGCAGCACAAGCACTTGAGGATAGGAATGTTCTCTGCGGTCAACTTAGACCATATCAAAACACCTTACGACGAGGTGTTCAATCAAGCACCTTACACTCGACTGGTACTGGAATACGGCGGTGGGTTCTCCATTGGATGGCAGTGGAAGCGCATGGAAATAGAAACAGGATTAAGTTACAACCACAAAGCCTACAAACCCATTCTCAATCCAGTTTATTATGGTAACATTAACTCGGATTATAAAGTGGAGGGCATCAAAGATATTGAGTTAAACACCTTCCAAATTCCCTTACATCTGCGCTACGACTGGCTAAGAAAAGGTGTATGGCAAGTGTATGGACTTGGTGGTGCAGCTATTCACGTTGCCACACAAGCTAACTACGATGTGGCTAGTGTTCGTGCTAGTGCCTTAAATGTCAAGGCTAACCCGTCTGTGTCAGGGCAGCAAATTATCCTTTCCCCTACTCAACTCAATCGTTTTGAACAGGAAGCCAAACCTTCGCCGCCCCAATCGAACAAACTTAACCAAAAACAATTTCCTGATGGCTGGATGAATGGTGGCACGTTCAACGAAAATAATTACTATACGCTCAACATAGGTTTAGGTGTAGAACACTACTTGGACAGCCGTTGGAGTTTATTCTTGCAACCTACTTACAAAAAACACTTAGGCCTATTTGACAAAGGCATAGGTCCAAATTTTGATCGCATCAGCACCTTAGAAATTTTAATTGGAGCAAAAGTAGGGTTGTAGAAATAGTAGTGGGGAGGGTGAATGTTGTTTTGCAGAAGATAATATCTATGGTTATACTTATGCAACGAAATGACAGTAATTTTTTCTCACAGCTAAGCATTTCGTTTTCTTTTTTTGTGTAAAAAGTCTTTTGAATAATTTAAAATTCTAAAAGCTAGACGAATAGAATAAGTAAAATATGAGGGTTTAAGATTGATTGTCAAATCTGGAATAATTTAATAATCAATTGTTTAATTGTTTTTAATAGATGAATTTGTCGTTCAGCTACAACAATTGAATGTAGTATCAAAGTTTGGTGATACATCTCAACTGCCACATCACTCGACTGCCTCACATTGGCGCGACTTTACTTTATCCTTACGTTTAATCCGCAATTTAAGCTGATATTTTCTCCTAAAAACACATTGCCTATCACCCAACCTTTTGTTTTACCTTCCAGTTCAACGTAAGGAAACCAAGTTCCTAGTTGCAACGAACCGCGAAAGTTTAACAACCCTCCCAAACTACCTTTATTGGTTGTAAATGATTGATCTTGAGGTTGTATCCAAAGCATTCCTTTGCCGCTTACCAGTAGTTTATCATTTAACAAAGGCTTGTCTATGATCGCACTTTCTAATCCCCAAAAGGAAGCGTTTAGGTTATTATAATTATGTAAAGACGTGAAAATGTTTGTTTTAGGAGTTTGGTAGAAGACATCCAAACTAACATCATTACCAAAGGAGGTAAGTGAATGTCGTACTGCAAAACTACCATAGTAATCGCCTTTCTGATTTGCTCTAATTTTTAATTTTAGGAAACCCAAATAAATGAGGAGAAATGAGGTTTAACCATTGTAAATTACCTTGTTTTTGAAGGTAATTCAGCTCCTCAACGCTTAATTCAGATGGTTTGATGTAACGGTTTACGCCTACCCCTGATGGATGTACGCCTCTATCTTCATAAGGCTTTTGAGGGTTGAATAGTGCATTTGCCCAAGCTGTGAAATCAGGTCCTGTAAAATCCCTTTTTGAAACATCGGTAGCTTCTGTTTCATTGGCTTCATCAATAAGTTTATCAAAATAATCAGCACTTCCAGACTGATTTACATACACTATATTGGTCATTGTACTTAACCAATATAGTGGAATATGAGGTAAATCTTGGGTATAGTAAAAATTGTTTTTTTGTAGGGTTTGTATTTGATGGTATTGTGCCTCTAATCCCGCTGTTTGCAGTCGAATGAAGTCTGATTTATGATTATTGGATAGGTGTATTAAATCTTTGTCCTCGACTTTTCTGACTGAAATAGAAACATCGCCAAAGGGAAACGTATTCATATCATTGAAACTGTTGATTTCCCTTCGTGTCATCACAGCCCTGTGATATTCTTCATGCAACCAACCGTATCCCCAAAGGAAGATAAAAAGAAAAGGCATCAAAATCCTGCTGCTATTGTAATTTTCAAACAGGATTTTTTTAAACTCACTTTTAGTTTTCACTAATTTAGTAACGCCATAGTGAGCAGTAATATAAAGATTATTTCGACATTGCTAAAGCCTGCATTCATGCTCGGATTGGCATAACCGTTCAAAAAATTACCTGTTGTTGTCGTGGCGTACTTTTGGTAAGGTAAATCAAGCAACGGAAAATCCAGATAAAGCCCAATAGTATCCAAATTAGCCTGCTTTTGGGCGTAACCAATTCTGAATACTAGAATGCTATAAAGAATAAAAACCATAACTTTCTTATTCATTTTCTTGCGCTCTTTTAGGTTTTAGAAATTTGTATCTGTTAACTTTTATTAGTTCTTAGAAAATTATTACTAGATTCTTGAGATTTTGTTTTAAGTTGTTTATCCACAGTGTTTGGTAACTTGAAAATCGTGTTTGTGCAGTAATTTTTCAAGGATTAGAATTTTTTAAACTCCTTATTTATCCTACAAAGGTTGTCAATCATCTTAAAGTCTAAGTCGCGGAATACGGAAGGACAAAGCATTTTGCGTCTTCGTTCAAACTTTCGCTAACTCAAAGGCTACTAAATATCTATAATTCGCTCAACTTACGTTTGAAACAGTTTGGAAATATGCTTTTAAAGTCTGTGTGAACTTAATTTGAAAGTGTCCACAGGTCATAATAATTTTGAAATTGAGTCAACTGTTAGCCCAACGAGTACGACGGCGATGTAAAAAAATAAGTAGCCTAAAAAATAAGCAAGAAAAGACTTGACATAACTAGAAAATTTTAATTTATCAAAAAAATGTCCAATTGCCCAAGTTGGATATGCAAATGAAATTATGGTCAAAATACCAATAAAAATTTGCTTATTCATTAGTCCAACAAAAAATGCTTCTAAGGTTAGAAGCAGCATTCCTTGTCCCATTATAAAACATAGAAGTACCATGATTTCAGACAGATTGTATTTGTATTTTCTAAATAGTAATTTCACACAAAAGGCAATAAAAATGCCCATCATGATGTTCGTGTAACCATAATTTGCCTGTACCCAACGAAGAATGTCCTCAATACTTGATTCCCCCAATGAGAATTGTTCTTTTTCGTTGTAGATTTTGTCAGCGTGGGAAAAGTGAGCAACTAGGGTATAAAGTAATGAGGTAATAGTTAGGAAAGGAATCGGTTTCGTGTGTCTATTTCTGGTTTTATTTATGTATTCTTTCACGCTATCTCCAGGTCTTATGAGTAGTCCTTTCGCTGTGTAGAAAATACCTTTCTCAAATTGCAAAAGATGCTGGATTTCATGCAAAATGTAGTGTTTATCTATTCTTTTTAGTATTGCAGGTTGCCCACAATTGGGACAATAATTTTTCAGCTATTTGATTGTTACAGTTCTTGCAATTCGTCATTTTTTATCCATGTTGTTTGTCGAAGTGTATGCCACAATAATAAACTCGCAACTTCTAATTCATGCCTCTGCGCCACTAAGTTATTTGTCATTTTTTAATTTGTTTGCTATGGATTTGTTTAGACTAGCAATTTCATTGATTATTTCGCTGTATCTCTTTATTTTAAAACTTTTTGTTATTTCCATTCTCCATAAATAGCTCAATAATTCAGTCTTTTGTTGTTCTGATAGATTGGATTTTTTAAGTGTTACGAAATTACCTTTCTCATCAAAAATCATATATGGAGTTAGTATTTTATTTATTGGATGAAAATAAGTTTTAAAGTCTTGCATTTCTTCATTTTTGTTTTCTAATTGTTCTAAAATATTGTAATGATAATCGTACAACTTAATAATTTGAAATCTCAAAGAGTCATTTGAAATAATTTTAAGATTGGTCTCTTTTAACGATTCATATCCTGTTTTATTGATAATAGGGGAATAATTTCTGTAAACTATATAGTAATAAAATCTTAATGAATCTTGATTTATAGGTTCATTAATCGCCCAATTTCGTAACATACGAACACCATTGTTGCTCAGTTTGTGCATTTTTAAATTAGATTCAAAATCTTTTGAATCGGAATCAATCCCGTTCCGGATTTCAATCAGTATTTTTGTTTCTGAAACCTTTTCACCTTGTCTGCTGCTCCATTCTGCTAAAGCGAAAGCGAGAACAACGCTTGTAAAAATTAAGGTAAATTCCAGAAAATACTTACCGCCCAACCGCACTATTTTTTCTCTAAACATCTTTTTCAAAAAATAGATAAACGTAGAAGGCAAGTCCGAAATTGGTAGAACTTGTTGAAGTTAGCACATATCCATTTTTAGAATATTCGTCAAGTTTTTCTTGAATTTCTTCATTGGATTTTTTTGCAATGTGTTCTGAATCAAGTGTTAATTTTGAGTAATAGATTAAAGTTTCTACTTTGTATTCTTTCATCGTCTTGCGTTTTTTGTTTTGAATCACGTACAGCATTGTTACTAAGTTTTGCCACTTAGTTCCTGTTTCTATTGAAGTGCGCAGATTCAAGCATTTGCTTATTGTTGTGCCAAAGCTAAGACAAAATAATATTTATCTTTAATTTCCAAATTATCCAAAGGATTTTTCGAGACACACCCTAGAAGCCCTACTTTTGCTAAGAACTTTTCGGGGATTTTGAAAAACAGGGCATCATGCCTAACTTTAGAAGCTGACTAGACAGTTCGAAGAACTGACCGATTCTCAATGGAATGCAATATCGGATATTTTTGGTCAAAGAGCGCGAAAATTACGCCTTCGCTCCACATTGAATTCAATTTTTCCACCTCGTTTACTCCTCATTCCTTCATTTTTCTACAAACATAGCTGCCGCTGTGCGGTTCGATAATGGTTAATTTTTGCTTTAAATCACATGTTTCTAAAATCCTCAAAGTTTTCAGAATCACTATCTTTTAATTCGTTTGCCGCCTACTTTTCTCATCATTGAGCAATTTTTGATCAGTAAATTTACTTGTTCGTTTGGGTTTTGTTTCACTTTTACTTACCTTTCCAGTCAAATATCTTGAATCTTAAACTTTAGCTTATGTTTCCTATAAAATGGCTTGTCCTTACTGGACTTTTCATCTTATTTGCTTTTGCGCCTGCGAAGGCACAACTCTCTATGGATGCCTTAGAATCAGCTTATTACAAAATAAGTAGCGTTGCTTTACCAGAAGATGTGATTTTGGAAGCTGGCGGTTTGGCGTTTAATGAAAAAGGACAATTAGCAGTTTGCACGCGGCGCGGTGAAGTGTGGTTGATTGACCAGCCTAATAGTGCTAATCCTAAATTTACTCGCTTTGCACATGGGTTACACGAACCACTAGGCTTGGCTTACAAGGATGGTAGTTTTTACACCGCTCAACGCGGCGAGCTAACTCGTTTGACGGATAAAAACGGCGATGGCAAAGCCGATGAGTACCGCACTATTTATGCTTGGGATTTGGTAGGTAATTACCACGAGTATTCCTACGGACCTGTTTTCTTGCCTGATGGCAATATGTTGGTCACGCTCAACTTAGGTTGGATAGGTAGAGGCGCGAGTTTATCCAAGTGGCGCGGGTGGATGTTGATGTTTCGCCAG
>JAAUTG010000252.1 GCA_012031785.1 Saprospiraceae bacterium | reverse complement strand
ATTTTAGCTCACTTTTTTTTTAATCTTACTCAAACAATTTGTTTCAAACTTTTTTATAAGAAAGCCCTATAGATTAAATAGAGCCATAGCATGATTAACGCTTCAGTTGGAATTAATGTAACAAAAGTAAAAAGCGAGATGGGATCGCATATCAAAATTCAAAAGAACTGTAATGACCTAAATGCTGTTTTTCGACTTAATTCTCGTTAATTTAAAAAATAGCGGATTCTTTCCGTTTCCGCTATTTTTTATCCTACTTAGATTGTACACCTTACAAGTAGCTCAATTTCTCAAAGTGTACTTCAACGTTTAATTTTCGCAGGAGTTAGCAGAGTTATTCGCATCTCCTATTTTATTACCTATAAAATTTGCATTTTCAATAGATTCCGTTAGATTTCGATAAGCTCTAACCGTAGCATCTGGATAGTTCCATGGCATCATAGGGTCTGGGAAAACATAATTACTATTAAAAAATAACCAACGATTGATGGAAATGGGTATTGGTATATTTAAAATCACTCTCCTTAGTAAAGATAAATCCATTACAGTCAACGATTTTGAATTATCAACATCTAATGCGTATAAAGAAAATGGATTTTGAATTACAAGCTCTCCTAAAATATGTTTATTGATAAGCAAGAAGTCAAATGTACTTATGCCGTCCAAGCTAGCGTTTACTTTTTCAACATTTACTATATAATTCTCGTTCGTAGGCAAATTTGAAAATTGATAATTCCCATTATCATCAGTAAGGGTAGTAAATAAATTCCCAACAGAATCTTTTAATTGCACTGTTGCTTTACAGATACCACTCCCCATGATATTCGTTACGCTGCCAGATATACTAATTTGGCTAAAAGTTGAGGTTACCATCAAAAAGAAAAAGAGAAAAAGAAATTAACCTTCATGATAATATGTTTTATAGTTAGATTTATTCAATAATGACTTTCTGGATAAAATTTCCTTTGTTAGTTTGAATTTCTACAAAGTAAATCCCTTTAGGTAGTTCATTTACAAGTAGTTGAGCATTACCTTTTTTATCAAGAACAACTTTTCCCAAAGTATTTATTAATGTAAATTGCTCAATATTGAATGTTAAACTACTTACTTCTAAGTAGTTTGAGGTTGGATTAGGATAAATTCGTATTTCCTCTAATGCTTTGTCCAAAATCCCTGATAGGTTAATTAATCTAGAGGTTGTTTTATTATTGATTGTTGGAATTACCTCCTCGTTAATACCTATTGCGCGAACATGATCAATCGTAAATTCGATGTTTTTTATCTTTTGAAATAAAATCACATCCTCCATGACAATTCTAATATTACCAATGGTTCCAAACCCATTTTTACTAATTTGATCAATTCTACTAATAGCGACATCAACACGTCTTTCTTCAGGAAAAAATCGTTGAATAGCAATAATATTTTCCCCTAAAGTCCCTAGCCAAGAATTATCTAAATCAACTTCAATAATACCATTTATATCTTCATTGGCTTTATAATAAACACTAAAAGCCAAGGCATAGACTCCTTGCGCAGGAATGTCAGCAGAGCCTAAAATAATAGGAAATTCGTTTACGTTTTGGTATCTAATCGTATCTGCTGCTACATAAAAAGGAATAGCGTTACTTGAGGAAATGCTATCTGCTGGAATGGTAACTTGATTTACCCAATTCAATTCGATAGCCTTTGTATCCATATCGTTGATTATCCCATCTCCATTAGCATCTGCATGTTTGTAGTTGATAAGTGTAGTTGGCGTGGAATTAGTCCAGTTTGCAGCATATTGAGGCACAAAATCTAAACTCGCATTTGTCCGCATAGGACCAGTCTGACCGTAACCAAGACCAATATTTATCAAATCTAAATGCGAAACTTCCACATCTAAATTTGTATCACCAGGCAATACATTTTCGGTGTTCACAATTTTTACCACGCCATCTTTTAGTTCAATAGCTAAAAAATTAAGTTCCCCATTGTCTGCGAATTGAATAGCTTCAAATATAGGATTTGAACTAAAAGATACTAGGGTCTCTGAACCCACATCTGCGATGACTTGATAGCAAAGTTCAAAAAGCAAAATACTATCAGGCAGTACTACATTTTGAGTATTTGGCTCAAACCAAGCTAGTTTAAATTCATTAGCAATAATATTGTAAGAGTTAGGTTGTTGTGCTAAACCGAGTGGATCGTTTATTAATCTCAGCGTATCCAAGTCCAAAGCATTAGAATCCCATACTATTCCAAATTGTAATCCTGCAAGTGCTGAAACTTGTTCTAATTTAACAGGTAAGCAAAAATATTCCGCTGGTTCTACTTGAGCGTCTCCAATTTCTAGTCGTGCCGTTTGTACAGTAGGTATTCCAACTTTTATAGTACCACCATTGCCACTAATAACTGGTATTCTTGTCAAGCCTTGTGTTCTGACAGCCTCCCCTATAAACTGGTTAGAAAAGCGGATAGAAGTATTAACATGATTTTGTATAGGGGTAAAACAAACCTGAAATAAAGTACTTCTATTTAATAAAGTAGTTTCCGCTAAATAGGAATTTAACCATGCCATGCGCAATTCATTACCAATAATAGCAAATTGGTTTTGTGCGTTTTGGTCAGGCAAATAAGTGGTGACTGAACCCGAGTTTTTAACAATATTAAAAGACTCGTAATGCAAAATAGTAGAATCCCAACTAATAGCAAATTGAATAGCTTCAATTCCTTCAAAATTATCAGCTTGTATATCAACACAAAATGTTGTCCCCAACTGTGCTTCCACATTTGGAAATTGGATAACAACTGGGCTAATAGATTGCGCTCCAATTAATTGTGCAAGATAACAAAACAGAATACTGAATAATATTTTTTCATAGGACTAGAATAATTGTTTATGAATAATTGATTCTTACACACAAAAGTAAAATAGGACAAAGCACAATAAAACTACATTTTTTATAGTTTATAGAATCGAAATAATATATAAAACCAATAAATATTCAACAAAGTATTAAAAAATCAAATATTTACAATTTTGTATCAATCGATTTTTATTAGATTATAGAAATGAAGGACATAATTTTACTTCAAGTTTTGAGAAGTTTCTCTAAGCAAGAGTGGCAACAATTTCAAGAATATGTGATATCACCTTTTTTAACAAAAACGAAAAAGTCAAACGCTTAAGTTCTTATTTGTATGAAACGAACTTAGTAATAGACAACAAAGAAATAGTCTATCTGTATGTGTTTCAGAGTAAAAATTACCAAGAGCTAAAATTAAATAATGTTATTTCTGACTTACTGCAATTAGCATATAGCTTTTTGCAACAAAAACAACTCAAGAATCATGAGATCCATGCACAAGCGACCTTGATGGAAGAGTTGGTAGAGCGAAATTTATCAAATTTACTGCCTCGAATCATTAAAAAAGCAGAACTAATTAAAGCATCTACTACAACCTCTAGCTATTTAGATTTCCTAGATCAAAGTTATTACTATGAACAGCTAGATCGTCTAGCACTTATTCAAAACCAAAGGATTTATGATGATAATCTTCAAAAAATGGGAGATACATTTGATGTTTATTTTTTGTGCAATAAATTTCGTATTGCTTGCGAAATGGTAAGTCGTTCTGCTTTATTAAATGAACAATACATCCCTCATTTTATAGTCCCATGTTTAGTACAGTATGAGCAACACAGCGATTTATATCAGAATTATCCGGCTTTGTCTGTTTATTATCACGCTTATCGCTTTTTAAAAGAAAGCACTACTCATTGGTATCTATTGCTTAAATCCTTATTACAACTACATCAGAATTTGCTATACATGCCTGAACAAAAGCATCTTTACACTTACTTATTAAACTTTTGCGTTCGTCAAGTGAACTTTGGGAAAAGTGAATATTACCAAGAAATTTTCGAGATTTACCAAGTCCTTATTAAACAAAACTTATTGCTACAACACGGTTATCTTACTAAATGGAGTTTTATCAACGCTACAACTGCTGGCATTAGGCTAAACGAGCTTTCTTGGACAGAAAATTTTATTCATCAGTATAAATGTTTTTTAAAAGAAGAAGAAGAACAAAATACTGTTGATTATCAGCTAGCAGTGCTCTACTTTGCCAAAAGAGACTTCGCTAAAACATTGCAAATATTACAACAAGTAGAATTTACAGACGTATTTTACCAAGCCTCTGCACGAATTATTCAATTAAAAGTTTTTTATGAATTGGACGAAACAGAGGCTTTTTATGCCTTAGTTAAATCTATTCTAAACTTATTGCGTCGAAAACAGAAGATTAATGAATATCATCGCCTGAGTTATATTAACTTTGTTCAACTTGCCAAATTAATGTTTGATTTAAAATTAAAACCACGCTATCAAATAAGCAAAAAGCAAAACAAAATTGCGATACAATTAGAGACCCTCGAACCACTGACCAACAAAGAATGGTTATTAGAAAAGTATAATGATTTAAAAAAGAAATGAGGATTTCCACTAAATTTTATGTAAAAAAGCAGCGCATAAGATAAGAAAAGGCATGGTCCTCCTCGAACCAACTTTTTTAATCCCTCGCCTATAAAGTAACCGCTGATTTATATCATATAAGCCCTTCGATGACCTATAAATCAGGAAATTTACAGAAGAGGGGACGTAGAAATTCATACCAACACTCAAAACTTTTCCTTCCCCAATTTTGATTTTCAATAGATTTGGTCAATTTTGCAGGAAAGAGAAGTGCTGTAATATTTACCTTGATGGTGCAAAATTTAAAATACGATGCCTGATTCAATCTTCTGTCCAAAATGCAAAAGCGATTTGGCTTATCCTAGCGACAATTTGATGGTTTGTCCGGAATGTTTCCACGAATGGGATCCGCAAGATGAAGTGGAAACCACAAACGCTGGCAATAAAGTATTCGATGCCAACGGCAACGAACTCCAAGACGGCGATACGGTGCTTGTCATCAAAGATTTACCTGTAAAAGGGATGCCAAAACCAGTAAAAGCTGGTACTAAAGTAAAAAACATTCGCCTAACGGATGGCGACCACAATATTGACTGCAAAATCGAAGGCTTTGGCGCGATGGGTTTAAAATCTGAATTTGTGAGAAAAGTGGTTGGTTAAATCTCTAGGACTTTCCTATTGCCTCAAAAAACGAAGTTTCTTCGAGGCAATAGGAATAGCAGATGATAAGAAAAAAGAAAAGATTTAAAAAAGAATGTAAAAAAATCTTAACCTCTCCGAAGGTTTAAAAACGGCTTGTCTAATCATAAAATACACAACGGAAAATAGTTGCGATTTAAGATAGCTTGAAAAGCCCAAGTTTTAGAGCAGTAGTTTGAAACCATACAAAAAATTAAGAATCAAAGTTCTTTGAAAATTGGAAAGAAAAAAGGGTATTAAGGCGTTTCAAAGCATGACCTTGTACATTATTACCACTTACACCGCATAAAGCCGCATTCACTTGAGTATATAAATTTATTTTTTTCATGGTGATAGCATTTTAGTATTTGCATTTCCTAACACAAATATCCGCTATCACCTATTTTCCTTCCCATTTTTCAAAGAACTTTCTTTTATTTTTTTTTGTATGGTTTCAAATAAACAGAACATTATTGAGTATCCTGATAAAGGCTTGACATTCATATTTGATGATAAAAGAACAAAGGATATGAGACTTACGAAAATAGTATTTCAAGAAAATTGTGACTGCAAAACCAGAGCAGGAATTGGAATCGGAAGTTCTTTTCGAGATTTACAAAATGCATTTCTAGAGGAAGTAGATATTTATTACATGACTCATCTAGGGGTTATGGCTGCGTTCTACTCTAAACGCTATTCTTTAGCTGGGGGAACTATTTTCATTATGTTTAAAGAAAATATTGTGGAAAAAACTGATAAAAATTCATTCATGGTGAAAATTATTGAAATGAGCTATGATATGGGAAAGTAATATACTAATTTGATTCCCTACGCCAATACGAAGGCAGCAAGTTTTTTGAGTTAAGCAATCATTTGGGTAATGTGTTGGCTACGGTGTCTGACCGTCGGCAGCCGAAGTTGCTGGGTGGTGTGGTGGATTATTATAAGCCTGTTCTTATTACATCGCAGGATTATTATCCTTTTGGCATGGAGATGCCGGGGCGGAGTTATTCGGCGATGGGGGCGTTGTATAGGTTTGGGTTTAATGGCAAGGAAGCGGATAGGAAAGGCGAGTTCGGTTCTTTGGTGCATTATGATTAGTGGGTTTAGGATATATTGCGCGCCTTGTGGGAGGTTTTTGAGTGTGGATCCGTTGAGCTCTTCGTATCCTTGGTACACGCCATATCAGTTTGCGGGGAATAAGCCGATATGGGCAGTCGATTTGGATGGGTTGGAGGAAGCCAAAACTACACTTCCATGGTATTTGACTAAAAATAAGTATGGTGGTAAACCTGTACTAACTCTAGGAATTCCTGAATTCCCATTAATGTCAAAGCTTGATTACGAGATATTCCATAATTCTTTGGCACCGTTGGTATTTGTGAACAATGCTATTGCTTCTGTGTATAACGGGACTTCTGAATCATGGAATGAAGCAAGGGTTGGAAGAACTATGACTTCAATGATGATAGAATCGGAAAGTCAAATTACCGATTTTGTTAATAACGCTGGTCTATCAGACTATCAGAAATTAGCAACAAATGTAGAAACATATGAGAATATTGTTGGTGCAGTTTTTTCGATATGGTTGACTAAAAAAATTAAGGCTCAATTATGATTTCAAGTTGCTGTGTATCTTTGAAAAAAAAACGGATGATATTACAGATAAAAGATATAGTGGATGAGCGTCTATGCTACGAAAAAGTGCGAGAATTAAGGTGGTCAGAGGGGGTAAAATGCCCGCATTGTCAAAGTAGGGAGTATAAAC
>JAAUTG010000251.1 GCA_012031785.1 Saprospiraceae bacterium | reverse complement strand
GCTTCCTGCTTTTCGGAAACAACAACCACTACAAGCTGAGAACGACATAAAAGGCGAAAAAGGGGCGTATTTTGTTGTTGCTGATTTGTTGTTGGCTAAAAATTCGAGTGAATCCTGGAAAATTGTAACTAACGTCAACCAAAATCAAGCGCAGGTGATTGAGCTTTCCGAAAAAATTAGGTTTGACAAAACATTGGCAAATCAACTGCAAGAGGATATCAACTTAGGTACAGCAAACCTGATTGCGCTTAATGCAGCAGCCGATGGTTTGCAGTTTACTGCCGATAAGCGTAAAGATACGCGACATTTTTCCAATGTGTTGTTCAATATCATGCGCGGTGGAATTTTCGATGACAATTATCAAATCTCGAAAAAAGATTTTGTACCTTATGTCAAGAAAGCCAATTTGATGGTTTTTGAGAAAAATAGTTCCTTTTTGAATCATTTGCCAGACAATATTTCATATTCTGAATTACAACAATCTATTGCGCCGCTGCATGATGCAGATTTAACGCGTCTTTGCACTGAATATTTGCCACTCACTTTCAGCCGAAGACATGGCGACCCAAGCCGACCTTGGAATAAATTTTCTATCAATACATTAAGTGAAGTTGATGGTTCAAAAATCCTTGATTATCAAGGAAATTGGCGAGATATTTTTCAAAATTGGGAATCTTTGGCTTATGCTTATCCAGATTTTATAGATGGCATGATTCATAAATTTTTGAATGCTTCTACTTTTGATGGCTATAATCCGTATCGTGTTACAAAAGACGGTTTTGATTGGGAAACGATTGAGCCTGATAATCCTTGGGCATATATTGGCTATTGGGGCGATCATCAAATTATTTACTTGCTGAAATTTTTGGAATTTATTGAAAAATATAATCCAGGCAAATTAAATTCCTATTTTGACAAGGAATGTTTTGTGTATGCAGCAGTGCCTTACATCATAAAACCCTATCCAGAAATTGTAAAAAATCCTAAAGATACCATTGAATACAACCATAAATGGGAAGAAGAAATTAATACGCACAAGAAAATTATAGGGGCTGATGGGACTTTGTTAAGAGACAGCAACAATACCATCTATCATGTAAATTTCATTGAAAAAATATTAGCAACCGTTTTAGCAAAAATATCAAATTTTATTCCTGAAGGTGGAATCTGGATGAATACGCAACGCCCCGAATGGAACGATGCGAACAATGCCTTAGTAGGCAATGGGGTTTCGATGGTTACACTTTATTATTTGAGGCGGTTCTTAAAGTTTTTCCAAGAGCTATTAGAACGTGCTACTCAAGACAATATCCAGATTTCGGATGAAATGGTAGTGTTTTATGATGCTATTAAAGAAAGCCTAACGCTCTTCACGCCTTTGTTGGCTGCACCTATCCACAATCAAGACAGAAAGAAAATAATGGATGTACTTGGGAATGCCGCCTCAGCGTATCGCCATCAAGTCTATGATAGTGGATTTTCAGGTAAGAAAAGTACCCATTCAATGGCAAGTTTAAAAGATTTTACTCGTATATGTTTAGATTTCATAGAACACTCCATCAAAGCTAACCAAAGAGCCGACAAATTATTTCATGCTTACAACTTGATGTCAGTAGAAAATGATGGCGTTTCGATTTCCCATTATCAGAAATGTTGGAAGGTCAAGTAGCCGCATTAAGTGCTGGTTTTGTACAAGGTACTGAAGCGTTAGAAATATTAGATGCCTTGCGAAATAGTGCTTTGTATAGACCGGACCAACACAGTTATATGCTTTATCCAAACAAAGATTTGCCGAAATTTTTAGAAAAAAATATCATTCCGCAAGAAAAAGTAGCACAATCGCAATTACTGATGCAATTGCATCGAAACAATAATTTACAAATCATCAACCAAGACATTAAGGGGAATTATCATTTTAACGGTAATTTTCATAACGCCAATGATGTAATAGTAGCCTTACAAGAACTCAAAGAGCAGGAAGAATACAAAGCATTGGTAGCAAATGACACCAAAAAAGTGCTACAAATTTTTGAAGACGTGTTCAATCACAAAGCATTTACAGGAAGGTCGGGAACTTTTTTCGCTTATGAAGGATTAGGCTCGATTTACTGGCACATGGTTTCCAAACTGCACATTGCTGTTTATGAAATTTGTGAAAAAGCCTTCGCGCACCACGAAGACAAGAAAATTACCAATGCTTTGCTGGTTCATTTTAATGAAATTGGTGCAGGAATCGGCGTACATAAATCGCCTGAAGTGTATGGCGCGTTTCCAACCGATCCTTACTCCCATACGCCTTTGCACAGAGGGGCACAACAACCAGGCATGACTGGGCAAGTGAAAGAAGATATTCTCACGCGCATCGGAGAATTGGGCGTAAACATAAAAGATGGTAAATTGCAATTTCAACCTATCATGCTCCGTAAAAGTGAGTTTTTGACTCAAGCACAAGAAGTTACTTTTGTTATGGTTGACAAAACCCACCAGACCTTAAAACTTCAAAAAGAAAGTCTCGCATTTACGGTTTGTCAAGTGCCTGTGATTTACAAAATGGATGCTTCAAATCAAATAGAAGTGCATTATGCCAATGGAAGCAAAGCAGTTTTTGACACCTCAGTATTATCTCTTGAAGACAGTAAAAAAGTGTTCCAGCGTTACTGGGGAAATTATTCAAATCGTAGTGAATCTTGACAAAATCTACTGTTGTAGCAAGATGCCTATTTGTAATATTATTTTCTCGTGCTACTGCTTCGATTCTTTTTTAAGTAGCTGATAATCGAGTAATTGTTTAAATCTAAACCTTTATAAATCACTTAATATCCTTAATTTATGATAAATAATTCAAGCTCCAACGCAACGGTTTCAATGGTTCAAAAATTGCATTTGGACTAGGTATGTTGGCTAATCAAATGTTTCCTGCTGTGCTGGGTATCTTTATGGTGGTCTTAGTTCAAGACTTAGGATTTCCAGCTTGGATGTGGAGTGTTTTATTTTTTGTACCCAGAATATTTGACGCTTTCACCGACCCTGTTATGGGTTTTATTTCGGACAATACCCGTTCTATTTGGGGTAGGCGCAGGCATTATGTTTTTATCGGAGCAATTATTATGGGGATTTCCTTTGTGATCATGTGGCAACTCTACAGAGAGAATGGCGTAAATTACAACTTTACCTTTTTTCTTTGCTGGTCTTTGCTATTTTATATGGGTTTAACGCTTTTTAGTGTTCCTTTCGTGGCGATGGGGTATGAAATGAGTAATGATTTTCACGAACGAACAGATATTATGGCGATTGCCCAGTGGATTGGGCAGTGGGCTTGGGTGATTGCGCCTTGGTTTTGGGTGATTATGTATGATCCATCATGGTTTCCGAATGCAGATACCGCTACTCGGACGCTGGCTATTTGGGTAGGTATCTCCTGCGCTATTTTGGCTATGATTCCCGCAATTTTCATCAAAAGCACATCCACCAAAAATGAACTTAGTTATGCGCCTTTAAATTTAAAAACCATAACAGGCAGTTTAAATGCGGTTTTGTTGAGTTTCAAAGAGGCGTTTCAGAATAAATCCTTCAGAAATTATGTATTGCCACTTTCTTCATCTTTAATGCGTTCAATACGGTTGCCAGTTTTTCTTTTTTTATTGTGGTTTATCACTTATTCAACGGCAATACAGAAGCAGCAGGTATCTGGCCCACCCTTTTTGGAAGTGTTGGTGCTTTAGCTACCACTTTTTTAGTAATACCAATAGTGGCAAGAATGTCTAAAAAAAATGGGTAAAAAGAAATGCTTTTTTTACTGTCACAAAGGCATATCCATCGTAGGATATATCCTGCTTTGGTTTCTATTCATTCCAGGCAAACCTTATATGTTTTTATTTGCTTTACCGTTTTTTTCCTTTGGTATAGGAAGTTTATTTACCCTGATGATGTCCATGACCGCCGACATTTGCGATATGGATGAAATTGATACGGGCAAACGCAGAGAAGGCATTTTTGGCGCGATTTACTGGTGGATGGTGAAATTTGGTTTCGCAGTTGCCGGATTATTAACTGGCGCTATTATGAGTTATGTTAATTTTACACCAGGCGTACCAGAACAGCCAGAAGGAGCAGTGGTCGGCTTGAGGCTATTTTATTCCTGTGTTCCCATATTTGGTACGCTGATCGCTATTTGGGTGATGAAAAATTACGACATCACCGAGAAAAAAGCACGCGAATTTAGAGTGATTCTGGAGCAAAGAAAGATGCAATAAACTTGTCAATTTTAAGTTTATTATTGGTTTAGACGGTTTAGGATTTCGGAAGTCTTAAACCGTCTAAACCAATTCTCAACCTGATATTGTATTTTTTACCTACTTCCTTACTAAAATAGAAAAGTTATGAAAATACGCTCCATGATTATCATGCTGTTTTTTGCTATTTCTGTTCCTTCGTATGCTCAAGAGTATGATAAGGCGTTTGAAAACACCACTTCTTATGAAGTTTTTCAACATCAAACAGACACCACTTACACGTTAGAGATAAAAAATCCGAAGTCGAATCAAAAATACGAATTACTACGTAGTACCAAACCACTTACTGAACCTTTTGAAGAGGAGCAAAAATTTCCACAGATCATTAAGATTGCTGAAATGGACTTCGACAAGCAAGGTTCAAAAGAAATCATCTTAGAATATTCCATTGAATACACTACTCAAAAAGGCGAATCTGGGGCAGACTCAAAGAAGAAAAATTTCCTAAAAATCATCAACTTAGACAAAAGAAAAACCCTGCTCGACAAATTATTTTATGAAGAAACCAGCAGTTTCTTTTATAACCATCATCTAAGTGATGACTTTACAGAAAGGAGTAATAACGGATATGAATACAAAAAACGGAAGGCTACAACTATTTCATTTCCGACGTACAAATCTACTTTATTCACATTTCAGAAGAATTTTCGGATCGTCAGGAAATACTTAGATACAACAAAGCCAAAGATATATTTGAAGCCCCAAAATAAGCTGCATCCAACGTTGGTTTAATGTGTTGGCTGAAGTGCTTCACCTAGAATGTTTGTATTTTGTGTGAGGTTTAGCAAGCTAGTAAAGAGCATTTGGATGTTTAGAAATAAGTATTTATTTTTGTAAAGCTGCGTAACAATTACCCGCAAATGCGTGGACTAAACAAATTAGCCTTTTGGCATCTAGGTAAAGTCCGAAGTACAAACTTTGGAAGTTGTAGTAGCATCCAACTTTCCAAAAAATCAAATTTGCCATTTTTGTGAATGGAGAATTTTGGCACCGAAGCAACTGGCACAAAAGAGAAAATGACCACAAAACCAATCAAAGAATTTTGGAATAAAAAAAATTGAAAGAAAACATAGAAAGAGATAGAAAAGTAAACGAAGAAACTAACAACACAAATCTAGGCAATTTTAAGGTTTTGGGGGAAAAGACATCAAAAAAATTTCCATCTTGTGCCTTACAATAGAAACGATAATTAACGATTCAAAAATGGATTTGAAAGAAAAAATATACGCTTGAAGAAGTTGGAGACCAACGATTTAAAATTAGAGTTGTAGAGCCTGACTGCAACAAAGATGCAGTTTTAACTCATTATCTCCATAACAGTAAAAATGGGGTTTCGCAATTTTACAAAAAAGGTGCAATCAAGTACACAAAAGAAATTTTGGAGTTTAAATATCCCGAAGAAAAAATCACATTGAGCGTTGCTGAAGCAGCTTTACAATATGGAATTTTTGATATGTTTAAGGTCCCTTTCCCACCGACAGAAAGACCAAAGTTTAAATTTATAGATTTGTTTGCTGGAATTGGAGGCTTCCGATTAGCATTGCAAAATTTAGGAGGGAAGTGTGTTTTTACGAGCGAATGGGACAAAGAAGCAAAGCGGACTTATAGCGCAAATTTTGGAGAAACACCGTTTGGAGATATAACAAAAGAAGCAACCAAACAATACATTCCAGACGAATTTGATGTCCTTTGCGCAGGTTTTCCGTGTCAAGCATTTTCTATTGCAGGAAAGCGAGGAGGATTTGAAGACACAAGAGGGACATTGTTTTTTGACGTTGCGGAAATTATCAAACGCAAACAACCAAAAGCTATTTTTCTCGAAAACGTAAAAGGCTTACGAAATCATAATGGCGGAAAAACTTTGGCGACAATTCTAAATGTTTTGAGAAACGATTTAGGAATATTTTGTTTCCCGAACCGCAAATTGTAAAACGCCAAAGATTTTGGTGTTTCCGCAAAATAGAGAAAGAATTTATATTATCGGTTTCCATAAAGATACTGCAATTAATGAATTTAATTATCCAAAACCATTAGATAAAAAAATAACTTTTGCAGACATCAAAGAAAAAGAAGTTCCGGCAACAAAATATTTTCTTTCCACTCAATACGTACAAACTTTAGAAAAGCATAAAGCAAGGCACGAAAGTAAAGGAAATGGCTTTGGTTATGCCATAATTCCTGATGACGGAATTAGCAACGCTATTGTTGTTGGTGGAATGGGACGAGAAAGAAATTTGGTTTTAGACCACAGAATTACAGATTTCACACCAACAACTCACATAAAAGGCACTGTTAATCGTGAAGGTATTCGTAAAATGACACCACGAGAATGGGCAAGATTACAAGGTTTTCCTGACGAGTTTTGATTCCAGTTGCTGATGCTTCCGCTTATAAACAGTACGGCAACTCCGTTGCCGTACCTGCTATTCAAGCAACAGCAAAGGAAATTTTAAAACTAATCGGAATTAAGCAATGATAACAGGAAATAAAGGAGAATGGAGCGAAGTTTATACGCTTTTAAAAATCATTTCTGACCAGCAACTTTTTGCTGGTGATAGCAACTTAAACAAAATAGAAACTAAGGTGCGCCCATTAAGTTGGACAAAAAATAGCGGAAAATAAAGGTGAAAAAAGTCCGCTATTTTTTGCAAAAAAA
>JAAUTG010000250.1 GCA_012031785.1 Saprospiraceae bacterium | reverse complement strand
TACAGTTACAATATAGGCGGGGAAGTGGTCACGAATCCTGTATTTAGTGGCTTACAAGCTGGTTCTTACACCGTGACCATTACCGATGCAAACGCTTGTACTGCTATTCAAACTATCATCATTGAAGCCGAACTGCCGATATTACTAGAGTTGACTGAACAAACAATTGGAACATGCCAAAATCCTAACAGCAGTTTTGCCGTAACTGCCGTAGGTGGTATCGCTCCTTACAGATTCACGATTCCAGGAACAAGCAACGACACAGGCGTGTTTCAAAATCTTCCTAACGGCAACTACACGGTCACAGTGACCGATGCAACAAATTGTGAAGCAACTATACCCGTAAATCTAACAAGCACGACGGCTCTAAATGTACAACTACTTAGCCAACGTCGTCCTTCCTGTGGACAGCCCAATGGTATTATTATTGTATCCGCAAACGGAGGTGCAACACCTTATTCTTACAAATTAGGCAATAATACTTTCACTAGCCCTACATTTGAAAATTTGAGTGCTGGGAATTACCTTATAAAAGTCATAGATAAAGACGGCTGTGAAGCAAGCCTTACTATTGATTTGCCAGCAGAAACTATACCACCTGTGGTTAGGATTGAAAACAAAAAGGAAACAAATTGCCGCCAATCCAACGGTGGTTTTACTTTAAGTGTGACAGGTGGACTTGCACCATACTCTTATAATCTAGGACAGGGAGCAACCGTAAATCCTCAGTTTAGTAACCTTGCCGCCAACACTTACGCCGTCACTATCACTGATGCTAACGATTGTGCGGTGATACAAGTAGTGAATATCGTCGCTGCCCCAGTTTTAGAACTTGCCATTGAAGATTTAGAAAATATACGTTGTGGACTTTCCAATGGTAGTTTTCGTGTAAATGCTAAAGGAGGCACTCCTCCTTACAGTTACAACATTGGCACTGGCGCACAAGCAGGGTCATTATTTTCCAATTTATCCAAAGGAGACTACACCGTCACTGTCACTGATGCCCGTGCCTGCGTAGAGTTATACAAAGTTACCATTGGCGAAGCACCATCCTTGACTGCCACTATCAGCAACCGCAAAGATGCCACATGTGGAAATATTAACGGAGGCTTCACCGCAACTCCATCAGGAGGCAAAGCTCCATATAGCTATAATATTGGACGCGGCATCACTAGCAACTCAAGATTCGATAATTTAGCCGCAGGGAGATACGAGCTGACTATCACAGATGCTGAAAACTGCCAAGCTACCCTCTCCGTAGAGATAAAAGGTTCGCTCGCTCCTACGGTCGCCATTAGCCAAGTATCTGAAGCTGCTTGCGCTAGTTCAACTGGCTCATTTCAGCTTATTGCCACAGGTGGTACTGCTCCTTATACTTACGACATTGGCAACGGAGCAAGCACTCGGAACACTTTCACAGGTTTAACCTCTGGTCAATACATGGTCACTACCACTGATGCTAATGGCTGTGCGGTCACGACCACTGTAAATATCAACTCTAGTGGCAATCTACCTACTGCTAGATTCACATTAGATACTACTGCTGCCAACATCCAACTCATTAATACCTCAATCAATGCAAATACTACCACATGGAATTTAGGAGATGGTACTTCCAGCAACCAAACCAATATCACTCACACCTACAATACGTCTGGAAGCTACACTATTTGCCTGATAGCAAGTAATAATTGTGGTGCGGATACACTTTGTCAAGAAATTAATGTTAAAGTCATTGCTGCTGATTTGGCGGAGATAAGTGGTCAAATCTATGACGAAATGAAGCAGTCCGTAGAAGGGGTAAATATTAATTGTACTGGAAATGAAAGAATCATCACAAATTTATCAGGAAGCTATCTTTTTGAAGAGCTTGCAATGGGCAATACTTATACAATCCGCCCTGAAAAAAAAGGAAAATCTGTTAAATGGTGTTTCCACTTACGACATCTTTTTACTCAATAGCCATATTTTAACGACAGATACCCTTGATTCACCCTACAAAATCATAGCAGCCGATATCAATAAATCAGGTAGCGTCACTACTTTTGACATGCTATCTCTACGTCGCATACTGCTAGGGCTGGATACTATTTTGCCTGGCGCGAATACCTCTTGGCGATTCGTAAGCGCAGATTTTCGATTTGAAGACCCTTTATATCCTTTTTCTACCCCTTTCCCAGAAGACACAAGTATTAACCTCAATCGCAGTTACCGAGAGGTGGACTTTATAGCGGTGAAAGTGGGCGATTTGAATAATAGTGCCATACTAAGCGCAACAAGCATTGAGCCTCGTTCTACACAAGCAGCAAAAATGCTAGTCAGCGTGTCCCCAAATGAAGACCAAGTCACCTTCTCCATACCAAACGCTTGGCTAGGCTTGCAGTTTACTTTAGAATATGACCCTGAACAAATACAAGTACGTGATTGGCATATAGGTGATTTGGAGGGACTAACGGCATCTAACTTTGCATGGAAATGGCTATCCAAGGGAAAATAACAGTGAGTTGGAATGCTACGGAACATAGCCGATTAGGAAATGAATTGCTGACGTTAGATGTAGCAGTACATGGAGCAATTGATTGGAAATCAGCTTTTAAAGTAACGTCTAGTATCACGGATGTAGAAGCTTTTACTTCAAATACTTTTTACCATGCGATTGAACTTGACTTTTCTGCACCACAGCATAATCAGACTGTGGAATCGAAAAGCTACCAAGACTTACCAAGTTTGTCCCTGTTAGAGGTAACTCCTAATCCTTTTTATGAGCAATGCCAGCTTAAATTGTTTCTTCCAAAAGCAGAAACGATAAGGCTGTCTCTGTATGATGCTTCTGGCAGACAGATTGAGGTAAAGTGGTTGTCTCTGGAAGCAGGTTATCAGTCTGTGCTCCTATCTTCTTCCCATCTTCCAGTAGGAATGATTTACTACCGACTTGATACAGCGTCCACGGGCTGGACAGGATGGTTGGTGAGGGGAGAGTGAAGCCATTAAAGAGGAGTGATAAGAGAGGAAAGATTTTTGGTAATTCTTTTTAATTTTGAGTTTTAAGGAGTAGTTATAAGTTTTGAATATTTATGCTCAAACAAATTCCAAACGCAATCACACTTGTCAACCTTAGTATGGGCTGTATTGGATTAGCTTTACTGTCTAAGTCTGATTTGCAAGGGGTAGCCATCTGTATAGGAGTAGCCTTGTTGGCTGATTTTTTAGACGGATTTATTGCTAAATTACTTCAAGCTACTTCAACAATTGGCAAACAATTGGATAGCCTAAGTGATGTAGTTTCTTTTGGGGTATTACCAGGTGCCATTGTTTATTCCTTCTTTCCTAGCACTTGGCTCGCTTTGTTTTCACTGGCATTGCCCTTAGCTGCTGCCCTTCGACTTGCGAAATTTAATATTGACGAAAGGCAAAATACAATTTTTCTAGGCTTACCAACACCTGCTAATGCTATTTTTATACTCGGGTTAATGCTCTTTTCTATTTCAAATTCATCTTCTTGGCTGTATCATCCGCTCGCGCTCAGTTCCATAGTCATAAGTTTGGCGGCACTCATGCTGCTTGAAATTCCTTTATTTAGTTTAAAGTTTGAGCGATTACAATGGAAAGAGAACGAGATTAAATTTATATTTGCGCTTTCATCTTTGTTGCTGCTCATTTTTTTGCAGTCACTTGGGTTAATGCTTTGTATCGTTTGGTACGTTGCACTTTCGTTGGTAGAAAAATATAGGACATGAAATTTATTGCAGAAGTTGACATCATGCCACACAAAGAATTGCTTGATCCTCAAGGCAAAACAGTGCAAAAATATGAAAAACATTGATATTTTCTGTATCGAAGACGTGCGTATTGGTAAACATATTACGCTAGTTTTAGAAGCAGAAAGCTACGAACACGCCCAAGAAGTTGTACAGACTGCTTGCCAAAAACTTTTAGCAAACTTAATCATGGAATCCTTCCGATTCCATATTGAAGCAATACAAGAGGAGACGGTGGTGGTAGAAGAAACAACAATGCTTGAAGAAATGACACAAGTTGAAGAGATGCCAAAAATGGACGAACCCACAGAGATAGAAATAGAACCTTCAGAATCCACATCCACTTATTGAATTTTTACAATTGCTATACGTAGTACCTACACCCATCGGCAACTTAGAAGATATGACTTTTCGTGCCTTGAGCGTATTAAAATCGGTGTCGCTCATTTTGGCAGAAGATACGCGAACTTCTAAAAAATTACTTGACCATTACGCCGTATCTACACCTTTACGTGCTTATCATGCTCATAATGAGCATGGTGTGCTAGATGGTATCATCGCACAACTTCAAACTGGTTTGGATATGGCATTAATCTCTGATGCTGGCACGCCTAGCATCTCTGATCCTGGTTTTCTACTCGTCCGCGCTTGTGTGCAAGCAGCTATTCCTGTCCAGTGCCTACCTGGTCCAACTGCTTTTGTACCTGCTTTGGTAGCAGCCGGACTTCCGATGGATAAATTTTATTTTGAAGGATTTCTACCCCATAAAAAAGGGCGACAAACACGCTTGAAATACCTAGCAGAACTGCCTGTCACCTTCATTTTGTACGAATCGCCGCATCGTCTTCACAAGTGCTTGGCGCAGTTGGTTGAACATTGTGGTGCAGAACGCCCAGCAGCGGTTTGTCGAGAGATTAGTAAACTACATGAAGAAATCACCAGCAGCACATTAGCTGCGCTTTTAGAGAAATATCCAGAAGAGACTGCGAGAGGAGAAATCGTGGTTGTTGTGGCTGGTAAGCACTAATATGAATTAATACACGCAAAATGAATTACTTGATAAGGATATCATTAAAAAAGCGACACATTCTGTATCCTTGCGGATAAGAAAAATAAAAGAATTAATAGAGTGGGAAAAGCAGATTTTAGCACAAATGTTAACTAGTTCAACAAATAAACATCTTCCAAATGCCCAACTCAACAAATTAACAATTACATGAACCGCTTTGTGCAATTATATACCGAATTAGACCAAACTACAAAAACCAATGAAAAAATTGCTGCCCTCGTAGCTTATTTTCAAGAAGCAGACGATTCGGATAAGATATGGACGATTGCAGTGCTTTCTCATCGTCGTCCTAAACGCACGGTTAAAACCACCGATTTGCGTACTTGGGCTTCGGAATGGAGTGGCATTCCCTTGTGGTTGCTAGAAGATGCCTACTACGTGGTGGGAGATTTAGCAGAAACGCTGGCTTTGATTTTGCCACTTCCTGACACTAAAGATAACCATTCTTTCAGCTACTGGATTAACTACATTCGAGATTTGGGTAATTTGGACGAAGAAGCTAAAAAAGCAAGCGTCGTCGCTGCATGGCGGCAACTAGATACCACGCATCGCTTTATTTTTAACAAACTCATCACCGGTGGTTTCAGAGTTGGTGTTTCTCAACAATTAATCACCAAAGCCTTAGCGCAATACCTGAATCTGGAAGAATCAGGTATTGCGCATCGTTTAATGGGAGATTGGTCGCCCGATTCTATTCAGTTTCAGGATTTACTTTGTACAGAAAATCTAGTACAAGATGCTTACCAACCTATCCTTTTTTCTTGCCTATCCCTTGGAAGAATCACCAGAAACGCTTGGCAGCATTACCGAATGGATGGCAGAAAGAAAATGGGACGGCATTAGAGGGCAGTTAATTATTAGAAATGAGACGCTTTACGTGTGGTCGAGAGGAGAAGAACTAATGACAGATCGCTTTCCAGAGTATGTTAGCTTGTCAAAAATATTGCCTAGTGGAACGGTGATTGATGGTGAAATTATGCCTTTTAAAGATGGTCAGCCTTTGTCTTTTCAGGTATTACAAACAAGGATAGGGCGTAAAAATGTGACTAAAAAAGTGCTCGAGGATGCGCCTGTAGTGCTGGTTGCTTACGACCTGCTTGAGTGGCAGGGCAAAGACATTCGAGAAGAACCACTTACCACAAGGCGACATTTTTTGGAGCAACTCATTTCAGAATTTGATACTAAAGGCGTGTTGAAACTTTCTGAATTAATACATTGTGACAGTTGGGAAGCACTCATGCTGGCACGCTTGGATTCAAGGACTTTCCAGAGTGAAGGCTTGATGCTTAAACGCAAAAATTCTACTTACCAAACGGGCAGAAGACGTGGCGATTGGTGGAAATGGAAAATTGACCCTTTGACCATTGACGCAGTGATGATTTATGCACAACGCGGTTCTGGCAGACGCGCCAATCTTTACACCGACTATACATTTGGGGTTTGGGAAGGCGAGCAGTTGATTCCTTTCACCAAAGCCTATTCAGGATTGACAGATAAAGAATTTAACGAAGTCACTCAATGGGTACGTCAGAACACTTTGGAACGTTTCGGACCTGTGCGAAGTGTACGCCCAACATTAGTTTTTGAACTCGCTTTCGAAGGTATTCAAGTTTCATCAAGGCACAAGTCTGGTATTGCGCTAAGATTTCCACGCATCCTGCGTTGGCGAAAAGATAAAACCGCCAGAGAAGCCAACACGATGGAAGATTTACGTAAACTGCTACAACAGTATTGATACCAAGATAATTTTATCTGACAACCTCTAAGATACTAGGAACAGGAGATTTTGAGTAAAAATTAAATTATTGCCTAGCGGCAGCTCTGTTCAAAGACCAATAGAATAATCAGTAATAAACCACATAATAATATCACCAAAAAAACACCATTTACTGGCATGGTATTGCTACTGTAAACACTGCCAAAGTTAAAGCTCTTTAAAATGTAAATATTTGATAATCAAAATTTTAAAAGTATTATTATTTGCACTGAAGAAAAAAAATGTTAAATTAAAAATCTTGGGACTTGTCAGTAATGTAGGATATTACAAAGAAAAATTTCGACATGGCTGAACACTTTACGATAATTAGAGTTGAAAGAGAATTAATTAATAAAGCCTCGAAATCTAATAACAAA
>JAAUTG010000249.1 GCA_012031785.1 Saprospiraceae bacterium | reverse complement strand
TTAAGGGACTGATTTTTTATAGGGAGTAAGTGGGTTGATAATCAATTGATTATCAACCCACTTCTCCCTATAGTTGCTTGCTTACTGTGTGCCGCCTCCCTGTGTACCGTCTCCACCTTCTTTCAAATCGCTGTTTCTAATTTTACTTCTTCTTTCGCGTTGCTGGTAGTTCATAGACCCGAATCGGTATTCGATAGTTCCACCAAAAGAGCGGAATAAGACTTTATATTCTGATTCTAGTGTAAAATTCGTTCCTTCCAGTTCCGTACCAAAAGATTTGAATTTTGCGAAAGGTTCGATGATTCTAATCCCAATGCTACCTTTCTTTTTCAAAATATCTTTTTTAGCACCTAAGCCAAAAATAGAGAATGAAGGCGTAAAACCTTGAATGGTTTGTTGTGGAGAACGGAAGAAGCCGAACGCCTCTACCTTGTAGCCGCCATTAAAGTCGTACCCGGCACTACCAAAGCCGTTCCAAAGTACTGCGGTGGTGGAAAGTTGCTCCTCATTGATGAATGCAGAGGCATTGTAGGTGAATACATTAATGCTACCTCTTACTGTAAATTTACGTTTGATGGTTGCGGTGCTGAATAAATTGAAACCATAGGAGTCGTTCACCCCAATATTTAGGTAAGAAGTTTGAGCGATACCTTCCTCTGTAATGGGTGCTAGATATGATTCAATCACATCTGATGTTCGCTTGTAGTAAAAAGAGCCATTTAAACCAACACCTTTGATGAACGTGTTATAGCTCAAATCGAACTGGTCGCTGATTTCAGGTTCGAGTAAAGGATTACCAAATGTTTGATTGCGGCTGTCTGTTAAATCAGAATAAGGATTGATGTAAAATAAACTTGGTCGTTGAATACGGCGTGAATAACTTACTTTCAGGGTTTGGAAGTTCTTGAAGTTGCGCGAAACGATGATACTTGGTAAAAGATTGTCGTAATCATTTTCAAAGGAAGGATTTTCTAAATCAAATTCCCCAGAAATGACTGTTTTTTCGTAACGCCCTCCAACAATTAAACCATATTTTTTGCCTAATTTAAAGTTAAAAGAGGCGTATCCTGCATACACGTCCTGCTGGTACTGAAAAATGTTAGACAAAAGAGGATCGCTTACCGTACTATTCAACACGCGGTCGAAGGTATTGTAATCGCTTTCAATTCTACGAAGTACGCCTTTCAAGCCAGTCTCTAACTTAATATTTGGGTTAAAAGGATGCACATAATCCGCTTGAAAAGTAGTTTCTAAGTTTTTGCCATCGTTTTGACGCAACTGACTTAGTTCTTGTTCTGGCGCGCTACCAAGTAAATCTATCTGAATCAAGTCATTAGTACGGTCATCGGTATTGCCTGTTAATTGTAGTGCAAACGTTAATTCGCGCTCGGTGTCGTCAGGCTTTATTTTGTAGTCTAGCACCCAGTCAAATCCACTATTTAAGTTCTTAGCATCATAAGTAGAACTATATTGTTGGATCAGATTTTCCAGTGGATTGTTGAAATAAATATCATTCACTCCATCCCTGTTGAACTGTCTTCCGTTCAGTCGGAACGTAGAAGTGATGCTATTGAACGCATTGATGTCATAAAAGGCATTTAAGGAGCCGTTGAAACCAATAAATTGATTTTCGCCTTCTCCATTTTGTCCTGCACCTGCAAAACACCTTGAATTGTGTTTTCACGAGTAAAACTAGTGGTACTTGGGCGAGGCCAAGAAAAGAAACTGCCACCATTCGCACTTACGCCAAATCTTCCTTTGGAAGCACTCAGGTTTAACCCTGCATTATTTTGTACATTACCAATGGAAGTATTTACTGACCCTGTAAAGCCTTCTGTTGTTTTCTTTTTTGTGATGATGTTAATGATTCCCGCCGAGCCTTCTGCATCGTATTTTGCAGTAGGGGTAGTGACTACCTCCACACTTTTAATTTGATTGGCGGGTATAGACCTTAATGCTTCTGACACACTGCTGGCAAACATACCAGAAGGACGACCGTTAATCAAAATTTGGATGTTTTGAGAACCTCGCAAAGAAACATTACCATCTAAATCTACAGAAAGTAAAGGAGTGTTGCGTAGTACATCCGTAGCATCGCCACCTGCTACAGTAGCATCTTTTTCTACATTATATACGATTTTATCAATCTTGTTTTCGTAAAGACTGGCTTCTTCTGTCACTGTAACACCTTCCAGCACGTAGTTGTCCATCACTAATTTGATGTTCATTAAGTCTGAGTCGGGCGTTTTTTTACTTAACACAATATCGCTGACCGTTTTTGTAGCATAGCCTAGAAAAGAGCAAACTAACTTATAGCTACCAAGATTAACATCCGAAATTTTAAATTGCCCTTTTTCATCCGTTACTGTACCATTAATTTCTTTATCCGTTTTACTATCCAATAATACTACGGTTGCAAATTCCACTGGCGCATTTGATACAGAATCTATCAATAGCCCAGTTACTTTCCCTTTGATAGCCGAGGAGCCTTGTCCAACACCACCAAATCCTTGTGCAAAAATGATGCTATTCGCAATTAACATTAAACTAAGCAAGTACCATTTCTTCATAGTCGGGTATCCGTTTATTAAATTGTTTTTTAACAACGTATTTTTTACATTGTTCTGATAGTTGCTATGGGTAATGGTTGTGTTGGCTAAATATTAGATAAACTAGCCTTTTTGTTCGATGAATTGCCGAATTATGGAATGGCAAAATCGCACGCACCTCAAATGAGTAATCTGGTTTGGAGGGTTTGCGATTTTGCCATTCTACCAATTTAAAATTCAGCGTTGCCTGGCGTTCTAGGGAAAGGAATGACATCTCTAATATTTCCCATGCCAGTAATAAACTGTACCATGCGCTCAAAACCCATTCCAAATCCTGCATGTGGTGCACCACCGAACTTCCGCAATTCCAAATACCACCAAAGGTCTTCTGGATGAACGCCCATTGTTTCCATCTTTTGTATCAATACGTCGTAGCGTTCTTCGCGCTGGGAGCCGCCAATTACTTCCCCGATACCAGGAAAAAGAATATCCATTGCTGCGACTGTATCGCCTGGTACGTCTGGTGCGGTGTCGTTCAAACGCATGTAAAACGCTTTGAAAGAAGCTGGATAATCTCGAACGATTACTGGTTTTTTAAAGTGCTTTTCCACGAGGTAACGCTCGTGTTCAGCCTGTAAATCTGTTCCCCATTCCACAGGGTACTCAAATTGCCCTTTTTTGTAAGGCTTAGAATTTCTAAGCAATCGTACAGCTTCGGTGTAAGTGATTCGCTCAAAGTCGTTTTCTACCACAAACTTTAAGGTTTCGATTAAACCCATTGGACGACGTAAGTCTTTTGCCATACTTTTTTCTTCCTCTTGGATGCGTTTGTCCAAATAATCCAAGTCGTCTGGAAAGTTTTGTAAGATGTAGTCAATTAGGTATTTGCAGAAGGATTCCGCCAAATCCATATTATCGTAAATATCGTGAAAAGCAACTTCTGGTTCAATCATCCAAAACTCTGCCAAGTGGCGAGAAGTGTTTGAGTTTTCTGCGCGGAAAGTAGGACCAAAAGTGTAAACCTTACCTAATGCCAAAGCTGCTATTTCCCCTTGCAACTGTCCAGATACAGTCAAATTAGTTGCCTTTCCAAAAAAATCCTTTTTAAAATCCACTTCGCCAGTATCTGTCAAAGGAGCTTTATTGGCTTCAAAAGTGGTCACTCGAAACATCTCTCCTGCACCTTCTGCATCAGAACCAGTAATGATGGGCGTGTGCATGTAATAGTAGCCGCGTTCATTAAAAAACTGGTGTACTGCAAAAGCCACGCCATGACGAATGCGAAATACTGCACTAAACGTATTGGTGCGCATTCGGAAATGTGCTTTTTCGCGCAAATATTCCATCGTCATGCGCTTAGGTTGCATAGAATAGTTTTCAGGATTAGCTTCTCCCAATATTTCTATGGTTTCTGCAATCACTTCCACTACTTGTCCGGCACCTTGAGAAGCAACCAGCTTTCCAGTAGCAGCTAGGCAACTATGAAAATTGATTTTTTTTAACACTTCCTCTGGAGTGTGCTCAAAATCTACTACTACTTGCAATGTGTTAAAGGAAGACCCGTCATACAAAGCAATAAACTGGTTATTTCGGAAGGCTCTTACCCAGCCCATGACGGTAATGGTTTGACCAATTAAACTGTGTTCGCCTTCATGGTGCGATGGGTGAAGCACCTTTGCAATTTCTAGTCGTTGTTTCATGCTATTTTAAAAAACTTAAAAGTGATGATTTGTGATTGAGCGATTAGTGATTGAGTGATTTGAATAACTACCTAGTTATTCAATCACCAATTACTAATGGCTCATCACTTTCTTTTGGCACTTCAAATAAAACGTTTGAGCCTGTTCCTAGCCCAATGACCGTTCGCAGCGCATCTTCTGGTTTAATATGTTCGACAAAAATTAGTTTATCTCTTTCTACGTGAAATACAAATCCATTGGTAGGATTAGGGGCAGTAGGCACAAATACCGTGTAAATTCCAGCGGATGATTCGCTGGTTACAAACCCAGTCATCTTAGTGTTCATCGCCTCTAAGATAACCACTTTAGAAAAAGAACTGCCTTTTTGCCCAAATACTTGCTTTACCGTTGCTTGAATGGTTGTATAAAAAAGGCAACCGAGCTAGAATTTGTTTATTAAGGTAGTGTATAATTGCCCTACCGAACCTAGTTCTTACAAATAAACCTACGAAAAAGCAGAATCCGATAATGATGGCTAGAGCTAGAATACTTGCTAAGGTACTGGATAAAGCCGAGCCTGAAAATAGCATAGCAACGGGTTGTATTGCGTTGGTCACAAGCCGAAACACCAACCTAACCAATACTACAAAAATAGTGATGGGCAGCAGTACCAAAAGACCACCAAGTAGAGTAGTCATTAGGAATTTACGGATACTTACAAGCATAAAATTAGATGAATTTCTTTTCCTTACGCAAACAAAATCGTGAGCAAGGAATGAGCAATAAACAAAATATCAATTTACTGTTCATTCCTTTTATCATGTAACAAACTTTCAATTTATGGCTTATATTGCCTTTGCCTTCAATGGGCATCTTGCAAACACCTATTTATTCTAGCCTTTGATGTATTTCACTGGTGCGTTTAGATTATAAAACGTGAACGCCCACTTATCTACTTGTCCTTCGAGAAGTTTTGTCGTCGAACTTGCACCATGACCAGAATTAGTATCAATTCGAATCAAGGCTGGTCGTTCGCAACGATGCGCGGCTTGTAGTGCAGCAGCAAACTTAAAAGAGTGCGCTGGCACTACGCGGTCGTCGTGGTCGGCGGTTGTAATCATAGTGGAAGGATAACAAGTTCCTTCTTTAAGATTATGATAAGGTGAATAGCCTTTTAAATAAGCGAACATTTCTGGATTATCTTCGGCAGTGCCGTAGTCATACGCCCAACCAGCACCTGCTGTGAATTTGTGATAGCGAAGCATATCCAGTACACCTACTGCTGGCAATGCTACTTTCATCAAGTCTGGACGCTGCGTCATTACTGCGCCCACTAGTAAACCACCGTTTGAACCACCCGCAATCGCTAATTTTTCGGATGACGTGTAACCTTCTTGTATCAGATACGAAGCTGCTGCAATAAAATCATCAAACACGTTTTGTTTGTTCATTTTAGTACCTGCTTTGTGCCACTCATCGCCGTATTCGCCACCGCCACGAAGATTTGGAACCGCATAAATACCTCCATTTTCTAGCCATATAATGTTCGATACACTAAAATTGGGTGTTAAGCTGATGTTGAATCCTCCGTAGGCATAGAGCATAGTTGGATTCTTCCCATCTAATGTTAATCCCTTTTTGTGCGTAATCATCATCGGGATTTTGGTACCATCTTTTGAAGTGTAAAACACCTGCTTCGATTCGTATTCTTCTGGGTTGAATTGAACGCCATCTTTTTTATAAATTTCTGATTTTCCGCTCGCTATGTCGAATTTATAAATTGTACGAGGTACAATATAACTCACAAAGGTGTAGTATAATGATGATTCTTCCCATTTCCCTCCGAAACCGCTCACTGAACCTTTGCCAGGGAGCTCTACCACGCGCACCAGCTTGCCATCCCTATCTACTTGTTCAATATAAGAAATAGCATCTTTTAAGTATTCTGCAAAAAAGTAACCACCAGCCGTAGAGATAGATAGAGGTTCTTCGCGTGTGGCAATCACATCTATCCATTGGTCTGGGGTCGGTTTAGAAGCATCTACTTTGACTAAACGTTGATTTGGTGCGTTCAAATTGGTTAACAAATATAGGGTTGTCCCCTCAGTATGTACTACGGTATGGTTGTGTTGAAAATCTTCTACAATAGGTACAATTGGTGCGTTCGGCTTGCTTAAGTCTTGAATATAAAGTTCGTTACCAGTGGTGGAAGTGGCAGCCGTAATCACTAACCAGCGTTCGTCTTCGGTCACATAACCTTGAATGTAGCGACGAGATTTCTGTTCTCCTCCAAACACCAATCGGTCTTGCGATTGTGGTGTACCAAGTTGATGAAAATACAACTTATGATGCTGGGTCATAGCGGAAAGTTCGCTGCCAGTTGGCTTATCATAAGAACTATAATAAAAACCTTCCTTCCCTTTCCAAGAGATACCAGAAAATTTAACATCTATCAAGGTGTCCTCCACTTGTTGTTTGGTAGCAGCATCTAAAATAATGATTTTTCTCCAATCCGAACCACCTTCTGAAATGCTGTATCCTACCAACTCGCCTTGTTTGGTAAAACTAATACCAGCCAAAGCAGTTGTTCCATCTTCAGAAAAAGTATTTGGGTCTAAAAATACTTCTGCTGCCGAGTCTCCCTTTTGCCGATAAAGTACAGATTGATTCTGTAAGCCATCATTTTATAGAAATAAGTATATTCACCTTCTAAAAAAGGTGCGCTGTATTTTCGTAGTTCCAAAG
>JAAUTG010000248.1 GCA_012031785.1 Saprospiraceae bacterium | reverse complement strand
TGGAAGAAGGACAGGTGGTTGGGCGAGAGAAGGTGGTGGTGGCGAGGTGAGTTGTGATTGGGTGAGTGAAACGGGGAGGGTTAAATCAGGGCTTCATTTGAATTGAAGCCCTGATTTAGGTTTACCTTTGACGAATAGTAAAAGTCAATTACAAGCGACATCAGTCACTAATTACGATTTTCCCTTGTCCAACTTTGTGATTATAGCTGGTAATTTCAAATAGATAGATGCCTGCACGAAGTTGGTTGCGCCTCAAAAAGAAGGTATTGTCTGTCATTGGGGCTTGTAATTGGATGATACCAAGCGCATCTCGAAGCGTAAAGGTCAAATCAGGATGTGGGCTATCGTGCAGTTGAATATGGGCAGCCGTTTGCATTGGATTCGGGAAGATCGTAATATTTGCACCACTAGGTTGTGACAGCGTTTGAAAAGCTAAGGATTTGAAAAAGTCCATGTCAAGCGTGTGGTACGTAAAATTAGTGATGATAGGTTCGTTGTAATCAAAATAGATGGCAGCTTGATTGAGTATTAGACTGCCGATAGATAAACTGTTTTTTAACGATACGCGAAAGGTGACAAAACCTTGAGAAGCGGATAAATTAGTGCTGCTATCCGGTAGTACAATTGGGTCGAATCTGAATCTTAGCACGTTGTCGCCGATTCGGTCGAAGGTGTAGGGATGGCTGCTGGCACCAACTAAAACGGAATTGGGGTCTAGGAAGGCAGATAAGGTATCCAAAATGACGACCGTGAAAGCAGTATCTGTACCTGTATTTTGAAAGCGAATTTTGTACTCCAGTTCTGTACCATGTTCTATGGCGTGTTTTCTACCCACGCCTTCCGGGTCTGCTTGTTTGTCATTCGGATCGTAAGAACCTCTATTCATCTGGCAATCAATAGAAAGATGATAGGATTTTTCGTCTTGCGGGAATTGGGTTATGAATCCACGACTTACTCCACCGCGCTCATTCACGCCGCAGCCTTCTACGGCAATACTTGGATGGCTTGGGAACGGGAAATACTCGGTTTGCTCGGCTTCTAGTCGGTAGGTAGAGCCATTTGCAGGAGCGCGCAAAGCAATACTTTCTTGAGGATGGAGTATAAATTCTCCTCTCCTAAACATCACTAAGTCTTCTATAACAACGTACCTTTTCGCGCTTGACATGGTTCCGTTACCTGTATTTTTTATGGTAAACAGCACGCTATCTGGTTCACAAACTGCCTCTACTTCTACTGCTGCTCCCGTCCATTCTAGGGGTAAGATGCAGGGTTTGTCTGGGAAGATACGCGCCTTTGTGCAGTGTGTCTGCCCTAGTGCGGCAGCACAACTTACCTTTACTTCGATTGGAAATCTTCTACAAGTGCCAATGGCAACGTCTGCTATGAAAAATCTAAATAAGTTGTTGCCCAAAGGTTGAAAGGCAATTGGACTACTAACCATTTCCAAAAATGGGTCAAGTTCCACGTCAATAAAAGCGTCGTTGGCTACTGCACCACCATAATTGCAGTATTGTACCCAGTAAGTGCTGCTGAAACAACGGCGAAGAAAACTAGCGTTGATATTTACTGTCAATAGTGGGCAGTTGGCTCTGATTGAAATAGGAAGTTGTAGGTTGTCATAAACTTGATTGGGGTTAATACTTGATAACTCCGTAATCGGGAGATAGTGGTTGCCACAAGCATTAGGGAAATTGGTGGTAATCTTGATAAATTGATATTCCGAAGCTAACGCGCTTTGTGTAAAAAAAACTAAACGATAGCGCCCTTCTTCAACTTGATCGAAAAAGTAGCGGATATTTTCCACAAAAGCCCCATTGTTGGAAAGTGGCAGTTTGTCCGTATCCAAGATGGTATCCTTTACCAAAGCTACTTCTAGCGTGTTGGCATTGAATCTCGTTTCTGAAAGGGCATCGAATTGGCAGTTTGAATTAGCATCCAAGAATACTTCCAGGTTTATTGTTCTAACGTTGCAATTTTCCAACTGTGCGTTTTGGTAGCTCAGCACTACATTTTTGGTGATGCTGCAGCCTTGTGCATCTCTAGCTGTTATGGTGTAAGTACCTGTTATATTGGTCTTAAAAATTCCGGCAGTATCCGTTCTAGCAAAGCCTGATGGTCCTCGTGCTTGATAAGTGTAAGGTGCAACACCATTGGTGGCTAAAGATTTGATAACAAACAGATTATCTTCATCATCGCAGTTGATTTCTACGCTTACATCAAGGGCGAGGTTAGTTTCCACATAACCAATTTGGGCGGCAACACTTCCAGCGCAATCTCTTACATCCGTAACGGTTAAAATATGATTTCCAGGTGAACTTGTCGAGAGGGTAGGAAAAGTAGTGTTATTACTCCATCGGTAAATATACGGTGGTGTTCCCCCCGAAACGCTAGGTCTTATTATTCCGACATCGTTACAGCCAATTGGCGATATTTCTAACGTAATTTTTACGGGCGAATTGGGTTCTATGACAATCGTATCTGAAGCTGCACAACCATTTTTATCTGTCACTGTCACACTGTAAGTACCTAATTGATTGATGTTTATGCTTCTTTGATTGCTTGGGGTGTTTGCCCATTGATACGAATACGGCAATAGCCCGCCGTTCGCATTAGCCGTTAGTGTTCCATTTATATCTACACTATCGCAAACATCTGATTCGAATAGATTTACTTGTAAGCGTTGAATAGCAGGAACGTTGACACTAGCTGTTGCAGTGCAACCCGCTCCATCTGTCACAGTGATGGTATAGTTTCCAGCAATAATACTGTTCAAATCCTTCGTCGTGCTGTTGTTCGACCAACGATAACTGTAATTACCGTCACCTCCTTCCACTTGCAATCGAATGGATTTATTGTTGGAAGTGGTGTTCCCACATTCGTAACCCACTGTTGGTGTGATTTTTATAGCGTAAGGTACCCTCACCTCCCGAACCTGAAAACAACCTGTGGCATCCGTAACTGTAACTCGGTAGTTAGCAGTCGCCGATAAGCGGGTTGCGGTGGAAACAGTATCTCCATTCGACCAACGATACTGAAAAGGTGCTTGTCCCGAAGTAGGTGTAACCGTAGCTGTTCCATTACCCGCACCACAATCGGGCGTGGTGGCTAAATCAGTTTTTAAAGATGAAGTTATTTGGTAATTACGAGTTATTACACACCCCTCCGAATCAAAAATAGTCACCGAATAAGACCCAGCACCTAAGTTGCTAATATTTGGTGTAGTCGCACCATTTGACCATTGAAACGAAAAATTTTGTTGCCCATTAATGACATTCAACATGATAGAACCATCTCTATCATAGCAAGCAGGCGTGACCACCGCTTCCACTTCGTAAGGGTTACAAACAAGCACGACGGTGTTACAAGTGCTTTGATTACCAGCACTATCGGTCGCCCAAACCATGACCGTTAACCTGTAACTTACCGTAGAATCACGAATCAGTAGCAAGGTATCATTCAGGTTGCTAGAAAATGAAAACCGAAGCTGTTCAGCAGGCGTACAATTGTCGTTGCTGTTGGCAATCAGATTGGCAGCCCTAAGTGTTTCACCCTCGTTGGCGGTGATAAGCCTTGAACATTGAACAGTAGGTGGAATGGTGTCTAATAAACAATTTTGTTGCGCTGATAAAGCAGTTGCAACAAGGACATAAATGGAGATAAATAAAAATTTTCTCATGTTATGGGAATAATTTTTGAGCATGATTCAACATGCCGTTGATTAATGATGCAAAAATGAGGAAAGTTATTTGGGGTTGCAATCACATTTTTTTAACTTTGTAGAAAGGTGTTTAAATTAAAATATTGTTTATTAATGTTTTAGATAAATTATTGTAGAATGAGTATCTCCGCGAGTAAACTATTTCAAGTCCTAAAAAAATTGGACAACAAGCAACGCACTCGGCTTCAAACTTATTTACAGTCCTCGTATTTCAATCAAAGACAGGATGTAATTCAACTCTTTCAAGCGTTACTCCATTTGGATAAACCGTTGGATGATAAACAGTTGTTTGAAATTATATATCCCAAAAAGTCATACAAGCCTACGGAATTGCGCTTGGTGATGAGTTATTTGTTCAAATTGGTGGAGGCTTTTTGCTGCAAACACACTGGGAAAAAATCAAAATGACTACCAAAATAATTTTGCCAAAGTGCAGGTTTATCAGCAATTGCAGATTCCTAAACTGGCGTTACAAACCCTAAACCATCAACTTTCCATCTATGAAAATCCAACGCTCCAAGATACAGATTATCATTTGGAGCATTACAAATTGTTAGAACAGTTGTACGGTTTTACTTCCATTCAATCCCCAGCTTCGGAACAGCCAATCGCTAGAATGTCTGTCGCGCTTGATTACTACTATTTTTCCGAAAAACTCAGATTAGCTTGCCTCGCATTAGCGCATGGTAAGATTTATAAGTCTGGTTATCAGATACATTTGATGCCCGACATTATCCAACATGTACAGCAGCATCAGCTTCACGTAGTACCCTCTATTGGAATTTATTACTATATTTTTCTAGCGATGTCAACGGGGCAATCCGTTTATTTTCAACAATTTAGGGAACAAATCACTCAACATAATCATTTGTTTTCGTTGCAAACAGTACGCGATATTTACATGTTAGCGATTAATTTTTATATCCGCTCTATGAACGACGGAAAGATGGAGGACGTTCACAATGTCCTAGCACTCTACAAACAAGGGTTAATGCAAGGATTTTTATTTGAAAATAAAATTTTATCTCGATTTACCTTCATTAATATTGTTAGAATTTCGCTAAAATGTGAAGATGTAGAATGGGTTAAAACGTTTATTGAAACCTATAAAACGAATTTAGAACCAGGTTATCAGCATAGCATCTATCAATTTAGTTTGGCAGCGATTTCGTTTTACGAAAAGCGCTTTGGGCAAGTAATTGTCCATTTGCAACACTTCAAGAGCAATGATATTTTGATGAATTTGAGTGCCAAAACTTTGTTGATGAAGGCTTACTACGAGTTACAAGAAATAGAGGTGCTTCATTCGCACTTGGATGCAATGAAAAACTATCTACACCGCAACAAAATGTTGGGGTATCACAAAGAAAAATTATTTAAAAATTATCTTTTACATCAAGAAATTATTACAAATTAACATATTTGACGTGGATGTACTGCAAGATTTGAATCAGCAGATACAGGACGAAGATAAGTTGACAGAAAAAGATTGGCTACAAGAGCAGGTGCTTCGATTGGTTAAAAAATAGTGCATTGTAATTGATTGGAAAGTGGGATGTATTGGGTGGAGGTGTTGGAAGAAGGACAGGTGATTGGGCGAGAGCAGGTGATGGTGGAGTGATAAGGATAGATGGAATATCCGCACAACCTTCAATTCGGCTGTTTATGCAGCATGTAGGCAACTCAAAGTTTTCTAACTCCTATTTTAGTTTTCACTCAATTACAACTCGAGTAAATACCGACGGAGAAAAATTAGCGAATTTTCGCTAATTTTTCAAATCACCTCTTGCACTATTCAAATAAAGGTCGTAATTTTAGCGAAAATTCGCTAACAAGAAAATTATTTCTTATAAAAATGACAGCTATGTTTGATCAACTTGTAGAAAAAAATGTATTGGCTGGAGGAGAATTTTTGATAAAGAATGCTGATTATCAAGATACTTTTGTTCCAGAAGAAATGACAGAAGACCAACGTATGATTGCGGATACGGTGGAGTATTTTTTGCACAATGATATTTTACCACAACTGGATAAAATAGATAAACAAGAAGATGGTATTGCTATAGAACTAGTTAAAAAAGCAGCTGAGTTGGGCTTGTTGGGCGCGCATATTCCCGAAGAATATGGAGGTTTAGCGATGGACACCAACACGAATACTATCTTGGGAGAAAAACTAGGCCCTTCTGCTGCTTGGACAGTGACTTTCGCTGCGCATACGGGTATCGGAATGTTACCAATTTTATACTTCGGAACAGAGGAGCAAAAAACAAAATACTTGCCTAGTTTGCTAAGTGGTAATTTGATGGCTTCTTATTGCCTCACCGAGCCTAGTTCTGGTTCTGATGCTTTGGCTGCAAAAACTCGTGCAGACTTGACAGAAGATGGACAGCATTACCTATTGAATGGACAAAAAATGTGGATTTCCAACGCTGGTTGGGCAGGTGTGTTTATTGTATTTGCAAAAATAAATGGCGAACACTTCACAGGGTTCATCGTGGATCGTGATTCAGCGGGTTTAACTCTAGGAGCAGAAGAAGATAAATTGGGGATTAAAGGTTCTTCTACACGACAAGTCTTCTTTGAAAACGTGAAAGTACCTGTGGAAAACGTATTGGGGGAAATCGGTAAAGGACACTTGATTGCATTCCATGTACTGAACATCGGGAGATTCAAATTGGGCGCACTTTGTTTGGGTGGTGCAAAATTGAGCGCGACTACTGCCGTACAGTATGCCACAGCAAGAATGCAGTTTGGGCAGCCTATTGCCAACTTTGGAGCGATTAAGTATAAATTGGCGGAACAAGCTATCCGAATTTTGCTGGCGAAAGCGCGTTGTACCGAACTTCTAACTTATTGCAAGAAAGTCACCATCAATATCAAGATGACGGCTTTACTTACAGTCAATCACAGCAAAAGGCAGCAGAAGAATACGCTATCGAATGCGCCATTTTGAAGATAGTGGGTTCCGAAGTGTTAGATTATGTGGTGGACGAAACCGTGCAAGTACATGGTGGCATGGGGTACTCTGAAGAAACGAATGCCGCACGCGCTTACCGCGATTCGCGTATCAACAGAATTTATGAAGGAACGAATGAGATCAACCGTTTATTGATGGTGGATCAGGTGTTCAAGCGCGCTATGAAAGGGCAGTTGGATTTAGTCGGACCAGCTTGGGAAGTGCAAAAGAACTGGCTTCTATGCCAAGTTTTGAGCGAGCCAGAGGGGCAAGTATGGTAAAGAAGATAAAAGCGATAAA
>JAAUTG010000247.1 GCA_012031785.1 Saprospiraceae bacterium | reverse complement strand
TTCTGCTAATTGCTTTTAAAAGGCTTTTCATACTTACATAGAAAGCCTTTTTAAAAGCAAATTACGTAACTTCAGTCATCAATAATCTCAACAAATAGCTATTTACATAACATAATTCATCATTACTCTTTTACCACCGCCTGATAAATTAGTTCTTTTTCTCTTTGCAAGCGAATCCAATACATGCCTTTAGGTAGGTCAGCTAAGGACAAACTCGTGTTTGGTGTTTGTGCAACAGTCTGGAGCATCAACTGTCCTAGACTATTATACACTTTTACCACGAACGGACTAGCTGTGGCTATGGAAACAATGTTAACTTTATCATCCGTAAGGGTAGGGAAGATTTTGATATCTGTTGATTGAAGCGTAGCCGTGCCTGTAAAAGTACGTTCGCCGCTGGTTACCCATGTTCCTCTACTTCCTCCATCCACAAAAAGAAACAAATCGTTGTTTTTAGGGCTTATTTTATTGTCGGCTAATTCTTTGTACGCCAAAATTTGCGCTGTTCCATTATTCAGAAAATCAAAAATAATCGCATCGTCAGTAGTTGTATAGCTTGGGAACCCCAACGTATTATTCTCTATAATCACATCAGCGTCTCCTGTTTCAAAATTCAATCCTACAATTTGATAAGTTTCTTCAAAATCGTCAAAGTAGTCCAAGGTCATTATGCAAGGGGAATTTTTAGATAATGTCGGGTTGCCCACACTTACATTTTCAGGTAAACCTGTGAACAAACTCAAAATCAATCCATCGCCAAACGTATTCGTCTGATTATTCCACGCTTTTAGGAAACTAATATCCCAATAGTTTAAACTTCCGCCAAATGAACTTTTTAACTCATTAAAGGCATCATAAATCAAAAACTCTCCGTCGTAATCCCATTCCATCACATCTGCATAGCTCACATCGCCAGTAGCAACTCCCTGCGCAGTGGTAGGTTTGTAGAGTTCAAACACTTGTTGCTGCCCACTTGTAAAGTCAAATACAATAATCTCATTGTTAAATTCATCGGTCAAGAGGGCAATTTTTTCGCCATCTTTTGAGATTGCAGCGTTTCGCCAAATTGCCTGATTTTCTATCTGTTCAAAACGATTCGATTGAAAATTAATCAAATAAAGTGTTTTATCTTCCCCTACAAATACACAAAAACTACCATTATCCGTACAGCTTGGTTTGCTTAAAATAGGAATATCCAATAATGGATTGCTAGTTAATCGTCCCATCTCATCGGCGCTGTAAATTGCCGAACTTTCTGCATCGGTAAGCAATACAAACGGGGTACCTTGATTGGTCTCCAATTCGCAAATATTCGTAGTGCTGCTTCCGCCACCACTTCCACCGCCGCCACCTGTGCTTTGAACAACAATACCTACCGCATTGAAAGCATTATTAACCGCATTTACTTCTGCGCTATTTGCACCATGCAAATCGGTAGCAGCCCGTACAATTGCTAAACGCATATCTACGAACTTGGAAGAACGCACTAGATAATTGGTGAGGGCACGGTAATAGATTTTTTCTGTTTTTTCTTTATTGATAGCAGTCGCTATCAAATGGAATGCCTTGTTTGGAATACCGCTGTTGATATGAACGCCGCCATTGTCCTCTGAACCTCGATATTGCTGTGCCACAGAGGCGGGTTGATACCCTGGGAAAGACAGCGAAGTGCCACCATTATTTGGATTTGCCATGTCCCGAAGCGCGCCAGAACGATAAATACTAGGATTGACTACATCTTCCCCCAACTTGAAATCGTCGCGATCAATCAATACGCCAAATACATCTGCAAAAGATTCATTCAGTGCGCCGGACTCTCCAAAATACTCCAAATTAGCTGTATTTTGAACTACTCCATGCGAAATTTCATGCCCTGCTACATCCAAACTTTTTGCTAAAGGCGAGTTAAAAGCACGATTTCCATTTCCATAAAACATAGCTGTACCATGCCAGAACGCATTATCCATATCGCTGCGGTCATCTTCCGTCACATTGATAAAAGAAATAATGGTGCCACCTTGTCCATTAATTGAGTTTCGATTGAACTTACTCAAAAAATATTCATAGGCTTTTCCTGCGTTGTAGTGCGCCGATACTGCTTTTTGATTATTCCAAATGTTGTTAGGTGAAAAAATGTGTGCCGCTTCAAAATCATCATTAGCTGGGGAGTTGCCTTTCGCATCAATAGTCCAAACTGCGCCAACAGGATTATTTGGAATTTGAGAACGTCGGCTATCGAACATCCCTGTTCGACTGGCATCTAACATATAAAATCCGCCTTGAAATTCATATACGTCTATTGTTTGCTCCATGTTGAATAAGTCACGGGCTTGCGTTTTCTTAGGTCCGTCTGGTGGCAGCGCGTGTTCATGAAAGCGACAAACTTGGTCGAATTGCTGCAAAATTGTTCCCGTGTTAGCATCTAAGAATAGTAAAACTCATGCCCTAGATGGGGTACCACCGTCACCATCCAAGCTAATTGTTCAGCTTCCAAGCTTCGATTGGCGTGGAAAATTACCAATTCTGCACTTATTGGAGCTTTGCCTAACGCTTGCTGCTCGGTTTCACTTAATACTTTAATGCGGTGTTGTTTACTCACACTTGCTTGCGCCATCAAAATAGCTTGCTGCTCACTTACAGCAGGTGTTAAATTTGAAAGGCTAGGTGTAGGATACAAGCAACCATTGAGCAAATGGATGGCGTTTTGGTCTTGGTGTAGCCAAATTTCCGCACCGTACACTTTAACCCCTTGAAACTGCTGTTGCAGCTTTACGTGAACTTGCCCAAGTTCATCTCTTTCTTTGGCTATAATTCGCCATTCTTCTTCGGGAGTCTCAATTTTTAAAGTGCTTTGCAGTGCATTTAGGTAGCTCCAAACTTGTTGCTCAAGGTCTTTGCCAGAAGTTGATTGGTGCGGAATACCTTCTATGTAAATCGGCATTCCTTGTTCATTGCGAATAATCGAAATTTCCTTTTTTAATGCTGGAAAAGGTTTTGAAGTAAGCTCAAATGAGCGACTTGTCAAAAGATTGCGATTCGCAGATGTGATACCAATAGGGTTGAAACGAGGTGAAAAATGAGGTGTGGGCTGGGTGGCAGTGGCATTGATAGCACGCTGCTCAACAGCCGTCTTGAACTGTGCCTTGACAGTGTTTAAAGCCATGAACAATGAAAAGACAACAAGCAAAGTATGTTTCATATTTAAAAGAGATTGTTTTTATTGTTTGTTTCTTTCGCCTTTACGTTATGACGTAAATCTTGAAAATAGGTCAAAAATTACAAATTATTTTAATTTAACTATTTGATAATAAATAATTTACAAGGAAAGTTGAATTTGTAAAAAAATACTTACGCCAAAATTATGGATGAACCTATTAGCTTGCCGTCTTTGGATAGATGACAAGCCAACAGCCTCGTTGTTAAGGGAAGCGGAAAAATCATAAACGAAGTGCCAAGAACATCTAATTCTTTGGCACTTCTTAATCTTTGACCACCTCCATTTAGGAAATCTTAGCAATCACGTCTGGTAAGGGTTTACCCTCAGCCACAAAACGCATAGAAATGGAGTTGACACAATGGCGCGTGTTTTTTGCAGTCAATCGTTCTCCCTTGAACACATGACCAAGATGCGCATCGCAGTTGCTACAAAGAATTTCCGTCCTTCTTCCATCTGCATCTGTCTCGTGCTTGATGGCACCAGCTATTTCGTCATCAAAAGCGGGCCAGCCACATCCAGAGTTAAATTTATCTTCCGAACGATAGAGTGGTGCGTTGCAGCGACGACAAATGTAAGTTCCGCCTTCATAAAGTTTGTCATACGCTCCTGTGAACGGATATTCTGTTCCCTTGCGAAGAATTACTCGTTCTTCTTCAGGCGTTAATGCGTTGTAAGCCATACTATTGAATTGTTAGATGTAATTAAAAAATTGGCTGTTCATAGCTTTCAATAGCGACGAGCAATACCAAATCAATAAAACAACAATTAATTTGTTGTACAAGTTTTCTAAGAAGTAAATAGCTTTTGAACGAGGTAAAAATCCAACAACGAATAAAAAAAATGCGTAACATCAGGAGATACTTTCAACCTAACCTTCGTACCTCACCGTCGAAGTATGAGCTGTGGAAAACTGTTCTCCCTGATGATTTGCAATAGGTACGTAAACTTTTTGGAGTAATTCTTGATACTCTTTCTCCATATCGCTATTGACAGTAATGCCGCCACCACTCTTGAAGTACATTTCCGAATTTATATTTTCAATGAATCGAATCATCACCGCACTTTCCACTTTCCCTTCTAAAAAATAACCAAAAACGCCAGTGTAATAACCTCTTTCGTACTGTTCGGCTTGGCGAATGATTTTCAAAGTTTGCTGCTTCGGTGCGCCAGAAATAGAACCCGCTGGCAACAATTGAGCAAACAGTTCTCCCAAATCCTGCATGGCAGAAGCGGATAAGTCGCCCACAATTTTTGAACTGACCTGCAAAAGTGTTTTATCCAGAGTTTTAATGTAATCAAGATAGCGAAACTGCTCTACCCGCACGCGGCTTGCCACTTGATTGAGGTCGTTGCGAATCAAATCCACAATCGTGTGATGTTCTGCACGTTCTTTGGCATCCTGCAAAATCAATGTGGCAGCGTCAGGTAGCGCCGCGTCTATCGTCCCTTTCATTGGGAAAGAAGCAATTTGTCCATGCTCCATACGCACAAAAGGTTCTGGCGAAAAAACAACGAATTGATCTTTATACCAAAGTTTTGTAAGGGGCGTGGCTATACTCAAAAATCTGTTGCAACGTCAAAATTTGGTCTCCACTTTGGTCGGGAAAGTTAAGTTGACTAAAAACGAATTGCCATAATTCAGTTGTTGCTTCACATAGCAAAACGCTTTTTCGTACTGCTCAAAAGGCATAGGTTGAGTGCGCCAATTGATCCATGTTGGCAACTGTGTAGTCGCCAAATAATTGCAGACACCTTTGATATTGAAGTAAATACCTTGAGCAGCAGCCATGTTTAATGGTATCACAACAGGCTGATTCAATTCAAAATCAAGAATGAATAAAAAAGGAATGTTTCGACGTGCATAGTCGTTCATTTTTTCAAGCATCACCCAATGAATTGTTATCGTTTTTATTGATCACCAACATTGTTCCGTTGGTCATTCGTTAAATTAGTTCTCTGGTAAAGAGAGGTAAAAGATCTATTTTTCCAACAAAAACCAAGTGATATCATCTTGTGGAAAAGCTTTATCCCTTTTGTAAACGAATCCATAATCCAGCAACTTCAACGAAGCATATTTATCCAGCATCTCGCCTGCAAAGTCCCTTTTAAACAAGCGATCCTGATGTCCGCGATAAGGAATTGCCACCGGGGAAGGATTATAGTATTCACAAATCAAAATATACTTATTGCTGGTGTGATACAATTTTTCATACACATCAGGCAACTTCTCAGGATGAATATGAATCAAAACCCCTTTGATGAGTGCCACCTCAAAAGTTTGTGCAGGTTTATAATCCAAAATAGAACCGTTAAACACGTTGGGCGCTCCAACCAGCGCAGCCAGTTCTGCTGCTGCTTGTTGATTGATTTCAATGCCAAACAACTCAATATTCGGAAAAAGCAATTGAATCGCCTTGAGGTTCATCCCAATATTCGCGCCAAACTCAATCAGCGAACTTGGTCTGCCCACTTGCTGAAAGGTTTTGGAAAAAAAATTCAAGTTCGAAGCCAAATACTCTACACCCCTATTTCTTTGGATGTATTCATCGCCAAATGTCCCTGCCCAAAATGCTTCCTGCACGGTTTGGTAATCCATCATCGTCCTATTAATTAACTGCTTTTGAAGTTTAATTTATCCAATTTCCTTCGGACAAAGGTATAAAATTAATGATTGCCCAGCGCAAAGTTAGAGGCACAATAAGATTTAATCTGCTCTTGCGTACTGCATTCTATTAATTCTTTCGTCAAGTCAGTGATGATGTCAGTGTCAATTAGGAATTTGTTACTGCTCATCAATCGTAAACCCGTTCGGACTGGATTTTATGCTTGGGATTTGGAATGTCTGCACGATGTGGCAGAAGATGCAAAAAAGACGCACCACAAGCGCAACACAAAATGATTGATGCCTTGCTAAAAAAATTGAATAATGCGATGTTGCGGACTTGAAAATATGGGCTATCCGCCTTTTGAAGTTTCCAAAAAACGTCAAAAGGCGGATGGTTGCCGTTTCTTTAATTCCATATCTTTATATACCTTTGACCGTAAGTAAATCTAACAACGCCGTGAGCCAACCAATCAACATATTTATCGCTTATGCTAGGGAGGATGTCAGTTACCTTAACGAACTGCGCAAACACCTACGCATACTAGAACACAACAAGACCATCAAAATTTGGTACGATGGGGAAATCCTTGCTGGGCAAAAATGGAACGAAGAAATTGAAAATCAACTTCAGCGTGCTGATCTTTTTTTGCTGCTGCTCAGCGCCGATTTTATCTACTCTGACTATGCTTATGGCAAAGAAATGAAAGAAGCCTTGGCGCGCCACGAACGAGGCGAAGCCATTCTCATCCCTATCATCGCTAGAGCCTGTGCGTGGGACATGACCCCACTTGCCGCCCTGCAAGCCCCTGTGGAAGGCAAAGCACTAGGAAGTGCTACGGGACCAAAACGGGACGACTTGTATGAAGGTATTGTGCGAGCAGTAGCCAAGTCGGTAGCCCGAAAGCAGCAAGACAATACCGACAAAGCCCGCTACTTCGCCGATGAAGCTGCTTGGAAAGAAGCCCTACAACTCAACTCCATCAATGGCTTTCAGCGCTATTTGGAGCAGCATGGCAGACACGCCAGCGAAGCCAATAAAGCCATTATGCAACTTAATGGGGAACCCGACATGGTCTTCGTGCAAGGCGGCACTTTCACTATGGGCTGCAAGGATGGAAGAGACAAGGATTGCTATGACAATGAAAAACCAGCACACGAAGTAAGG
>JAAUTG010000246.1 GCA_012031785.1 Saprospiraceae bacterium | reverse complement strand
ACTCTGGAAAGCAGCCGACAAATTGAGAAAAACATTGATGCTGCTGAATACAAGCATGTAGTTTTGGGATTGATTTTTCTAAAATACATCTCTGATGCTTTTGAAGAATTGTTTGCTAAACTGAAAGCCGAAGAAGCACAGGGAGCCGACCCCGAAGACAAGGACGAATACAAAGCCGAAAATATATTCTTTGTACCGCAGGAAGCCCGTTGGAAAATGCTGTTATCAAAAGCAAAACAACCCGATATTGGAAAATTTGTTGACGATGCAATGGATGCCATCGAAAAAGAGAATGCTTCGTTGAAAGGTGTTTTACCGAAAGTATATGCCCGACAAAATCTCGACCCGACAAGTTTAGGCGAATTGATTGATTTGGTGGGTAACATTGCCCTTAGCGATACCAAAGCCCGAAGCGCTGATGTACTCGGACATGTTTTCGAATATTTCCTTGGCGAATTTGCCCTTGCCGAAGGCAAGAAGGGCGGACAATTCTACACCCCACGGAGTGTAGTTGAATTGTTGGTTGAAATGTTAGAACCATACCATGGACGTGTTTTTGACCCATGTTGTGGTTCCGGTGGTATGTTTGTGCAATCTGAAAAATTTGTAGAAGAACGAAAAGGAAAGATTAGTGATATTTCCATTTACGGGCAGGAAAGCAACCAAACAACATGGCGTTTGTGTAAAATGAACCTTGCCATTCGTGGCATTGACAGTTCACAAGTGAAATGGAACAACGAAGGCTCTTTTTGAACGATGCACACAAAGACCTGAAAGCCGATTATATTATTGCCAATCCACCCTTTAACGTGAGCGATTGGGGAGGCGATTTGCTTCGCAAAGACGGACGCTGGCAGTATGGCGTACCGCCAACTGGCAATGCTAACTATGCTTGGATTCAACACTTTCTTTATCACTTAGCACCCAACGGGCAAGCTGGTTTTGTATTGGCTAAAGGTTCGCTCACAAGCAAAACATCTGGCGAAGGAGATATACGGAAAGCATTGGTTGAAAACAATTTGATTGATTGCATTGTAAACCTGCCTGCAAAGCTTTTCTTGAATACTCAAATTCCTGCTTCGCTTTGGTTTATGAACCGCAACCGTACAAACGGTAAATTCAGAGACCGCAGCAAGGAAATTTTGTTTATTGATGCCCGAAACTTAGGCTATTTGATAAACCGCCGAACGAAAGAACTTTCACAAGAAGATATTCAAAAAATTGCAGAAACTTATCACAATTGGAGAAACCCAGATGGTAAATACGAAGATATTGCTGGTTTTTGTGCTTCTACTCCAATAAGCAATGTGGCTGAATTAGACTATGTACTTACTCCCGGTCGTTTTGTTGGATTGCCCGATGACGAGGACGACTTTAATTTTAACGAGCGTTTTACTGCCCTGAAAGCTGAATTAGAAGAACAGCTAAAGGAAGAAGCACGCTTAAACGAAATTATTTCCACTAACCTTTCAAAGATTAAACTGTAGGCTATGTCAAACGAATTATCACATAAACATAATAATCTGTTTGAAGAAATCAAACAAACGGATGAAAACGGCAATGAATTTTGGACAGCCAGAACCCTCGCAAAAGCACTGGATTACTCCGATTTTCGTAACTTTTTGTCCGTAATTGAAAAAGCCAAAGAGGCGTGCTTAAATAGTGGACAGCAAATCGAAAACCATCTCGTTGAGTTCAACGAGATGGTTCCTATTGGTTCGGGTGCCGAAAGAGCCATGCCAAGCTACAAACTATCTCGCTATGCCTGTTACCTGATTGTTCAAAATGCCGACCCGGGCAAAGAGGTTGTAGCTTTGGGGCAAACCTATTTTGCCGTGCAAACCCGTTTGCAGGAAATTCGCCAAATGGACGAGTACAACCGTTTGAGTACCGAAGATGAAAAACGATTGTTTCTTCGCAACGAAATGGCAAAACACAATACCCAACTTGCTGCCGCCGCTAAAGATGCAGGAGTGGTTGAGCCGGTTGATTACGCCATTTTCCAAAACCACGGCTACATGGGTTTGTATGGAGGACTGGATGCTAAGGCAATTCATAAAAAGAAAGGCTTAAAGAAAAGCCAGCAGATACTCGACCACATGGGTAGTACCGAACTGGCTGCCAATCTTTTCCGTGCCACGCAAACCGAGGAGAAACTAAAACGGGAAAACATAAAAGGCAAACATAAAGCCAACCAAACCCATTACGAAGTGGGCAAAAAAGTACGTAAAACCATTCAGGAGCTGGGCGGCGAAATGCCCGAAAACCTGCCCGTGGCCGATAGCATTAAAAAAATTGAAAAAGCCGGTGAACCAAAACGGCTTAAACCGAAAAAGAAGTAAGATGGACGATAAAAACATATACAACTTTACGGTTGGCGAACTAATAGAAATACTGCAACAGTACCCCCACGATATGCCCGTGCTGGTAAGCGGGTACGAAAACGGCTACGAGAATTTTTACCAACCCTTTGTGAAAAAAGTAATACACCTGCCCGAAAACCCCTATTGGGATGGACAGTTTCAACTCAACGATAACGGAACCGACGTTTTACTGTTAGAAAGAGAGGTGAGAAATGACTGAGTGGAAGGAATGTAAATTGGGGGATGTTTTAGGTTTAATTACAAAAGGTACAACTCCACCAAAAGGGCAAGGCTTTGTTAAAGTTGGGATTAATTACGTTAAATCGGAATCAATCAGTTATGATGGGAGAATTGATAGAACGAAATTTGCCCAAATAGATGAAGAAACACATAAACTCTTTAAGCGTTCTCAATTAGCAGAGAATGATATACTTTTTTCGATGGCAGGTATTTTTCTTGGTAAAAATGCTGTTGTCCCCAACGATATTTTACCAGCAAATACAAACCAAGCACTTGCAATTCTCAGATTAGACCAAGGAAAAGCATATCCAATTTTCATAAGTTATTATCTTAGGCAGCCTCAAGTGATTGACTTTATCAATAATATGTCGGGACAATCCGCACAACCCAATATTAATTTCGAAGAAATAAAAAGTATTGATTTACTATTACCATCTCTGGACACTCAAAAATCCATCGCCTCCATTCTTTCCTGCCTCGATGATAAAATAGACCTGCTCCACCGCCAAAACACCACACTTGAAAAAATGGCTGAAACGCTGTTTAGACAATGGTTTGTTGAGGATGCAAAGGAGGAGTGGGAGGATACTACATTAGATGAACATGCTGAAGCATTTCGTGGATTAAGTTACAAAGGAAGTGGACTAGCTGAAAATGGGATAGCTTACCGCTGCATAATTTAAATTCAGTTTATGAGGGAGGTGGATACAAATACGAAGGGATAAAATATTATACTGGTGAATACAAAGACAGGCATCTTATTCAACCTGGAAGCATTATTGTAACTAATACTGAGCAAGGACACGACTTTCGACTAATTGGATTTCCTGCAATTGTTCCAAAAACTTTTGGTCAGAAAGGATTATTTAGTCAGCACATTTACAAACTCGTTCCATTAAATAAATCTTATCTCTCGAATGAATTTATCTATTATTTATTGATGGCGCCTGCGGTAAGAGAACAAATTATTGCCGCAACAAATGGTTCTACTGTTAACATGCTTGCAATTGATGGTTTACAAAGACCCCAATTTAAGTTGCCACCTAAAGAATTGGTAGATGACTTCACTTTTATTGTATCTAATTATTGGAAAAAGAAAACTATAAACCAAACCCAAATCAGCACCCTCACCGCTTTGCGTGATACGTTGTTGCCGAAGTTGATGAGTGGTGAAATAAAAAGTAAATTTGTAGAAATTAATAGCAATCGATATGATAGTTGAATTCAAAATTGCAAATGAAGAGTTAATCAGTCTCGCGGTTATCAAAAAAGAAGATACTGAAACCATATACCAGCTTGTAGATTCCAATCAGTTTTCTTGGATGGAAGTTGAATTAGTTGGAACAAATCTCGTTGTTTTAATCAAAGATAATCGCATTGTTGATGACACCGAAACAATAGAAAACAAGCTCGATAATGTTTTGTATGAAATCATTGCAATTGAAAAGTCTGGTGCTGATACCTTCAATGAATCCGATTCTACTGATATAAATCCATACGACCCTGATAAAATAAAAGTACGGTCAGATAAAATAGCCGTATCTATTCTCAGCAAGATGATAGATAATGAAAGCATAGACTTAAATCCTGACTTTCAGAGAAACTTGGTTTGGAATAGTTTTCAAAAATCCAGATTAATTGAATCAATTCTATTAAGAATCCCGTTGCCAATGTTCTACTTTGCAGAGGACGAAGAAGGCAATCTTTCAGTTGTTGATGGTTTGCAACGAATTTCAACCATTAAAGAATTTATGGACAATAAATTCCCATTAAGAGATTTACAATACCTAAATGATTCCTGCGAAGGAAGATACTATGAATCAAAAGGAAATAAAAAAGGGCTTGATACAAAGTATCTAAATGGTTCGACCTTACTTCTATTTCAGCCAATATAATAGATCCATCTTCTCCACCTAAAGTTAAGTATGATATTTTTAGGAGAATTAATACTGGTGGGAGACCCTTAAACAATCAGGAAATTAGAAACTGTATGATGGGGGAAAGGGTTAAGAGAAGCATTAAAAAATATGGCTGCTTTGAAAGAATTTAAATCAGCTACAGATTTCAGTATTAAGAGTACTCGAATGGAAGACCAAGAAGTTGCTTTGAGATTTTTGTATTTTTATCAGTTGCATGAAAAAACAAGAACATTCACGATTATAACGGTTATATGGAGCTGGTATTGGATGAATATACAGATAGAAACATTAAAAGCTCAATACATTATTTTGAAAAGTATATCCAGAAGTTTTCAAAAGCAATGAAGAATGCCGAGTATCTTATCGGCAGGAAATACGCTTTTAGGAAATTCAAACTAGAGATATCCAACCTAATTCACATAAACAATTAATAAACAAAGCGCTTTTGTATGCTGTTCAGTATTATTGGCAGATTATGATGAAGAAGTTGTAATAGAAAAAAATGCAAGAAATTTTTTAACTGATTTAATAGCCAATAAAATAGAAACTGACCAACAGTTACTTTATTATCTATCATACGGAACAAACGGTAAAGCCAATCTTCTTTACACGTTCAATGTTTTAAACGAATTATTTGAAACCAATATTTCATATTAAAATGATAACATTAGGCATAAAAAACTTCAAGTGTTTTTATGACGTTGAAGTTCCGATAAATGAATTAACAGTACTTGCAGGTGGCAATGGCAATGGTAAAAGTACAGTAATTCAATCAATACTCCTTTTAAGAAGGACTATCGAACATTGCAGTGAATGGAAAGGAGATCATTTTGAATATAAAAACATTAATGGCCTAAATGTTGAACTGAATGATGTTTACTGTTTAGGTTTAGGAAATAGTTTAAACATTTTACCGTCAGAATTCAAAGAAACCGATATTGAACTTGGACTTTCAAACTGTGAGGAAATCTTTATTCAGTCAAATACAGTACAAATAATTTTGACAGAAAGATTTTGGGATTACACCTGAATCATATATTGAGAAATGAATTCCAATATCCTAAAAACCCCTTATTGTTTCAACAATTCTATTACTTAAATGCTGAAAGAATAGGACCGAGAATTAATCAAGGAATACGGTTTTATGACTATCCAAACGTAGGGTTCCAAGGTGAATTTACGGCCCAAATCATAGCAGATTTAGACTCTCTTGAAATTGAGAGTAAATTCAAAATAGATTTAAACCGGATTTTTAATAATCCTGATTTTTTAAAAGGGAGTAAATTCCAACATCATGTAAATGCTTGGTTAAGTTATATCATTGATGGTGTTACCATTATACCTGTTAAAGACAGTGAAACGCATACTGCAAGGATAGCTGTAGAAAATTCATACTCAAAAGGGAAAAGTATATTCCCTACTAATACAGGATTTGGAATAAGTTACTCATTACCTATAATTGTCTCGTGTTTAATAGCAAAAAAGGACACGTTTTTAATAATTGAAAATCCTGAAGCACATTTACATCCCTCTGCCCAATCAAAAATGGGTTATTTTCTTGGTGTTATGGCAAATTCAGGAATCAGACTTATTGTTGAGACACATAGTGACCATATTATAAACGGAATTCAAATAGCGGTGGCAGAGAAAAAGATAGATAATGAATCAATCACAATCAACTTCTTTAGTCATCAGGAAAATAGCACACAACCGGAGGTGTTACCTATAAAATTAAAAAAGAATGGAGAATTAACCGATTGGCCAAAAGGGTTTTTTCGACCAAACACAACTTGATTATTCATATCTTATTCGTTTGAGAAAAATGTTTAACTATTATCTCTTCAATCCAAGCTATGTTGATGCTGCAACCAATGTATTAGAAGATAATCTACAAACTTTGCAAGGGTTGTTTTCTATTCGTAAACCCAATGAAACATTCTTAAAACACGATTCAATTTGGGACATCAAAGTTGCAGATGGAACTTTTGCCGAAGTTGCATTTTCAAGTTTTCATGATAAACAGTTTTCGAATCAAGTTTTACCACAGTTGCTTCAACAGATAAATTCTGTTGAAACACAAATTGAATCAATTGACGACTTCAATGACAGATTTAGAATTTACAATGCTTTTTATGGAATCAATTTTCAAGGCATTCCTGAAGAAAATTGTATCTGTGATTTAACTTCGTATAACAACTTTTATGAAAAAAATAATTGGGAACTAACGCCTCAAACACTTTGGGAAAGAAGAGAGGAACTATTTTCAAGAATAATTTTCTGCCCAAATGTTGAAGCACAAATAAGAAAAATTGGAGGAACATACCTTCAACAGATAATTGACAAAATTCGTTTGCTTGATAATTATGCTATTAGTTGCTGGAATGAAGGTAATTTTAGCTATGGAAATGCAAACAACAATGCAGCTCTAAACATCTCGCCCGAATCTAATTCAACTATGAATCAACAAGACCTTGATCAATTAAG
>JAAUTG010000245.1 GCA_012031785.1 Saprospiraceae bacterium | reverse complement strand
GCAAAATTAGGTTGGATTAATTGCGACCGATTTTTAGAATCTGAAAAGACTGTAGATTACTATGTAAAAAACACAGAGAAAGATACTAAAATAAAAATGGTATTTAAGGATATTGACGGAGTATTAATAGAAAACGCTACAGACGGAAAATTTGTTTTTTCAAACGTTCCGATGGATAGACAGGTTAAATTGTTGCTATTAAAAACTCAAATGGACAATTTCAGACAGCATTTCAAGAAGTGACAATTGCAGACAAACCATTAGAAACATTAGCCTTTAAAGAAACGACCTTGACAGAATTAAAACAACAACTTGAAAAACTTAACTAGACATATTACGCATAACAGCACTTACCCAAAAGTTAGGTTTTCGTGTTTTGTCAAACATTAGTTTTTCAAATCAAGTTCTGTGCTCCGAAACCCGCCCAAACGCAAAGCCCAAGACTATCACGGGCAATTCTTGCAATTATAATAAACAAAACTGGCATAGCATTGTCTATTATAAAAGGACTAGCCGAACACCTTTTTAAGAAGTAGGCAACAATAAAATGGGTTATACTTATGAGCATAAACAAAATAATCTTCGGAGTGCTTTTGGTTGCAAGCATGATGTCCTCTTGCAACGAAATCCAGGAACAAGCAAAAGAACAAACAGACAAAGTTGTGGCACAAGCCAATGAAAGTGTACAAAAGGTAATTAATGACCTTGGGTTAGTTTACGTTGAAGAAGGTGCACAAACAGTAATTACTTATGACGAGGTAAATGCTGCACAACAGGCGTGGTGCGATGCTTTGGTAAAAATTGGTAAACTGAAAGAAGAAGGTGGAGATTACAAAGCGTTTGCTGAACAAGTGCTTTCTAGTGCCTATAACTATGACAACGGCAAGGTGTTTTTCAAACCTACATTAGCTTATGGAAATCAAACTTTTAGAAACGATAAAAAGGGTGCATTAGCTTACTTTATTGGTGGCGACCCTGATTATCCAGAGGATAAAGGTTTTGCTTTGAAACCTTGGGTAAAAGCAAGGTATGACAATGCGGGAGATGGGAATCAAGGCATTCAAATTTATGGTAGTGTGGCGATTACTATGGGAAATGTATGGGTGACTGATAAAGACGGAAATGAAGTAATGGTTGATAAAACTTGGGTGTTTAAGAAAGGAGAGGATGGTAAATTGAGGATTATCGTCCATAAATCTTCTCTTCCTTTCGACCCCTCGAAGTAGATTTATAAGCATTAAGATCCAAATGATTTTCAATTGTTTGGATCTTTTTGGTTTTTGAGACATAATTTGAATATGGTTCTTAGAAAGTTGTTACGGGATTTGTGAGAGTTTGTTTTTTAAGTTATTCACTCACAGTGTTTTATAGCTTAAAAATCGTATTTGCGCAGTAATTTTCTAAGAACCTAGAACTAAAAATAAAAAAACTAGCTATAATACCACCTGTACACAAGCACGTTGTGTGCTACCTAAAAGACTCAAAACATCAAACAGACAAATGATTAAACCTTGCTTACTGATATTGACGACATTTATTTTGACTTCCTGCAATTCACAGACAAATGGTACGCTAAAAGAAGTTCAAAATGGAATTGTTTACTTTTCATACGACAATGGAGCAAATTGGATAAATGCAAGTAATGGATTACCAGAAGAAATTAGAATTGGTTTGGGCGGAATTGCGACTTCCAGTCAATTGATTGGCATTGCAACAAAAGAAAATGGAGTTTATATATACAATTTCAAGGATGAAATTTGGGATAATGTTCCAACTGACCAACAAATTATAGCAGGAAATATTGGAACTTTAGCAATTTTTGATAGTGCTATTTTTGTTGGCACTCAACTTAAAGGTGTTTTTTACACAACAGACTACGGGAAAAACTGGGCAAACCTAAATAGTGGTCTTAAAAACTTGACAATTAGGCGTTTCTGTGAGTTCAACCACACTTTATATACCTGTACGAATGACGGTTTTTATGCTCTCATAAAAAGCTCAAACAGTTGGAAGTTAGAATTTGGACAAAATTCGTTGCAAACGAATGGAGCAACTTTTTACCATGGGAATTTTTATTTGGCAACCAACAAGGGCATTTTTTCGCAACAAACGGACAAATCTTGGATAAATTCATCCCCACAATTTAGTATGCACAACATTAGTTCAGACAAAAAACACTTATATGCAATGACTTACAATGAGTTATTATTGTCTTCAACAGACGGCAAAACTTGGCAATCCCAGCAAAGTGGTTTACCAAAAGAACTTTACACTTTCAATATAATAAATAACAATAATTTAATCTTTGCAGGACAATGGGACGGAGTTTATAAGAAAACAGATGATAACACAATGTGGGAACTATCAAGTAAAGGTTTACCGACAAAGTTTGCAGTTACAAACTTGAAAACGTTTAATGACATTTTAGTGATTAGCACTTCTGAAAGAAAATTGAAAGAAGGAATGACGACCCAAAAATAGGCTGCACCTAACGTAGCGGCTGGAAGTGATTATTGATAAGTTTTGCTAGGTTTGAGAACTAGGAGATTATGGTTCTTAGAAAGTTGTTACAGGACTTGTGAGAATTTATTTTTAAGTCATTTATTCACAGTGTTTTATAGCTTAAAAATTGTGTTTGCGCAGTAATTTTCTAAGAACTAAATAACTTTAATGCAAAATTAAATTTACAACCATCTTCTTAACTTTTTCACGACAAAAATCTTCTTTTCTGTTGTTTTAATAGGATTTTTGCTGTTCTCGATGTTATAAGAAAAGTTAAACAATAACAAACAGACTAAAATCATTAGAAAATGGAAATACAGTTGAAAAGACTAAACAATGCTTATCATTTACGAGCAAGCAACGAAAACGGCAACACAGTTGAAATGGATGGTTCACCTGCTGTTGGCGGTAGTAACTCCGCCATGCGCCCGATGCAAACCTTGTTATCTGCGCTTGGAGGATGCAGCGCGATAGATGTAATTAGTATCCTTAACAAACAGCGTCAGCAGTTGGATGACCTCGAAATTGACATTAAAGCAGTGCGCGAGGAAGACAAAGAACCTGCTTTGTTTACCACTATTCATGTTCATTATAGATTATTTGGCAATTTAAAGGAGGACAAAGTGCAACAAGCGGTTTCGCTTTCTATGGAAAAATATTGTTCCGTAGCTAAGATATTAGAAAAAACAGCAGAAATCACTTACGATTACGAAATTGTAAGACCCAATGCCTTCGATATGGAGTAAAACTTGAGCAAATAAAAATAATCTGTACCTTCATTTTTTCTAAAGTGTTGACTATCAAAGTTATTTTTGCGTAATTGATGTATTATTTTTTTTTACTTCCATTTACTTTCAAAAACACAACAAGATTTTTATAGTTTTGATGTCCCTTTTTGAATGTAGGTTTATACCTGTGTGTTGAACTTGGGTAACTAGAAGTGCGATTTTAAAATTATCGAAAATCTTGTTGTATGTTTAAATATCCAGAGGCAAGTGCGTGGGTGGACACGGATGGGCAGGAACACGAGCAAGCCGTAAAATCAATAATACAAACACTTGATTTAAGCCGATTGAGTAGAGGTGGCTTGGATTTTGCTACTGGATTTGTAGAAGCACTTTTAGAAAAAGATACCGTTTATGCTGATTTTGAAGTGCCATTTCCAGTAGCGAAACTATGGCGACATTTGGTAACACAAACGCAAAATGAATATCGCTTAAAAGGACATCATAATTTAGCTGTTGGATTTCCATTACTTCAAACCACATCAGAAGGGCGATTTATACCTATTTTTTGTGGCAGATACAAGCCGAAAAGCAATTAGATAGTGCAGAAACTTGGAAAATAAAGCACGATGGGAACTCGCGCTTAAATTCCGCATTGACAAACATCTTGCCAAGTGCTGTTTTAGAAGAATTACAAACCATGTTTGCCAGCGCGCAAAAGCCCTCCACGTCGCTTTTTGAACAAGTTGCCACACTTTTTAATACACTAGGATTTCAAGTGGATGAGACTTGGAAGAACTTATCTCAAGTTGAACCTACTTTGGTTACAAAATTACTCAAATCGGCTGTAATTGGCATTTTTCCACCTTTGTGGCAGTTGCATCCTAAAAGGCAATGGCAACCAACTCTGCCTCAAACACCACCTCACACGCAAGGAATTTCCACGTTACACCCTCATCAAGCTAGTGCATTTCAGCACATTCTGCAACATCCTTTCAACATCGTAGAAGGCATGTCGGGGACGGGTAAAACCTATCTCTTAGCTCATACCCTGAGCAATGCCTTATCGAATGAAAAACGCTGTCTGGTAGTTGCTGACTATATTTCTCCTTTGCGACAATTGCAACGTGTGCTGGAAAAACAAGGGATTCAGCAGTTGCATTTTTTACTTAAAAATACAGACCAAGATTTAAAACTGCTCTTTGAACTTGTAAAAGACCATTGCACAAAATACAAAATCTATAAAATTTGAACCAGATGCTTTTCAACTTCTACTCAATCGCTGCGAAAGAGGAAAAGAAAAATTAAACCAGTATTACGAATTGGTAGAAAAACCCTTATTGGGCAAATATACTTGGACGGAAGTGGTTGGAAATTTTATGCTTAACAATCGAATTGCAGGAAAAGAATATTTGGACAGCCATCTTTGCGAACAGGATTTTGAGTTCAGTGCAGCAGAATACCAACAACTATTAGAGGTACTCAAAAAAAGTCAAACACTTTACAGTCAAGAACTTGGATTGAAACATCCACTCAAGCGGTTGCACAAAACAATTTATACCAATAAAACACAGCAGGAAGGCTTGGCTTTTGCTCAACAAACAATTCGTAATTTACTTCAAAAGGCTTACCAATTGTTGCAACGATACAGCAATAAAATCAGCAACTACAAAGCAAAACTCCGCACTTACTACGAACAACACCACGAGCAATTCAACACCAAATCGCTGCATTTGCTAGAACAAATTGCAGATGCACAGTTAAAGCATGGAGAAGAATTTGAAAAAGTAAGTGCTATTTTCTTTGTATGGCGCATTCAGCAAGCGGCATAAGGAAATTGTAGCAGAGCAGGAAGATATGTTCATGCAATTCGAGGCGTTTAAGAAAAACTTTGAGCAGCATCAATTCTTTAATTTTACGTTTTACGATACCAGTAGCATCACAAAGTTAAAGACCGAAGTTCAACGATTTAGAGAAAGTTTACAAAACTGGGGAAATGAGATTCCTAGCCAATTGCAAGAAGAAATTAAACGTTTGAGCGAAAATACGGTCTTGATTGACTTGGATTTTCAAGAGCAAATTCAAGAACTCGAATACGCGCAAGACCTATTTATTGAAGAAATTAACGAAGCCAGTTTATTTAGAAAAGGAGTTGAAAAAAAGATATTGACCATTCCAAAACGCCAAAAATACCTGGAAAGCCTCATTGAGCAATTAGAAAGCACCTATTTCCACCTCAAGGACTTTGATCTTTACTACGAATGGGAACGACATTGGTTACTTTGCACTGATAACGAGCGGAGCATCGTTCGCGCGCTCATCAAGGCGCGACCACCCGTTTGGGAAGCTGCTTTCAAGTCTTGGTATCTCTACTATTTTCTGAGTAAAAACTATAATCAAAATCTTGTGTCGCCTAGTGACGATGCTATGGCGGATTACTCGCTTGACCACCAAGTATTGCGCCCTATGTTGTTGCGTCAAATCGAAGCGACTTGGGCAAAACTTAGGGACGTTCACTTCAAAGCATTGAAGAAAAACAATAAGGAAGCCTATCAAACCATCACTGCCAAAAAATGGGATATTTCCGAAAAATCTGCAAACTTACTTCCGATTTGGAGTAGTTGTTTTGATGCAATTACGCATACCACTCCTATCGTACTTGCCACGACCTCAGTAGCTTACGAGTTGTTATCCAACCACGATACTCCCCGTTTTGACTATTTATTCATCGAAGCAGCACACACGGCTTCCATCGCTCAGTGGTTACCGTTATTTCCGCTTGCCGATCAGGTGACTTTATTCACGAACCCCAGTTTGGGGCATTCTGACTTGGAAGCACTAAAGCCGTGGCATCCAACAACAAGTTCTCTAAAATCATACTTTGGTAAGTCGCTGGGAATCATGCCTTTCCAAGCAGCAATCTATCAATCACTTAACCATATTTCAAGGTTTGCCACACCGCATCTTCAACTGAAGCAAGTGGACGGTAGATACCTAGAAAAAGAAGGCATTAATGAAGCTGAAGTAGAGGAGGTAATTAGGCTACTTAACGAAATCAAAAGTCCCGACGAAAGAACCTATCCTAGTGTAGGTATTGTCTGCTTCACCTATCCGCAGCGCAATTTGATGGTTGAATGTTTGGAAAACATAAAACTAGGTAAGGGAAAAATACTACTCGAAGCATTGGAGCGTCATGGTCTTGGCGTACTTCACGCAGAAGAACTATCTGCACAAACCTACGATGTGTTAATCGTTTCTAATACTTTTGGTACGGTGGATGTACTCGGAAACCTTCCTAAAGCCCTTGCTGCGCTCGAAACCGAGGTAGGAACAACTTGGATTAATACCATACTAGCTTGTGCGCAAAACCAAGTGTTTGTCGTCAACTCCATTCCTATGAATAAGATAGAGGAGTGGGTTAATTTTCCCAAAAGTAAAGGCTGCTACCGTTGGGGCAATTTTATCTTGTACGCACAAGCCGTTGAAAATGAGAATCATACTACTCAAAGCACCATCTTAGATAACTTAAAAAAACAACATACTCAACCTAGCTCTATCTTTTTAGAAGAAGTCCAAGCGGCTTTAAAGGCTTACTTTGAACCTGAACGCATTCTTCAACACACCGTACAGCACGAACATCCAATCGCGCTCGGCATCACTTCCAACAAAACGGAAGCATTGATTAGCTTGCAATACGAAGGAAAACAGTTTCCACATCAGCATACGGACTACTGCTGGGAACACGAATATCAACAACAACTCACAGAAGAAGAAATCAACACGCTGCCTTTGTGGTCCATCAATTGGTGGAAAAAATCCAAAACAAGAA
>JAAUTG010000244.1 GCA_012031785.1 Saprospiraceae bacterium | reverse complement strand
GTTCCAGTGAGAATATAGACAACATCTAACTCCTCTGATTCTTCTTCTGCAAATTTTATTAACAAACGCTCCTGACAAGCGATTTGTAAAACTAAAGGGTCTAAACACCTATCGCATTCTGTATAAACTTCACCTTGTAAATCAAAGTTCAATTCATAAACACCCACGCGCTTGTCCAGCTCAAGGTTGACTGTTGCTTTGCCATGTTTTACAAGACCATACTCAAAACTTGCAAAAAAGTCATCCTCAATACTGAATGTATAATAGTGTAACCCATTATTCAAACCACCAATGGGTATTATGAACTCCAATAATGGCGTGTCTCCAGAGTAGTTTTTCCCATAGGGACGCAAAATTATTATTTTTTAATGAAACAGACAAATAAAATGAATACATTATTTTTTATACTACGAAATTGTAATCGCTTGTTGGAAAATGGCAAAGCATAAGGAGCTAATTTTGACGATAAGAGTAAACTTATTGTGGACATTTAGCGTTCCATAGCTTGTATATCAATTTAGTATAGTATTTTATTTGTTGCTTTGATTGAATATCTACTCACAAATTTAGTTTACAACATAGGGCGTATTAAAGTTGCAAATAGGGCTTAGTATTTCATTAACTTTATTGAATTTGATGTTGTAAAGCATTGAAAATCAAGCAAAGTAAGGTTTTAACAAAAAACCAAAAGTAAAACAAACACCAAAATCTAGTTTACATTTAATCCAATTCCGTGAAAGTACTGATGGTTTGTTTGGGCAACATTTGTCGCTCCCCTTTAGCAGAAGGTATCTTAAAAAACAAAGTAGAAAAAAAAGGGCTTGATTGGCATATAGATTCGGCTGGAACAGGAAATTGGCATATTGGTCATTTACCTGACCCACGCTCCATAGAAATCGCTAAAACTAAAAATATTGACATCACTACTCAACGAGCAAGACAAATTCGCACTGCTGACTTCACTGATTTCGACTTAATACTCGCAATGGATACTTCCAACTATCAAGACCTCCTGCGATTAGCCAAAACCGAACAAGCGCAAGCTAAAGTCAAAATGATTATGAATTTTGTCTATCCTAATCAAAACATCAACGTACCTGACCCATACTGGAATGATGACGGCTTCACTCAAGTATTCGACATGCTTGAACAAGCCTGTGAAGCTGTTTTGCGCCAGTTTGCATAATCACCATTCTTCTCATTCAACAACTCAACTGGACATGAATTATACTCGACATAATCTGGACGACACCATCGTTGCACTAGCTACTCCTAATGGCATGGGAGCAATTGCAATAATTAGATTATCAGGCAAAACGGCTATATCCATAGTCAATCAAACTTTCAAAGGCAAAGACTTAACTCAACAACCCAGCCACACCATACACTTTGGTTTTATCTTAAATGAAAGTGGCGAGGTACTAGATGAAGTGCTTGTATCCTTATTTTTTGCACCAAAAAGCTATACCAAAGAAAATGTAGCAGAAGTATCTTGCCACGGTTCGCCCTACATTACCGCACAGTTACTTCAACTGTTCATTCGTAAAGGAGCGCGTTTAGCACAGCCTGGCGAATTTACCATGCGTGCTTTCCTTCACGGACAAATGGATTTGTCTCAAGCCGAAGCTGTCGCCGATTTAATTGCATCTGACACTCAACGTGCTCATGCCATTGCACTTCAACAAATGCGAGGTGGATTTTCTAAAGACATAGCTACCTTGCGTCAGCAATTGATTGACTTCGCCAGCTTAATTGAATTAGAACTAGATTTTTCGGAAGAAGATGTAGAATTTGCAGACCGCACTGCATTAAAAAATTTAGTCACCTCCGCCCAGCAACTGGTCAACAGTTTAATACAATCCTTTCAACTAGGTAACGCCATCAAAAACGGTATCAATACCGTCATTGCAGGTCGTCCAAACGCTGGAAAATCCACGCTACTAAATGCTTTACTGAACGAAGAAAGAGCCATTGTTAGCCCAATTGCTGGCACTACACGCGACACGGTTGAAGAAGTACTACAAATTAATGGTATTGCCTTTAGGTTGATAGACACTGCTGGCATTCGAGCAGCACAAGACCAAATCGAAGCCATTGGCGTAGCTAAAACCATGCAAAAAATAGAGCAATCTGCTATGGTGCTGTATGTATTTGATATCATTCAAACTTCACCAGCAGATGTTGCCAGCGATATTCAACAGCTTTTTCATAATCATACCCCATTCCTTTTAGTTGCCAATAAAATGGACTTAAACCCCTACACTAAAATGAACCACTACACCTCCTCCCTAGCTGCTGTGGGACTTACAATATCGCCACAAAATTTCATTCCTGTTGCTGCTGCCCACCAAATGAATATAGAATGGCTCAAGTCATGTATTTACCAAACAGCCATTCAGCAAGATATTAGCTCTGACACCATACTCACCAACACTCGCCATGTGGAAGCCTTACAAAAAGCAGCCGAAAGTTTAACTGCTATCACTCAAGGCTTGAACACAGGTATATCTTCAGATTTTATTGCTATGGATATTCGCCAAGCCCTGCACCATTTAGGCACCGTGACGGGCGAAGTTTCAACTGATGATTTACTAGGAAATATTTTTTCACGGTTCTGTATTGGTAAGTAAGTAATGTCACGCAATTTACTTTTGCTGAGTAGATGTAACTATTAAATTGATACTTCTGAAAATGTGAACCTCGTATATCCTAATACATTTTCATGCTGATTGGTGTCACTTAGTCAATCATACCTACTTAATTGTTGATTCATTTGTTTTGTCTTTTTCTTGGTTCAATTGATTAACAATTATGATGATTAGCAAGTACAAGTAATTATTGGGGTTACAAAAAAATTAATATATCATGCAACTACATTCCTCACCCAAACTCCATTCACAAAGGCATAAAAAATCAGTACATATCCATCTCAATCCGATTAAATTCCAATGTGTTTAAGACAAAATGGATAATTTGACAAATATAATTTTACAGATGCTTGCATTATTAAAGAGGTAAGGATACATTTGTAATACTGACATTTTGTGTTTTTGTAGCCCTCAAAAATTAACTCACTTTCTTTAAATATCAATTCAATGATGCAAAACGAAAAAATGAAGCGCAGAGATTTTGTAAGAGCATCCTCTATGGCGATGGGTGCTACTATAATTGCACCAACCATGCTGGGTGCAAAAGCTTATATTGACGGAGAAGACACTATCAAAATCGGATTGATTGGCTGTGGAGGACGTGGCACAGGGGCAATAGTACAGGCACTACAGTCTGGTCAAAATGTAAAATTAGTAGCTATGGCTGATGCCTTCAAAGACCAGTTGGATGGCTGCTACAAGAAAATTACCGACCCAAATTCAACGATTGGTCGTCTGAAACACCTATTGATGTGCGCAGCCGTATTGATGTGCCAGAAGAACATAAGTTTGTAGGGTTTGAGGCTTACCAAAAAGTAATTCCGTTAGTGGATGTAGTGATTTTAGCCACTCCTCCTGGCTTCCGACCTTTACATTTTGAAGCGGCTGTCAAAGCGAATAAGCATGTTTTCATGGAAAAACCTCTAGCAGTGGATGCGCCAGGCGTGAGAAAGGTGCTAGAAACAGCAGCTTTGGCAGTACAAAAGAAATTAAACGTAGTAGTGGGTTTGCAGCGACATTATCAAAAAGTCTATCAACAGTGGGTAGATATGTTGCAAAATGGGGCGATTGGCGAAATTCTTTCTTCACAAGTGTATTGGAATAGCGGAGGGGTTTGGGTACGCGAGCGTAAACCAAACATGACAGAGATGGAGTACCAAATGCGCAACTGGTACTATTTCAACTGGCTATGTGGCGACCATATTAATGAGCAACACATCCATAACATGGATGTAAGTAATTGGGTAAAGCAAGCTTATCCCGTGCGAGCGCATGGTATGGGTGGACGTTTGGTACGCACTGGCAAAGAGCATGGTGAAATTTACGACCACCATTTTGTAGAGTTTGAGTATGCTGATGGTAGTCGAATGTTCAGCCAATGTCGCCACATTCCTGATACGCACTATCGCGTCTCAGAGGCATTTCAAGGTACAAATGGCAGTGCCCCAGAGCCAGGCGTAGTTTTGACAAAAAGTGGCTATCCATTATTGAAATATAACGATAAAAAAGACCCTAACCCGTACCAAGTGGAACACGATTTGTTATTCAAAGCTATTGCAAAGGGCGAGTACAAATATGCGGACGCAGAAAATGGGGCAAAGGCAACTTTAACCGCCATTATGGGTAGAATGGCAACTTATTCTGGTCAAATGATTGAATGGGATGCTGCACTCAATTCGAACATTGATTTGATGCCGAAAAAGTTTGATTGGAATGCTGAACCACCTATATTACCTAATAAAGATGGTTACTATCCTATTGCAAAGCCTGGCGTGACAAGGGTAATCTAACAGTTGGTGCTTCTAAGTAATTTACTTGTTGCACTTCAACGTTTTTTATGCAGTATATTTTTAAATAATTTGATGTGTTAACATCGGTAAAGTGGCAAGATAAACACAAATTTACCTTGTCACTTTTTTCAACTAAATACTATGGCAATCAAAATAAAAAATGGTAAAAAAGAATTAACGCTACTAAAAAGTAATAATTTAGTAGGCTTGAAAACGAAGGAAGCATCAGATAAAAAACAATTACTTACGCAAATCAAAGAAGTATTGCAACAGCGTTTAGGAGGCTTTAATGTAGTAAACTTAAATAAAGGCAACCAAAATATTGATAGTAAACTGGATGCAATACGAGAAATGGATGTAGTGGAAGTGGGTACACACGTCTATTACGCGGAAGGAAGTAATCGCCCTATTGTACCAACAGGGATATCTACATTCAGTTTCAAACAGGAGTAGCGACAAGCGAGCAACAACTGACTTTAGACGAGTTTAAGTTGCTACTTGTGGAGCGTAAGGATGACACCACTATTCTAGCTAAAGTTACGCCAGCATCTCCAAATCCTTTAAAAGTAGCACAAGCCCTTTCTAATATTTCATTAGTAAAATGGGTAGAGCCTGATTTGGATATGCCACTTGATGAGTATGAATTTCGCTTACCCAGCGATCCTTTAATCGAACATCAATGGCATCTAAAAAATAATGGTATTGTGTCAGATGCTAACTGGCGACTTAAAAAAGGGGCAGATGCAAAAGTGATAGATGCTTGGCAACGCATGAAGGGTTATGGTAGCACCAACATCGTGATTAGCATCATTGATAATGGGTTTGATTTGACCCATCCAGACTTGAAGGATAAGGTTTTTCGTCCTTTTGACAGTTGGTCAAATTCTGCTAACATTCCAGGAAAAGAATCTGGTCACAATCACGGTACGCCTTGTGCAAGTGTGGCTTTGGCTACCCAAAACGCTAAGGGAATCATAGGCGTGGCACCTAACGCTAAGTTTATGCCCGTGCATGGCACTTCGTTCAGTACTCGGGTGACAGAGCAAATGTTCGATTATTGTGCCAAAAATGGGGCAGACATTATTAGCTGTAGTTGGGGAACAACGGATGGTAATTTTTCACTTAATGCTATGAAAGAGGCTGCCATTACTCGTGCGGCGCGTGAAGGACGAAACGGAAAAGGTTGTATCGTACTTTTTGCAGTAGGAAATGACGATATTGATTTTGTAAATTTTTACGCTGCGCATCCTGACGTAATTGCGGTAGCAGCTTCTACTAGCCAAGACCTGCATGCTACTTATTCAAACAGGGGACGAGAAGTCTCCATTTGCGCGCCTTCTAATGGAGACTGGCCCATCATAGCAGCTCGTGCCAGTTGGGATGAAGGCATTGAAAACGAAGTAGGCGAGTTTAAGTATTGGCGAGATGGACGAGGAAGAGGTAATCAATACAAACATTTTGGCGGTACTTCTAGTGCTTGCCCATTGGTGGCAGGGATTTGCGCACTTATGCTTTCTGTCAATCCAGATTTAACAGCTAAGGCAGTAAAAAGTATTTTAGAACAGACTGCTGATAAAATTGGCTCACCTAGTGAGTACGTAAACGGACATTCTCCAAAATACGGTTATGGGCGCGTGAATGCGGATCGTGCAGTGGCAGAAGCCATGCGAAGAAGAGATGCCAACACCGCGCTATTTGACACTGGAACTAGCAAGGGGCAAGGACTTTTTCGCTTCAACGTAGAGCGTCAAGCGTCACAAGGTTGGGGCATACAAATTGGTGCTTTTGCTGATTACGCTAACGTACTCATTCAGGCAGAGCGTTTGCAGCGACAATTTAATGCACCTATTATTGTCAACATCAATGAAATTGAGGGGAAAACGGTCTATAAAATGGTCGTGGGTGCTTTCGCCAGCGTGGAAGACGCCAAACAACTTGGGCAACGCATGGAAGCCGCAGGCATCAAAGGTTTTGCTCGCAATTTGGCCGATTTAAAATAATCTAGAATTTGGGAGATGAATTCAATTATATTGCTGCATTAGCCATATAATTCATAATGAACTTGACTTTGGTCGTAGCCGAGTTTAACAACTAGATTCTCTACTGCATCATCAATCATGTTGCTCCAACCACACAAGTAAAAAGCAATATTTTCACGTACTTGTTGGTACTGCTCCGTATAAACAGAATGCACATAGCCTTGATGTCCCTGCCAAGATGGCTCGCGAGAAAGCACTATGGAATATTGAAAATCATTAAGTTCGCTTTGAAGTTGCTCAAATTCTTGGCGATACAAAATACCATTTTCATAGCGCGTACCAAAATAAGATGCAGCTTTTGGTGTGGCTTTTTATGATTAAAAATATCAAACAACATACTGCGAAAGGGCGCAACCCCTGTTCCTGTGCAAATAAACACCAAATCTTTAGTAATAGGTTCTGGTAAGATAAACACGCCAGAAGGTGGTTTAAATAGAATGGACGTTCCAACGTTTACCTCGTTGAAAAAGTAATTAGTAGCCATTCCCCCTTCTAATTGGACAATACAAAATTCCAAGATATTATCATTACTTGGTGCGCTGGCGATAGAATAACTGCGCAAACGTTTTAGCCGTTTTTCGTGAATAGGTAAATCCATCGTCACGAATTGTCCAGCCTTGAAGCTAACTATTTCTTC
>JAAUTG010000026.1 GCA_012031785.1 Saprospiraceae bacterium | reverse complement strand
CTTTAAGATACTGCACTGATTCGTAAAGCTCATTAAGTTTGGAAGTGCCAGAAGATATAATAACAGGTTTGCCTGTTTGTGCCACTTTTTTGAGTAACGGAAAATGGTTGCTCTCAAAAGAAGCAATTTTAAAAGCAGGTACATCCAAATCGTTTAGAAAATCAACGGCGGTTTCATCGAATGGGGAAGAAAACGCTTCCATTCCCAAAGAACGAGCGTAGTCGAATATCGGTTGATGCCATTCCCAAGGCGTGTAAGCCTCTTGATAGAGTTCGTATAAATTCTTTCCACGCCAAAGTGAGTGATCATCCTGAATATCGAACAACCCACCACTGTGTTTTTAAAGTAATAGTGTCAGGTGTGTAAGTTTGGAGTTTTAATGCGTGCGCGCCTGTTGCTGCTGCTGCTTTAACTAGTTCCAACGCCCTTTCTAGGGACTGATTGTGGTTGCCAGACATTTCAGCAATAATGAAGGGACGATGGGTTTTACTGATGTAGTGCTTACCAATTTTTATTTCTTTCATAGTAGGAATGAGTTGGTTTGAGTAGTAGGTATTAAGTTACTAAATGCAAACTATGCTTGAATGAGTTGTAAAAGCAACATGTTGCTTTATTTGTGCTTGATGCAGTAAATTTGAACTAAATTGTATGCTTTCTATTGCAAAAATAGCGATAATTCCTCTATTTCAATCAAAAAAAATGTAGCATAACCTCTGATTGATAAACAAAAAAAGGGAGTAGTCCGCTACTCCCCTTCAACTAACAAACAAAACCAACTAAAAACCAAGTAAAAAATTTTAAGGCAAATTAAATCAGTGAGCAATATTATTTTGAGTACTATCAAATTCAAAATTCATTACCTAGTAAACGTTTGGAAGATTCAAAACGCTGTTTGGGAGGAACAAAAAAATTATCTACTCCAAACGAATTAAAACTTGAAAGCGCTAAGTGCCTCAACTTAATACAATGTTTTTTTGACCTTCCACTATTTAGTTTAGCTCTTTTTATATTTCCACCATAATTCCAATACTCGGTATGGGTGTCCCCACTGCATCGTTGATGGTTTTTAATAAATAGCGTTGCTCGGCAGTTGGCGCGCTAGGATTAACGATTACGCCACCACCAATTGGGGTGCCGTTTTCGTCCAACTGCCTATCCAAAATGAGTGTAGGATTGCCAACCACATTGGAGTTCGCGTTTTCCACATCAAAGTAAAGGTTCAAACTCCACTGCTCGAAAAACCATTTTTTATCAATTCGGAAATCAAAAGAATTGAGTACGTCTCTGCGTAAAGTGTTCAAAAGTGTATAGTTCGGAATCCCCCTGCTGTTTACATCCCAATTTTGTACCAAACTCGAAGCCTCTGAAAAAGGTGTAAATGGCAAACCCGACTGGAATCGCCAGTTGATACCAACTTCTATGTCTTTGAAAAATCCTTTGTTAAATTTTTTCCCAACCGTCAAATTGACAATATGCCTAGCATCCCAAGAAGAAGGAATTAAATCACGATTTTTGTCTTCGAACTCGCTTTTACCCAAAGTATAAGCTACAATCCCGTAAAACCCTTTAAATAATCGTTGTTGAAAAAGCACTTCTAGCCCGTAGCTTCTTCCATCCGAACGAGGAACAGCAGGCTCATTGCCTATCACGCCAAAATCACCTCCTAAATTGGCTAAGGTCAAACTATCGCGCAGTAAAAAAGGATAATTGTGGTAACGTTTAAAATAACCTTCCACAGATATTTTGGCGTTACTCGGCAAATTATATTCTAAACCAGCTACCAAATGATCCGCTTGTACGAATTTAATATTGTTGCTTTTATTCAGCAATTCACCATTCTCCTGATAGCCCAGTAAAGTGTAAGGAGGTAATTGGTAGTAAATACCTGTGTTAAAGTTAACCGACAATCGTTCGGTCATGGCATAAGACAAAGAAAAACGCGGAGAAATCTGTTCAAAAGGATTGCTCATATCGTCAGAATAGCTGTTGCCATCCACGCGCAAACCAAAAGAAAGTGCCAAGCGGTCGTTTTGAAATTTTCTACTCACCTGCCCAAAACCATAATATTTTACAAAATCAATTGCAGAAGCATAATCTATGGTTTGCGCGCCAGAAGTAGTGAAAATTCGATTAAAAGTTTGAGTATTGTACTTTACATACTCTGTTCCGATGCCGTAATTGATTTTATAATCGCCCGTGCGAGTCGTGTTTTCAATGCGTAACTTATTTTCAATCTCTTGTGACTGATAATCCAAAATTAAGTTATCCTTGCTGCTTTCATCATTGCGTAAATATTTGGTACTTTCATTATTGAGCATATTTCGGCTCAGTACAAAAGTCCAATAACCGCTATTGCGGAAATGCTTGTAAACCAATCCATTGGTATAGTTCCATTGCGGACTTTCGGGAAGATTATCCAAAATAAACTGCTGTTCTTCGGTTTCGTTAGCATTGAGGTTAAGCTCAAATTGATCCACGGCACCTAGACCAATGAAAGTAATTTCGTTGCGTTGGTCAATTTTATGTTTTACCTTCACTTGAAAGTCATTGTAAGTGGGTAAAAAAGGCAATTCAAGCAATTCAAATAAGAAGCCTAAATAGGAACGACGAGCAGAAAGTAGGAAGGTCGTTTTCTCCCCAATTGGTCCTTCAAACGTCAAACCTGCATCCGATGCGCCAAGCATAAAAGTACCACCAAATCGGTCGTCACGCCCGTCGCGTTGTTGGAAATTGAATACAGAACTCAAGCTATTACCACGATTAGCAGGGAAAGCGCCACTGTAAAAGTCCACTTCCCGAATAAAATTGACATTAATCAAACCAACAGGTCCGCCCGAGGCACCTTGTGTAGCAAAATGGTTAATATTCGGTACTTCCACGTCGTCCAAATAAAAGCGATTTTCATTGGGTGCGCCACCTCGAATGATAAGGTCGTTTCTGAAAGAAGCAGTAGAAGTTACGCCAGGCAGGGTTTGTACCACTTTAGATATATCGCGATTGCCACCTGGATTGCGCTGAATTTCTGCAACGCCAATCGTGCGTAAGGAAACAGGGCTTTCTTCTGTTTTTTTGAAAGGAGAGGCTTTCACCACCACTTCCTCTAATTGTTCGGAAACTTGCTCCAACTGAACCTCTACCACCGCAGGTTTAGCGTTAGTGACTTGCACTTCAGCAATGGTTTTTTCATTGAACCCTACAAAACTTACCTGCACATCGTAAAGTCCAGGCATTAAGTCGCTAATTTCAAAACTACCGTCCGCTTCACTTGTAGTTCCCTCATCCGTGCCTTTCAACAGGACGTTAGCAAACCCAATCGGTTCATTAGTAAGTGCGTCACGAATTACGCCCCTCACCACGCCAGTTTGCGCCATCAGAAGTTGAACGAATACACTAAAAAAAAAGGTCAATATGTACTTCATAATTTGAGTGATTTTAATTTTTTACATAGTTAATTTATTGGTTTTCTGAGATTTATTACTTAGCATCTTGCTTTTAATTCGAGGAATACACTACGCGATTGTTTAAAGTTTGTCGTTACGGCTGGTATTGATAGAAAAATAAAACAAGTAATTTCATATTTACTTTGTTTAAATAATTTTAGCAACGAAAACATAGTTATTTTCTGTTTGTTCACTCCTCAAACATTTATTTTAGAATAAATTTTTACCAGATTTGCTAAATTTGTAAAAGTGGTCACTTCATGTTAATTCATTCGACTTACTTTTCTTTTTAAGCTAATCTAATTGGAGGTAAAAAAATTACTTTGAAATCATAATAAAAAATGAGGTACGATAATATTAAATCTTAATAGATCAGTACGCACAATTTGAACGGGAGACTGGTTTACAAACTATTGATAACTTTTCTCATTGGTTATACCAAAAAATGAATCCCAGCGACAAAGTGGTATCAGAGGAAGAGCAGACTTACTTAAACAGTGACATTACCCAGTATATTGGAATGCTGTTCAACCATGCACGCCATTACGTCAAAACGGCTACCAAACAAACGCCGTTAGTAGGCTGGAACGATTTGGTGGCAATGGTTGTCCTATTCTATGGTGGCAGTATGCGAAAAACAGAGTTGATTCAGCGCTGTTTGATTGAACTTTCTCCTGGCATTGAAGTCCTCAAACGCTTGCTGCGTCAAGGATTGGTGGAAGAGTTTGACGACGTAGCAGACGGCAGAGCTAAACAGGTAAACCTGACACAAAGCGGTAAGAAGTTGTACCAAGAAATAGAGGCGCGTATGGAGAAAGTTGGTCAGATTGTAGCTGGTAATTTAAGCCTGGATGAAAAGCGGCAGCTAGTTCCGTTGCTTCACAAACTCATCAATTTTCATCAACCTATTTTTGAGGAAGATTTGGGTAAAGATTTGGAAGTTATCCTTGAAAAGTGGGTAAGAGAGGACAAAGGAGAGAGGAGGATGTAAAATTAGATTGATATTTTACGTATGGCTTATTGTGGAAATAGCCAGGAAATGACATGGCATCATTCCCTGGCATGATTTTCAAAAAATTATTCCTTCACAAACACCATCACGGTTGCTGTATCGGTTACGTGCAAGAAGTACGTGCCATTAGCAAGGTGCTGGATATTCAAATAAGTATCGTTATAGCCTGCTTCCAATTGAATGCGCTGTGTTTGTACTAATTGACCATTAGCATTGAAAATGCTCAATGTAGTGTTGATAGCTGTTGCGCTCTGAATGCTGGCGGTGATAGCGTCCGTAGCAGGACTTGGATAAACGCTGTTGATGCTGGTAGTGCTGGTCGCTAAACCATGAGTGTGCATGGTAGGGCGAATGACTACTACTGCTTCATCGTCCTCGCTAGGTGTGCTACCAGTGTTGTTGCCTGGCGTGGAATCGGTATCAATTTGATCTAGTCTTTCTACCTGTACGAAATTAGTGATGTCCATGTCATCCACTAAGGCGAATAAGGTCAATAACAACGTGTCGCTTTCGCCAGCCGCTAAACTAGCAATATCCCACTTGCCGATCACTACGCGGTAAAGTCCGTTGGTAACTACTGCGCTGGTGTGAACTAAGCCTGTCGGACGACCTGCTGCGATGCGGATATTAGTAGCAGGCTGTGTACCTGTGTTAGTAACAACAATTTCAAAAGTAGTCGGTGTAAAAATGCTGTACGTGTCAGAAGAAGCCTTAATACTTAATTGCAAGTCCACTCCTTCGCTGGTGCTTCCTACCACACCGCGCGTCAGTACGACGGATACCCCAGCACCTACACTTTGCAACGCGCCATCTGTGGCAATAGCTCTGTGGTAAAGTGTTACAGTCTGTCCTACTTCCACGCCTGCTGCTTCCAATAAGCCATCCACTGTGGCAAAATCAGTTTCTAAAGCCGTTCCTTCAAGGATAGTTTGGAATAAGATGTTACTAAAATCAGCACTTGCAGAAAGTTGCCAAATGTAAGCCAACTTATCGCGGTCAGTAGCAGCTTCCCAAGTAGGTACGAAAGGTGTATTTTCAGCACCTTCAATGGTAATAGCTGCGCCATCAGCTGGTGCGGTGATTGCTAAAGTGCCGGCTGGGAAACGATTGATTTCCGGTAGAATCTGTCCACGAATTTCGCCACTTCTGGAGAACGCAGTATGAATATTGGCGTACAAGTTACCTGCGAATAGTGCATTCAATAACTCATCTGTCAATTCATAGACATTGTTAGTTGCTTGATAGGCACCGCCTAATAGGTTCTGATCTAATGTAGCATTCAATCGAATTTGAATACCGCCATTCTTACCCACTTGTTCCAAATGGATGTGTGAACCACCTGCTACCAAAGGGTCAAACGCACCTTGCAAGCCACCAAAGCGACCTGTAACTGTCAATTTATTGCCAGTCAATTCTAATTTCAACGCACCGTTAGCAGTAGTAGCCAATGGTGGTACTTCGTTACTGCCTCTTAGATTGGTTGTAAAATAAGCAGTTGCTAATGGTAATAATTGTCCGCGAATTTCACCACTTGGGAAATTGACAGAGTGGATATTGGCATACACCATTCTGTTGCGAATCGTGTCCAACAATCCTGGGCTAATCGTAAATGTATTTTGAGCTGCCGTAAATGTGGCACTGCGATTGTCTGCGTTGACGGTTGGTACTAATTCTACGCGAATTGGACCGTTTGCACCTGCCATATTCACATGAAAGTGTGCGCCACCGCGTACATTTACTGCTACATCGCTAGAAAATCCAGCAAACGCGCCTGTCGCTACACCGCTATTCCCATTCACTTCCACAACTACCATACCACTTGCTGAGGTTTTCACAGGCACAGTTTCACTAGCACCAGAAAGTGGCGCAACAAAGTAAGAGTTAGCTTCCAGCAATAATTGTCCACGCAATTCACCGCTTCGTATTTGCTGTGAGTGAATGTTGACATATAGCTGACGCGCACGCAACTGTGCCACTTGATCTGGAGTTAGGGTAAAAGTATTTCTAGCAGCTTCGAAGCGTCCGCCTTTCGCATCTTCGTTCAGGGTGGTTGTCAACTCAAACTGGATAGCTCCCGCTTGTCCTGCAAAACCAAGGTGGATATGCGCACCACCGCGAATGTCTGTACCTAACGTGCTGCCCAGCCCTGCAAAAGAACCCGATACTACCAATCTCGTACCTTGTAATTCAGCCTTCACTGCACCCAGCGCGCGAGAAGTAGCTTCTGGTACTTCAAAAATACTAGAGATAAAGCTGTTAAAATTAATCGGTGCTTCTGGTAGTAATTGTCCACGCAATTCACCGCTGCGATTGTTTTGAGTGTGAATATTGACGTATATGCCACGATTGAATAAGCGAGTGATTTCTTCTGTGGGCAGATTTGTCAGGTTGCTGCTGGCTGGAAAAGTACCTGTTCGATTATCGGTCGTATTCACAGTAAACGGTGCGATAATGCCACCTGCCATACCTGCCATGCCTCTATGAATGTGCGCACCACCAGCTACGTCTGCTGCAAAATTGCTTTCTAAACCGTTGAAAGTACCAGAAAACTGGACGTTACCATCGCCCATTACTTCTGCTAAAACCATACCAGAAGCAGTAGTAGTGACGATTGGTACTTCGTAGCTACCAGAGAGATGCGCACGGAAAACAGTTCTTGCGCGTGCGCCGATAATTTGTCCACGAATTTCACCAGAAAGGCTCTTTTGGGAATGAATGTTAATATACAAGCGCCGACCTTGTAGCGCAGTCAATTGTTCTTCGGTCAGCGTAAATGTATTATCTGCTGCTTCAAATGTACCACTTCTTAAACCATCTGCTAAAGTTGCTTTTATTGGAATGATGACTGCCCCATTTTGTCCTGCCATTGCTAGGTGAATATGTGCGCCACCGCCTACTTGGGCAGCAAAATCTCCTTCCAAGCCAGCGAAAGAACCCGTTAATACCATTTCATTCCCGCGAATTTCGATAGCTGCTCCGCCACTAGCTGCGGTCATTACGACTGGCACTTCATAGCTACCAAATAAATTAGAAGCATAGTAGGTATCTGCGTCGGGTAAAATTTGTCCACGAATTTCGCCAGAGCGGTTGCTTTGTGAATGAATGTTCACATAAAGTTTTCTGTTCTTCAACGCGGCTAGTTGTAGGGCGTTTAGTTGGAACGTATTTTGGGCAGCCTCAAATGTACCAGCCGTTTGGTCTGCGTTTAAAACCGTTGTCAGTAGCAACTGAATACCACCATTTTGACCAGCTAAACCCAAGTGAATATGCGCGCCACCTGCTACGTCGGCTGCAAAAGGGCTGCTCAATCCTGAAAAACTACCTGCTACCACTAAAGTAGTATCTGTCAAAGTTGCAGTCACTTCACCAAAAGCCAAAGTAGCTACTGGTGCAGGTTCGTTTCGACCTGTCAAGATTGCTTTGTAAACAGTTGTTTCTAAAGCTGTTGCGCCAATTGCTGTGATGTTATCTACCAATAAACGAGCTGTCACGTTCACACCCTGTGAAGTTGGTTCAGGTCCATTTACGATACGTAAAGTCTGTACGTTAGCAAAAACTTCTTCATAAGTGGCATCGCCTTGTACGCGCGTCAAGTCGCTAACACTGATTGGAAAAGTGAAGGTTTGAGCCGCGCTATTAGGTGCTAACTCTACGGCTAAAGTGGAAGAAAACCAAGTTTCTCCTCTTCTTGGCGCGTTGTTTGTACCAAATGCTAGACGTACACTCAACATTTGGTTGCTAGGATTTGCCAAAGTCATTTGAATAGCCGTAATACCTGCTGCTGTGTAATTTCCAGCCCATTGTGTCGTGTTGAACGTCACCAATTTACCAGAGTTGCCTGAGCCGTCTGCGGTCAGTTGCAGTGCGCCTGATACGTTGCTGCCACGCTGCCAACCTTGTGTGGCACCATTGTCAAAATTATCTACCTGTCCAGCTTGCAGTTGCGCGGTAGAAAGTAAGGGTAAAAACAGCATCGCTAAAAAGCTAATGCTCCACAAAAGATAATTGTGTGTCATAATATAAATTAAGTTTAATGAATAATGAATAATGAATAATGAATAATGAATAATGAATAATGAATAATGAATAATGAATAATGAATAATGAATAATGAATAATGAATAATGAATATTTTATAAATAGTGATTTTTTTTGATTAGTTTGTTGGTTTTTTACAAAAATTAAAAAATGATTCAGTTAAACTAGTTCGATAATTGTTTGAAAATATTATGAATTATTTTAATTGCCTGATAAATAATACTTTAAAGTAGTGCCTGCACTATAAAGTTCGATATTCCCTTCTCCTACACCGCGCCAAGGAACTTGAAAATAAGGCATTAGTTGTACGCGCCAACGCTCACGAATAAGTCGTTGATAGCCAACAGCGATTTGTCCAATTGCTAACCAATGTTTGTTTTCATTGTACACCGCTATGTCAGTAACTTGATTTGGGTCTGGATTTTCATAAGTAAACTGGTATTGCTCGCGCAGCATCCAGTAAGAACTCAAGCCCATTTTGACGAAGAAGCCACTTTGGTGGTGTCCTTTCCAGTAATATCCCAGTTCTACGGGTATTTCCAAAATATCGCATACCCCCACCGCACTTTCAGGTTGACTGCGTGAGGGTGTCGTGGGATAAATATACGCTGGACGGTATTGGTTGCCATTAGCTGTGTAAGGTTTGTAACTGTAATTAGCTCCTATACTTACACTGTAAGTTTCTCGAAAAAGATATTCTATTCCCACACCTAGCTTCCAACCCTGTTTAGAAAAGTTATTCCAATCGCCTGCACTCACTGATTCGATTGCTGCTTGCGCGCCCAGTGAAATAGAGGACTTTTCCTGTTTGTTGGGTTCTGGGTTCATCAGGTTTGGTACAATAGAATCTGGAAGCGTCCATATTGGTATTAACAATTCGGAGATCGTGGAATCAATTGCTGCCAAAGGAGATAATTGTATAGTATCTTTTAGCAACTTGAGTGAAGTAATGTTCGCCTTCTGCTGTTGGATTATTTCAATAAGCGAAGCGTTGATGGTGTCATATCTTTTTGTTACGATGTAAGATGGGTTTGGAGTTTCTGCTGATGCAGTAGGAATTGTAGTATTGAGGATAGGTTGAGATGGATTTAGTCCTGCTACTGTATCGTAATAAAAGTATTTTTTGGTTTATCCAATACGATGTGCTTTTTTTAAAGGGGCAATTACAGGCGTTTGTTGCTCTGTTCTAATCCTAGTGGTCGTGTTGAAAACAGTATTATTCCCAAATATATGGGCTACCCATCCAAGTGACAATATTATTGCACTTATGAAAATACCCCAAAACCACCACCAAATCAATTTTTTACGCCTATCACGGTCCAAAAGTGCTTCCATTTGCGCCCAAGCAGCAGGATTGTATTCAAAGTTGTACTGCTCTGAACCTACTTTAAACAAATGGTCAATATCTTTTGGTGTCCAATCAGGCATAGCGTGTATTTAATTTTTCGATAATCAATTGTTTTAAAATAACTCTGGCGCGTGCCAAATTTGATTTAGAGGTACTTACACTAATTCCTAACTGTGTGGCAATCTCTTCGTGTTTGAATCCATCAATTACGTACATATTAAAAACCGTTCTGTATGCTAGTGAAAGCGATTGTACCAATGCCAATAACTCTTTGTAGGCAATCAAACTCAACACGTCCTCACTTGTCATCTCATTTTTTGCTGCTTCCATATTTATTTCTTGTTTGAATTTTTTGTAGTCTCGAATATGATTGATAGCCGTATTGACGATAATTCTTCGTAGCCAAGGCTTAAATTCCTGCTCTAAATTAAAACTTTTGATGTTCTGAAAAACCTTTAAAAAAGCATCATTCAGTATAGAAATAGCTTCGTCCTCCTGTTCCACATACCTAATACAGATGCTCATGCCATAGGCGTAAAACCTACGGTACAGTTCATTCTGGCTGCTTCTTTCCCATTTTTGGCAGCTTTTGATGATGCGTTGCAGTTCTGACTCGGAGCTTGAGTGCATCTTACGTTCTAATTAGTTTAATATTTCACTCATCCTTAATCTATTGCTGCCCTTGTAAAGTTAGTAACTGACGTTACGCAGTTGGCTTTTTGGTCATTTGTTGGTAAGGTGATTTGAGAAGATTCCATTTTTGAACCTTTCCGAATGCTTTTCCATCAACCAACTAAAGGTTAACTGCGTAGTACCAGTAACAAATAACCACTTGTGTAACATTAGTTAATAGGTATTACACAGGTTACGATAAAATGGATGCGTTTAGATTCTAAAAATTACTCTTATTTACTGGGAACTTAAAATTTCACAAACTTTTAACAAGAATTTCACACTACAACAAGGTAATATTTGTAATTATACACTAGAAAAAACGTTATTCCAAAAAAAAGAGAACATGAAAGCAAAACTCTGTATATTCATTTTAGTTTTAGGAATGGGATTGATAAGTGCAGCTTGCAGTAAAGATGGCGAAGACATGCCTGACATCATTCGCACAGATGGCTTGACTTTTATCATTCAGAATCAATTTGTGTCTTTGCCTGCAAAAGTTTCTGTGTTTTTTAAAGTGGAGCGTACTGCGGACGGAACACCAGTGGCAGGTATGACAGACAAGGACTTTACAATTTACGAAACCAATAAATCCAACAACAGCACCAAACTTATTTCTACGGACGAAGCAGCGCGCCAAATCTCTCCTAGAGCGCAGCAATTTGGATACAGCACTTTGCTGGTTTTGGACTTGAGTGCCAGTGTAACCAATAATAATCTACCAAATTTGAAATCCGCGTCTAAGCAATTTATTAACTCTGTAATTCCTGCCAACAATGATGGCTCCGTGCAAATTGGAATTAGCTGGTTTGATGGCGAAAACAAACTCCATGAACTGCAAGGATTCACTGGGAACAGAACTACCCTTTTAGCGGCAATTGATGGTATCAACGCAAACATTAGCAAAGACAACTCTACCGACCTGTACGGTGCAGTTATCAAGGGCGTGGATTACATTAACAATGTGTTTAGAACGTATCAAAATGACGACCGCGCCTATGCTGCTTCTATTGTCATCTTTACGGATGGTACAGACCAAGCCGCAAGATTTACATTAGAACAATCCTTAACTGCAGTTAATAGTGCGGATAAAAAAAATCACTTTTTATTCTATTGGCTTGGGCAATGAAATTGATGAAAGCGTCCTGAAGAAAATTGGTAAAAATGGATTTGCTTTTGCTGAAAATACTACTAAGCTGGTGGAAACCTTTGATAAAATTGCCAAGCAAGTTTTTGATGATGCCAATAGTTATTACTTGTTTGAATATTGTAGCCCTAAACGAAACGGTACGCATCGTGTAAAAATTGAAGGGATTTATCAAAATTTGAAAGGAAGTACCTCTACTGATTTTGATGCTAATGGATTTACAGGAGGTTGCACCCTTTGAGTAATAGCTTGATAATGAATAAGTTGAGAAGGAAGTAAATTACTTATTGTTTGCAACTAGAATGAATTGTCCTGAATGGTTGCCTCAATTAATGAGATACAATTTTTACACAATTTAAAAGATGCACTAATCGGCAACTGTCAATTAGTGCATCTTCGTTTTATCACTTTATGAAGTGACGAAAACAATGGTTAAGCGCAAACATTGGATGAAAATTGCTAACTTTGCTCATCATTATACCAAAGTAAGCCGCTAAATCATAAAAAAGAAAACCAAATGCCTAAAAATCAGGTAAATTTTGGTTTAAAATCAAATAAATATCATGCAAACAAGGGATGTGCTGATTATTGGCGGAGGAGTTGCAGGGTTGACAGCAGCAATCTATTTGACTAGACAAGGCAAAACAGTAACCGTGCTGGAAGCCACAGATAGGGTAGGAGGGCGCGTAAAAACGGACCTTGTGGAAGGGTATCGCTTAGATCATGGTTTTCAAGTTTTCTTAACTTCCTATCCAGAGGCAAAAGCCTTGTTGGACTATCCAGCCCTTGATTTGAGGTATTTTTTACCCGGTGCCTTGCTCATGGGAGAAGGTACGAATTTTAAACTAGTGGGAGACCCACTGCGCTGGTTTGCAAGTACTTGGCGCACACTTTTCGATAGTATCGGCACTTGGCAGGATAAATTTAAAGTGCTGCAATTGCGCCAAAATTTACGGAGCAAGAGCGTTGAAACTATCTTTCAACAACCAGAAATCACTACTGCAGTCGCACTCAAGGATTACGGGTTTAGTGATGCGATGATTGCATCTTTTTTCGACCTTTTTTAAGTGGTATTTTTTTGGAGACCGAACTACATACTTCGAGAAGAATGTTCGATTTTGTGTTTAAAATGTTTTCAGAAGGCAACATTGCTATACCAGCAGAAGGCATAGAGGTAATTCCGCAACAACTGGCACAGCAGCTTCCGAAAGATAGCATTTTAACAGGCAAGCGTGTGACGCAAGTGGATGGACAAAAGTTTAACTGCCGATGGAAGCACCTTCACTGCCCACAAGATATTATTTGCTACTGAAAGCACAGGCTTGATTCATCAATACCAACCTGACCTCAATACCGACTTTTGTAGCACCGTCAATCTCTACTTTACTGCTGCCACCAGCCCTGTGCGGCAACCCATTCTATTACTTAATACTAAAAAAAGTCTAGTCAACAATGTAACCGTACTTTCTGATGTGGCGGACACGTACAGCGCAAGTGGTAACGCACTTATTTCTGTCACTATTGTAGGAATAAATAATGACGAAATTTCCACCTTAACTCAAAAAGTGAAAACCGAGCTAACTACTTGGTTTGGCAAAGCAGTGGAAAGTTGGGAACTGTTGAAAACTTACCCCGTGCAGTACGCGCTACCTAAAGTGCCTAGTGCTAGGCATGAATTACCTAGCATCGAATTTAAAATCAAAGAAAACTGGTATCAATGTGGCGATCACCTGCTTTATGGTTCGTTAAATGCTGCTATGAGAAGTGGACGCTTGGCTGCGGAGTTAATTGTGCGTGAAGGATAAATCCATCAGAGATAAGTTTTGAATAGCCAATTGTTTGATAATAAACAGATTATGAAGGGAAATTCATGCTGTATCTATTGTTCAACACTCACAAAAAAAGCTAAGCCAAATCTTTTATTTTAACGATTGAGCAATAAAATCTTCCATAGCAGTTTCTTGAGCGATAATGGAACGAAATAATGCTAACTGATTTTTAGTACGAACAAGATTATGTTCTGGATAACTCACCTTGTAATAGGTATCTCCCAATAAATAATCTGTCAAAAAGCGCATAGCCTGTTCAAGAATCATCCACTTTGCGCCGAGTACCAAACTGGAAATTTCCAAAGGTGTCAACGTGCCGTTTAGCACATCCAAAAAACCGCTTGCCAATGCCTTAAAAATACTTATTTCCGAATTAATTCCCTCAAAAAAGTCACTATCCTCCGCCTGTGTATTGGTGAAGGTACGCACCATATCTCCAAAATCACTCAATATGATTCCTGGCATTACTGTATCCAAATCAATCACGCATACCCCTTGATGAGTTACAGCGTCTAAGAGTACGTTATCTAATTTGGTATCGTTATGAGTGGTTCGAATGGGTAGCCCAAGTTCTACTACTTTTTCAAAAATAAAAGCAGTTGCAAGAACAAAGTCAATTTCTGCTTGGCAGGCTTGAAGGCGTGTTTTTATTCCCGTTTGCAAGGCAGTTTTGAAAGCTTCAAAACGCGCCATACTATCGTGAAATCCGACAATAGTTTCGTGCAACTGATGGGTGGGGAAGTCCGAAAGCGCGAGTAAGAACTGAGCAAATGCGTTAGCTGCTTGATAGGCTTGGGCTGGTTGAGCTACTTTACTGAACGTGATCGTGTGTTCAAAAAAAGGGAACATTCGCCAGTAATCTCCGTTTTCGTCGAGGTAGTAAGTGTTATCGGAGACGGTAAGTAAAGGCATTAAATTAAGTAATGGATAATTTGCCTTTTGCGCGAGGTGATTTCCCACGCGCGTAATATTTTCCATAACCTGTGTGGGATGTGGAAAAACATGCTGGTTGATGTGCTGAAGGATGAACTTGGGCGTATTTTGATAGCTAGAACTCGTCACTAAGTAAGTAGAATGAATATGCCCATTCCCAAAAGGCTCAACCGCGCAAGTGTTTACATCCTTACCAAAATTAGCTAAAATAGGCTGGAAATTTAAGCTATTCATTGAGATAAATTTGATAAAGTGTCTGCCAACCAAACCGCCTTAGCTGCGGTTTCCATATTCTCTTTGTCTAGTTCTTTTTGCGCCAATCGGTGCAAAGCCATCACAGGGTCTTTGGTTTGCAGCAAGGTTTGAATCTCTGCAATTCCCTTAAAAGTAGTTAAAATTTCTTCGGTTGGAATATCGTAGATACCTGCCAATTGTCCTAGATCGTTACCAGTCAGCACTTTACTTTTTTTTGCACTTGCAGGTAATTGATCGTATCCAATACTTACCTTACCCTGGTTTTGATAAATGGTGTAAATAGCTTCTCCACTGGCTCTGACATAGTACGCGCGCCCATGCGTCCCATCAAATCTATTTTGTGGGGATTTATTTTTTGATGCTCATCCAGAATAGCTTCGTCCAAATGGATACACAACACCTCGCAAATCACTAAATTTCCTGCGCCACCTGCCACTCCAAATGGAATGATTTGCTGCACTTTGCATTCCATTTGCACGGGGCTTTCCTTGACGCGAAAGGGTTTGACGAAATTGGAGCGCAAAGGAGTAAGACCCGATTTATCAAATTCACTAACTGTGGGCGGAAACTCAATACTCGCAATCGCCATCTGTCGAACTATGTTGTAGTTCACCATATTGATGACTAGCTCTCCGTGATGGCGCAAGTTGTTTAGCGTATCTTTCGCCGAAGCATTGCGAGCGCGGAGGCTTGCCGAAAAAGCAACAATAGGAGGGTTAGAACTCAGCGCATTGAAGTAACTGTAAGGTGCTAAGTTAGCAATTCCATGTTCGTTTAAAGTGCTGACAAATGCAATAGGGCGAGGAGCAACTGCACTAATCATCAACTGATACACCTCTTCCGTAGGTAACGCTTGTAAATCGAAAGTCAGCATCTATGTTTTTTTTGTAAGAACAAAAGTAGTATTTATTCAGAAAAAAGCTAAATGAAGAACAGCAAACTACTTCATTTCAGCAATTATTTACGCTTCACTTCAAAAGTCTGTTCGTTGATTCCAACTCCTGTAATTCGCAAACGTTGCTACTCGCTAGGTAATTTAGTAGTGATTTTGCATAATGCCTTCATTTGTAATTTTTAATTCACCCCAATCCACCGATTTGAGCCTTGTCTCGAGCGATTTAACACTTTGCAGGAAAAGAGTCATCACGACCTAAGAAAATTAAAAAAATAGTATTACGATAAGTAAAAAATTTGGAAAGTTGATAGAAAGGTCTTATTTTTGCCATGCGTAAACTATATTTAAGGATAACTGTTTATAATTCTAGCGTTTATTACGTTAAAATAATCTAATATCAAGCTATAATAAAAACTGATTAATCTCTTATTCATACCTACAAGTAATAGATTTAATCCTCCTGAAAACAATAGCTTCTTGAAAATAATTATTACAAGCGACCAAAATCTCAACTTCAAATATTGTCTTTAAATGTCCTATGGAGTAAGTCTCCTACCTTGACAATAAAATATTTTGAATTACTCAAATTTAGTAAACTAACTCATTGAATTACATGGGTGTAAATGAATTGGAATACAATTCCAGCAGACCTAACTTAGCAATGCCAGAATACGGACGCAATGTCCAAAAATTAATTCGCCATGCGAGAACCATAGCGAATCCTGTCCAAAGGCAAATTTTTATTGAAAGAATTGTGGATTTAATGATGCAAATGTCGCCACAAAGCAAAAATTTGGACGATTATCGAGATAAACTTTGGCGACATGTTTTTCAAATTGCAGAATATAATTTGGAAGTCATGCCCCCAAATGGAGTAGTTCCACGATCAGAAGAAGCAATAAAGAAGCCAGAAATTGTACCTTATCCTGTGTCAGAAGCTAAATTCAAGCATTATGGCAACAATGTGCAAAAATTGGTGAATAAAGCCACGAAAATGGAAAATGGTCCTATTCGAGATGGTTTTGTGGAAGTTATTGGCAATTACATGAAAATGGCGTACAAAACTTGGAATAAGGAGCATTATGTAAGCGATGAAATCATTATTGATAACTTAGTTACCCTTTCTAACGGTAAATTAACGCTTCGAGAAAATGCTTCTTTGGATACGCTTTCCAATGCCAATCGCAAGAGAAAAAGACCTGAAAATGGTGGTGGCGGAAGTAGCAGCAACAGCAATTATTACAGCAATAGCGGGGATAGAGATCGAGGAGACAGAGGAAGAACCAACAACAGTAGCAACAGCAGTAACAATATGAATAAGCGCAAACGCAAAAAGAAATAATACTTTGCGTTAAACAACAGCGTGTGATGGTTTGTCAATAATCCAAGCACTCCAATTTTTGTAGTTATCGCGCTCATTACCAAATAAATATGAGCTAGAGTTAGCTAAATTTATAAATCTTAGGATAAAATGTGGCAAGAAGAAAACAATAAGTTAGTAGCGAGTTTCCGATTCAAAAATTTCAGAGAAGCTTTTGCTTTTATGACTGAAGTTGCCTTTTATGCGGAATCGCACAACCATCATCCTGAATGGTCGAACGTGTACAATCGTGTTTCGATTGCACTTACGACGCACGATGCTGGAAACATCATCACAGAAAAAGACAGGAAATTAGCAGCAGCTATTGAGCAGGTTTTTGTGAAATATCAGCAATAACTTGCATTAAGTGGTTCGCATCTGGTGATTTGCTTTTTAAAAGAATTTCCTAGCTGTATGGTAAGTATATTGATAATGACGTGTAAATGTCGACTGAAAAGTAATTAGCTTATTTCTTGATAATGAATAAGTTAGAATCTAGAGTTATTTAGCTCGTCCACAATAATCGTATTTGAGCAGACGGCGAATAGCAAAAATCAAATTGCGCAACATTAGACCCCAACTTTAACGGATTAAAGTTAACAGCAAAATGCCCATGATGAAGTCATTATGGGCATTTTTACTTTATAGACTGAACTGTTTTAATCACCTTACACCGAAAGATTGACTAGCACTTTCTCGCGCATCCTCACAACCATACTGATAAATAAGCCAATTAGCATTGCCACAGAGCCTATCCAAAATAGATTAATACCTTGAAATTCAATGGCTTCAAACACAATGAAGTCAGTACGACTGGCATTGGTAGCGACTGAAACGGGGAAAATAGGTTGAGCGGCGTTTTGTTGCGCAACGAGCAATTCAAAAGTCTCTGACTTTGGGTCAATTTTATTGAATCGAATATGCAAACCCAGTTCAAACACTTCATCCTTTAAGTTGAAAGGACGATTACCACGAATCAAATAGACTGGTTCTGCGGAATAAATTTGGTTATTGTCGCTGACTTGAACTATACCACCGATAGCAATGTCGCCTTCTTCTGCCTGATAATCAGGGTGTACTGGATTGCGATTGAATCCTTTAAACGTGATGTCGTATTTACCAAAGGCGACAGATTCGCCCTGTTTGAGACTTATTGTTTTGTAATCTAATACCTCTTCCGATATAAAGGCTTGGTCAAATACCCCTTCTTCCAATTTAATTTTCGTAGTAATACTTTTTAAATGGTCGGGATAGCCATATAACATTTGACCACGTAGTGCCAACATAGGTTTGGCATAATATACTGTGTCTTCTGCTTGTACTGCTATGGTTGCACCTACTGTGATGTCTCCCTTTTCAGCATGATATTCTGGATGACTTGGCTTGCGGTCAATACTGATAAGCCTTGCAGGATAACTTCTAATCACCGCAGTGTCTAAATCAGTAATTTGGATAGTATCCAAAATTTGAAAATTCTGACCTATTGACACTTGATACTCCTTATAATTTAGGGCTGCCTCCATCTCTTTAGCGAACTCTGGCTCTATTTCTACACGCGGCAGGTTAGCAACGTGGGTGAAAATATCCTTACTCAAAAAGTGTTTGGTGGAAGGATTGGACGCTGCAATTTTAGAAAAGTCTTTGCTGTATAAAATATTAGGAAATACCGTGAAATCATTAAGAATTTCACCTTCTTCATTTTTTTCCTTAAAATTTATCTCGTAAGTCTTTGTAAAACCTTCTAAAGTGTCGCCAAGATAAGTTACCTCGTAGCCGTTCATAAACATTTTATCGCCTTTCAGCAACGTGATGTTTTCTTTATCATCTCCTCATCCAACAATCCGCGCATAGCAAAAGGATTAGAAGATAGAAAAGTTTTGTTCAGACCCGATGCTAGAATACCAATAATCATAACTCCAAAGCCCAAGTGTGCGATAGCAGAACCTGTGGCTTTTGTATTTTGTCTAGCAAAAAAGAGCAGATAGTCCAAGTTGCAAAAGACTGTAAATACACCAGCGGCAAGCAAAACCGAATACTGCCAGTTTTGAATATTAATCCAAGAAGAAAGTAAAACTGTACTTACTAAAGTCAAGATTAATGCAACACCAGCATGAGAAATAAACTTAGACATGTACTTTTTGAAGTTTACTTCACGATAACGCAGAAATTGAGCGAAACCAGAAAGCAGACTAATAAAAATAGCAATCCAAATTTGGTACTTATTATAATGGGGGATAGGCTCGTTAATCACGATGCCCTCGAAAGTAGGATCAAATAACTCAACCACTTTATTATAGATAGGAAGCGAAGTGGAACCTGTAATCAATAATGCAGAAAACAAAAGTACCAACGTACCAATAAACATCCAAAACTCTTTAGAGGCAACGCTTTCTTCCTTAGCTGGAGACGGAATACTTCCATTTCTAGCTATCAACAGCACAAAACCTAGCAGCGTAAACACCACTACAAACGCGATTAACTGCGCTTCTAACCCCATTTCTGTAAAAGCGTGTACGGAAGTTTCTCCCAAAATACCGCTTCGAGTAAGAAACGTGGAATACAGAATAAAGACAAAACTGAGAATATAAAACAAGTAAGCACCGAGAATTGAACGACCTGTCGCTTTGGCAATCAAGTTGGAGTGTAGTCCGGCGATTAGAAATAGCCAAGGCACTAACGAAGCATTTTCTACTGGATCCCAAGCCCAATAACCTCCAAAACTCAAGGCTTCATAAGCCCAAGCACCACCCATCAAAATACCTGTTCCAAGAATACCTCCCGAAAACAACGCCCAGCGAAGAGCTGGCTTCAACCAACTGGTATGCTCTTTTGTCCAAAGTCCAGCAATAGCATAACAAAAAGGAATAACAGTGGATGCAAATCCAAGAAAAAGAGTAGGTGGGTGGATGGTCATCCAATAATTCTGTAAAAGTGGATTCAAGCCATTGCCTCTTATTAAGTTAACATACTCTTTGTTGCTAAAGAGCGGAATATCCATCACGTCACGCAATAATAAGAAAGGATTACTACCCACCTTAATGTCTTCGGTAATGTAAACACCTAAGATCATGCTAGAGATGAATACTTGAACCATTGCTAGGACGGACAGCGTTGGGGCTTCCCATTTTTTGCAGCTACCATCAATATTCCACCCAATACGACATGCCAAAACATCCATAGCAAAAAACTACCTTCCTGTCCTTCCCAAAACGCAGAAAAAATATAGCGCATTGGCAAGTCTTCTGAGACGTGTGCTTGAACGTATTGATATTCATAGTATTGGTTAATCATCATAAAGAACAACAAGCCAATGATGGTAAAAACCGATAATCCATGCAAAGCAAAAGAAAATCTACCTATTTGCAGCCACTTGCTCGCTTGAGGAGTGTCGCGTTGTTGAGTAGCAAAAAAATAGGCTATTGAAGCTACTATTCCTGCTACGAAACTCGTCATAATGGCTGCGTTACCTATAACGCCAGGCATAAGATGCTCTCCAGCATATTGAATATTTGCCATAATTTTTTTTACTGATTATAGAATTTGGTTCTTGTACCTTACAAAACACCGCATAACTTGACGATTATCCCTTTTCCGACTTGAGATATACTTCCTCGTCTTTGTATTTTGAAGGGCATTTCATTAACAAATCACTAGCTACAAACTCTTCTCCTTGCATCTTTCCAGTGATTACAATTTGCTCAGAAAGCTCGAAATCTTGTGGTTTAGATTGATACAAAATACCTTTTTTTCCACCCCTTCATTGTCGCGTACAAAAAAGCTAAAATAATTGGGGTCTTTATCGGGGTCGTAGAGAATTTCTTTGTCCTTTGCTAATTGACCCACTACTTTTACTTTTTTACCGGAATTAACAGCAGTTTTGAAATCGGAGTAAGTGCTCATATCGTCTGCCGCTGTTGTGAAAACAACAATTCCAGCTACCACTAAGGCAAGCACGACAAAATATATCTTTTTCATGGCTTAAATGATTTTGCTAATAGATGATAGAATCTTAATGTACTGCTATTGTCTTAGTCAAAAAAATGAACCCAACGGTTTCTATTATTTTGATAACCAATATGATCTTTACTGTCCAAAATACTTAACACACTATAAATTCGACCTCTGTATTTCAGTTGATGTGTGGTAAAGTAGCTACAACTTAGCCTAGGATACAATGCTTTTGAAACCAGGCATTAATTTCGCGCCGAAATTAGTTACCTTTTTCAAATCCAGCTATAAGCAAGCGACTTTTAACACAGCTCAAACAAAAACAGCCTCAAAGGACGTAATTTATACTATCAAAAATAAAACGAGAGGGGATAGTGTTGTTCATAATTAAGTAAAAAAGGTATCGTCTTACATTTTTGACATTGTTTAAATTATTTTATATTTGTATTTAATTGAAAATCAAAAGCTAATTCCAATGTTGTTTGGTTCATGCCTTATTTTAAAAACCTTGAGTAAAAAAAATGTAACCCAATGCCATAAACAAGTGTCTAATTCTACGTATTTAGTCTTTAATAATTAGTTATTGGTGGTTTGCAAAGACTACTACGGGTTAAAGTTTGAATCACTAAAAAGTTAATTACTTATTGACGTTACGAAGTTCGCTATTTGTATTTGGCTATTTGCTTTTAAAACAGGTTTTTCCTGCCTGTACGGAGTATCCACAAATTAAGGTTGTTCAAAATAATTGTGTTTGGGCAAATGGCGAATCGCAAAGGGCAAATTGTGTGACACAAGTTACCTATTTTGGCAGCATTTTTACATTAGAGATATGAACGAAATTATAGTAGCCTTAGATAAAGCAAATATCTATCAAGGAAATCACTTAGTGCTGAAAGAAGTTTCGCTAAACATCCATAAAGGCGAATTTATCTATCTAATTGGCAAAACAGGAAGTGGAAAATCCAGTTTATTAAAAACACTTTACGGAGCATTACCCCTTGCCGAAGGTACTGGTACGGTAAGCGGCTTTACGTTAAATCACTTAACTCGTGCTACATTACCATTGTTGCGAAGAAAGTTAGGTATTGTATTTCAAGATTTTAACTTGCTTAGCGACCGAACCGTAGCAGAGAACCTCCATTTTGTGCTGAAAGCTACAGGCTGGAATAATAAATCCGAACGCGATAAACGCATTGAAGTTTTATTGCAACAAGTTGATTTACAGGGTAAAGAACTTTCAATGCCACATACGCTATCCGGAGGTGAGCAACAGCGTTTGGTCATAGCGAGGGCTTTGCTCAACAATCCTGAACTTATTATTGCAGACGAGCCAACAGGTAATCTTGACCCTGAAACTTCTGATGATATTTTGCTGCTAATGAGAAATTTAGCGAAACGTCACCAAACAGCAGTCCTTTTCGCTACCCACGATTACAGAATTATTCAGAACTTTCCTGGAAGAATTTTGCGCTGCCATGGCGGAAAAATCATTAGGGAAGAGGACATGCGTTGAACTGCATGGTTAAAAGCAGTTAAGCCTAATTTGCAATGTATTAATTATCAAATAGTTAACGTGTGATTAGCAAACTTCATCACTTCTTTAATCTACATCTATTTTTCGCTTGATGTGGTAATAAGTATCTATTTGAGAACGAATTGGAATATCTGTGTTTGCTTTTCGATACGTATTGGTTTGCTGACTATCCAAAATACGCGCCTTCGTATTATCGGATAATTGTAAATTGATGTAAGATTTTATTTCTTTTTTCAGGGCTTCGTCGTAAATCGGAAAAGCAGTTTCTACGCGGAAAGACAATTTCTCACCATCCAATCCGCAGAAGAAAGATAAATTTTTTCTTCTCCTTCGTGATGAAAATAAACACTCTAGCGTGTTCCAAAAAACGATCCACAATACTGATGGCTTCTATATTGTCACTCCAACCTTTTTGTTGCGTTGCTAAAGAGCATATTCCTCTGATAATCAATTGAATTTTAACGCCAGCTTGGCTAGCTTCATAAAGTTTAGCAATCATTTCAGCATCTTGCAAACTATTGAGTTTTAATAGTATTTTGGCTTCTTTTCCTGCTTTGGCATTAGCAATTTCTTGGTCAATGAGCGCGACTAAACCCGACCTCAAGTTAAATTGTCCGACCAACAAATGCTGAAATTCTTGAGGCTCTCTAGTTTCCAAATAAGCAAATACGCGAGCTACTTCATTGACTACCGCCGGATTAGCGGTGAACAAACCAAAATCGCTGTAAATTTTAGCAGTTACTTCGTGGAAATTTCCTGTTCCTAAGTAAGAAAACATTTCCACTTGTTCGCCTTTTTGTCTGCGCACCAATGCTAATTTTGCATGTACCTTTACGCCTGGAAAACTATGTTTTACCTGCACGCCTGCCTCTGCAAGACGTTCTCCCCACTTTAAATTGGCTTCTTCGTCAAAACGGGCTTTCACTTCCACAAATACAAAAACTTGTTTTCCTAACGCCACTGCGTCCATCAAGGCATCCATCACTCTCGAGTCGCTAGCTACACGGTACTGAATCAGTTTGATATGCGTGACATCAGGATCATTAGCAGCTTGTATAAAAAACTGAATAACAGACTCGTAAGAATGGTAGGGGACATAGATTAAGTGGTCTTTTTCTTGGATGGCACCAAAATAGTCATTGGTTTTTTCTAGTGCCACATAAGGTAGTGGAGGGAGTTTTGCGTAATCCAGATAAGTTTTGCCAAAGTTTGGCATCTTGCGTAAGTCAAAATTATTGTGATAGCGACCTTCGGGCAAAATGTCGTACTTATCTAATTCAAAAGTTTCCTTCAAATAGGTCAGCAATTCTTCGGGCATTTCCTTGTCATATACAAATCTGGAAGCTGGACCTACGGCGCGTTTTACTAAAGTATCGCGTATTTTCTGCACCAAATCTCCAGAATGCTCGTCATCAATATACAATTCCGCATCTCGTGTCAACTTAATAGAAAAAGTGTCCATCAAGTCATATCCAGGAAACATCCATGCTACATTGTGGCGAATAATATCATCTAACATAATCAAATCATGGGAATCACCCGAAAAAGGAAGTTCCACAAAGCGCGGCAGGTATCCAGAGGGTATTTGGACAATAGCATATATTGGGTTTGGTTTTTTGGTTTGGTCTTCTTTGTCTTTCATCCAAACTGCCAAATATAAGGTGTCATTATTTAGGAATGGTCGAATTTTATTTTTAACTAATAGTACGGGCTGCACATAAGTGAGCATTCGATTTTGGAAGTAATCCTCTATATATTTTATTTGTTTTTCATTCAACTCTGCACGGCGCAATAGCTTGATATTGTGCTCTTTAAGTTCAGGGATAATTTCATTATAAAAAGTATCGAAAAAAAGGTCTTGTTGCTCGCTTAGTACCTTATGGATTTGTTTGATTACTTCTTTAGGGTCGTAGTCCAACTCGCGTTTAGTTTCTTTCCCTACTCGCAACATATAGCGATGATTCGCCATGCGCACCCTGAAAAACTCACTCAAATTAGAAGAATAAATCGCGAGGAATCGAATGCGTTCAAACAAGGGTACAGAATGATCTCTAGCTTCCTGCAATACTCGATGATTGAAGGACAACCAACTTAAATCTCTTTGGATGTAAGGTATTTCTAACTGGTTAACCAATGTGGTTGTAGGCTCGATGAAAGACATGGCAAAAGGTTAATGTTCTTTTGATAATGCTGCTTGTTGTTGCAGTATCTTTTTTCAAAGTTCAAATATAGGAGAAATATTCATCAGTAATAAAAAAAAAATGTAACTGTTCAGCCGCGTTGGTGACTGCTCTTTTTATAGGAAAGTGGAACAATCACTGATAAACTGCGTAACTATGTCCCGAAAAGCACCCATTTTTTGAGTAAAATCAAAAAAAAAATTGTCCTACAGGGTAATGATTTAGTAAAATCATCTATTTTTAGCCGAGTTTACAAATAGTTTACAATTTATCAACAGTTTTAACCAACTATGGCAAATACAGCAACATTTTTTGGACATCCAAGAGGTCTAGCTACTTTATTCTTCACGGAAATGTGGGAAAGATTTAGCTATTACGGAATGCGAGCCATTCTAATTCTATTTATGACTACCGAAGCTGCACAAGAAGGGCTGGGCTTGAATACAGAAACCAGTGGCGCGATTTACGGACTTTACACCGCAGCCGTTTATTTGTTGACTTTACCAGGTGGTTGGTTGGCGGATAACTTGTTCGGGCAGCGCAAAGCGATATGGTATGGTGGTATCTCTATTATGTTAGGTCATTTGGTGCTTGCTATACCAGGCAGTTCTGCTATTTTCGTAACTGGTTTGGCTTTAGTTGCCATAGGAACAGGTTTGTTGAAACCCAATATTAGCACCATCGTTGGTGATTTGTATCCAGAGGGTGGCGCACGAAGAGACGCTGGTTTTTCTGTTTTTTATATGGGGATTAATCTGGGGGCTATTTTGGGACAAATTCTTGTACCGCTGGTTGCTGCTTACAATTGGCATTATGGATTTGGGTTGGCGGCAATTGGTATGTTGTTGGGTTTAGTGCAGTACAGCTTGACGCAAAAGAGTTTGGGCGAAGTTGGTGTGACTCCTAAAGCGAAAGAAAAAGATGCTTTTGCAGGCGGTAAAAAAGCAAGTAGTTGGGTAGCTATATTTTTAGTGACACTGTTGATTATAATGCTGGCTGGCTTTCAACGTTTCAATATTATTGACTTGACTACTGCAACTGGTATCGCACAAGCGGTAGGGGTGGTAATTGTTTCGGTTACTTTATTTTATTTTGCTTATATCTTGATAGCAGGTGGTTTGAGCAGTGCCGAACGCAAAAAAGTAGGAATCATATTTTTATTGTTTATAGGTGCTGCCGTGTTTTGGTCGGGCTTCGAGCAAGCAGGTTCGTCTTTAAACTTATTTGCAAGAGACCATACCAATCGTTTGATTGGTACTTGGACTTTGCCCGCCAGGTAACGCTTCAAAGTGCTAATTCTATCCTTGTGGTTATCTTTCGCACCTATTGTCGGTGCTTTTGGGTGATGTTGGCAAGCCGCAATCTCAATCCTTCCACTCCATTGAAGTTTGCTTTCGGTTTGTTGATGATGGCAATGGGTTTTTTAGTGATGGTGTTTGCTGCTCAAATTGCAGCAGGTGGTGAAAAAGCAGGTATTTTTTGGCTTATATTTACCTATTTTCTACATACTATTGGGGAGCTTACGCTAAGTCCAGTTGGTCTAAGTGCGACCACCAAGCTCGCGCCCAAACGCTATTTAGGTCAAATGATGGGGATATGGTTTGTGGCAGCTTCGTTAGGCAATCTTATTGCGGGACTTTTTGCTGGTAATTTTGATGAAGAAAATATAGCACAGATGCCAGATTTATTTTGGTCAGTGGTACTATTTGGAGTTGGAGCTAGTATTTTATTCTTGATTTTAAGTCCATTCACTAAAAAATGGATGGGTGAAGTGAATTAAAGGTTGTGTAGTTACTGTGTATTTGTCTTTTGGGTTGTTTGGTAGTGGATTGGGTATCTATTTTTGGATAAATTGATAAGTGGTTTAGAAGATATGAAGGCAACGCCAACTACATTACGCAACTAAAAAGACAAATAAACCAGCAACTAAAAATAATTAACCATCCAAGATATGCTTCACTTTTTGTTGTAAAACAGGAACTACTTCTTGTTCATACCAAGCATTTTTCTTTAACCAAATTTGGTTGAGTGGAGAAGGATGGATAAGTGGGAAAAAAATTGGTAAAAAATCCTGATAGTGTCGCACGGTTTCTGTTAAGTTAGCCTTGC
>JAAUTG010000025.1 GCA_012031785.1 Saprospiraceae bacterium | reverse complement strand
AAACCGTGCAAGTACATGGTGGCATGGGGTACTCTGAAGAAACGAATGCCGCACGCGCTTACCGCGATTCGCGTATCAACAGAATTTATGAAGGAACGAACGAGATCAACCGTTTATTGATGGTGGATCAGGTGTTCAAGCGCGCTATGAAAGGGCAGTTGGATTTAGTCGGACCAGCTTGGGAAGTGCAAAAAGAACTGGCTTCTATGCCAAGTTTTGAGCAGCCAGAGGGCAAGTATGGTAAAGAAGATAAAGCGATAAAGGATTTCAAAAAGATAATTTTGATGGTAGCTGGTGCTGCTGCTAAAATGCAAATGGATGGACAGCTCAATTTGAAGGACGAGCAAGAAGTGTTGATGAATATTGCTAACATGATGATTGACACCTTCACTGCCGAGTCGCTTTTGATGCGCATACAAAAATTGGACGATATGGTAGTAAAACCATTGGAGCAAGAAGTTTATGAGGCTATCCTTAAAACTTTTATTACCGATGCCACCAGTAGAATCACGAAAGAAGCTACTGATGCGCTAGTCTCTTTTGCGCAGGGCGATTTGCTAAAAACCTTTTTAATGGGCTTGAAGCGATTTACAAAATACGAACCCATCAACGTAAAAATGGCTCGTCGTTTGATTGCGGATACCTTAATTGCAGAAAATAAATATTGCCTCTCCTAGATAACTCAACTTCTTAGTCATAGGTTACCAACCATGAGTGATGCGTTGAAGGTTTGTTATTTGCTAAGGAAGTAAAGCAGTAAATGAAAAGTAGCTATGATGGACAAGTGGTTTCGCGCCACTTTGTCCTATCATTAAAAGGTTGTTGTATCACTTGCTTGTACAACAACCTTTTTCACTACCTGATAATGAACAACATTTTCTTTTGTTAAGATTGATGCGTTGGGCGCAGTAAATCGTTCACTTGCTTTACTGGATTGAAAGTCAAAATAGGAACTTCTACGAAAATCGTATTCCAATCTGCCATGCTCCCATTCCATAAACCAGGCAATTCCAATGCCTTGAGGGTTCTACCACCTAACGATTTTTCTGCAATAAAACCTTGCTGTGGATTCACGTAGCGCAACAAATCAAACTTTTCCCCCTCATAATTTTTCATTGAACACACCAAATCCACAGGGTTAAAGTGAGAAGCCGTTTGCAATAAATTTACCTGTGCCTCGTCATAGGGATCAACTTGCGCGCTTTCTACAATTTGTAGTGAGACCGTACCATCCGCATTTTCTGTCCAAAAAGGTCCGCCACCAGGTTCGCCTTCATTTTTTACCATTCCACAAACTCGGATTGGGCGATTCAGTTTTCATACAAGTAACTTACCTTTTCTGCCATGGACAGTTGCGAATAAGCTGGTGCAAATCTGATGCACAACACCTTACCAACAAAGGTTTCTATTTCAGTTAGTTGTGCTGCTGTTGGCGTTTGGTTTAACTGCCGAAGGTAATCAAACACCTGCTGTTGAACAGCCAGTAGTACCCCGCCGATTACCTTTTTGAAATGATGTGTGGTTGGTTTGATAGCATCTGGCACGACGTTATCAATGTTTTTGATAAAAACCAAATCAGCTACCAAATTATTCAAATTTTCAATCAAAGCACCATGCCCACCTGGTCGGAAAAGTATAGTGCCGTCTTCCTGTCGAAATGGTTCGTTATTCATATCTACCGCCACAGTGTCCGTGTAAAGATGCTGCTGCGAAAAAGAAATCTCAAACTGCACATCCAACAATTGCTCATAGTCAGCACGTTTTTCAGCTACTAGTGCTTCAAAGCGCGTTTGATGCTCTGGAGAAACTGTAAAATGTAAAAATGCTTTCCCTTCGCTATTTTTCCCATAATGAGCAGCCTCCACCAAATGTTCCTCCAAAGGCGTTCGTGTGGCAGTTGGATAGCGGTGAAACTGTAAAAGTCCTTTTGGTAAATTACCATAGTTCATGCCTTCTTCCTCCAAAAGTGTACTCAAAATAGTAGCATATTGATGTTGTGCCAGCAATTGCTCCAAACGGTCAGGAAGATGTTGATGCAACAAATCTGCAAACGCGAAATGAGTAATTTCTGCCATGAATTGCTTCACTGATTTGTGCTTGGGTAGCTCTATGAGCGTTGCTTGGTCAGCAGTTTTGGCGCTCTATAAACTCGAAAAGAGCTTTGAACATCCTTACTTGCCGCACCAGAGGCAGGGATGAATTTATAGACCAAATAGGCAGAAGCACTTCTTTCGTATCCTGCTGCGTAATTTGCCTGTTCTTCTTCTGAAAGTTGCAGAATACCGCTTTCAATCGTTGCTGCTTCCCTAATTTTGGTGAACGGAAAACCATGCACAAAATACTGAATTTGTTGGGCAACCGCGTCTGGGTGAATGCCTCGCTGCTGAAGTTGGACTAAGTCTTGCGCTGTAAACATTTGCTATTGCTTTAGTTGTGGATAGAGGATTTGGCTTTTGAAATAAATAGTTTGCTACTTATATTTGGGTTAAGCAATTTATGTTGTTCGTTTTAAATTAATAACTGATGTTACTACAGTTGGTTATCTATTGGCTCGGTTATTGTGTCAAATAATGCGCTAAAGAAAAAAAGAAAAAGGGAAAATACAATGGAATATGTAGAGAAATGTAAAATAAAATTGCAGATTTCATGGAAGTCGCGGTTGATGTTATGTATTTTGCTATTTGCATTTAATTATTTGCTTTTAAAAGGTTTTTTTCGTGCTTATGAAGAAATTGAAAATAATCCAACAATTAAATTTCGATGAATAATATGTTTTATCAGTAAATGACCTATTTTGCAGGCAACTAATTCAATTAATTTCAATGATAGAAACATTACAAACACAACTAAAGTCTGCTAGTAAATCAGAACGCGCTTCATTGCTAGTAGATTATTTAAAAGCGCACGGCAATGAACATTATGAAGAGGACGTGACGCAGTATCAGCACGCAGTACAAGCTGCATACTTGGGCGTGGAAGCGGACGCAGGCGATGAGTTAATTGTGGCGGCGCTGTTGCATGATATTGGGCATATTTTGGCGGACGACCCTTTGGAAGCCAATAATCCTACCGTGAAAAACGATTTTCACGAAGTACTAGCCGCAAATTACTTGAAAGATTTTTTTCCCGCTGCGGTGTTGGAGCCTATTCGATTGCACGTTCCAGCAAAACGATACATCTGTACGGTAGATTCATTGTATTATGATAAGCTCTCTTTGGCATCTCAGAAAAGTTTTCATTTGCAGGGTGGTAAGATGGAAAGCACTGAGCAAGCAGACTTTGAGTCGAACCCTCATTACACCAACGCAGTGCAGTTGAGAAAATGGGACGACTTAGCAAAAGACGTGACTAAGGAAGTGCCTGACATTGCTTATTACCAAGCGCGCATTGAGAAAGTATTGCTATAAGTGAAGTTTGCTGGTGCTTGAGCCTTTAAGCACCAGCAAACTTAATGGTTGAGTGGGAAGTTCAATTCTTGATAAATAAAGCTTCGGATACGCTTTAACATCATCATCTGGGAGATAGGTTATAACCTAACACGTTCCTAAATGCCCTAAGACAAGTTGATATTTTTAATACATTAAATTATTCTTATCAACGATTCGTCAAACGCAAATAATCGTGCAAGACGGTCAAAAAATGCTTTCGTGCTAAAGGGTTATCAAAAATAGAAATGCGCTCGCCAGTGGATGTTGCCCAAACGATAGATTCTTGCGCCAACAGGCGTTGATTCAAGGTCATCAGAAATTGATAATTAGCTGCTCTATCTTCGATGCTATCCAACTGCCAAGCTACTGTATCTTTCAGCGATACGAATCGAATAGGCATAGCATCATTTTTAGTGGAGCGAAGTAAAATATAGGCTTCATCGTGTAGCCAGTTCTCTGCAATGACGGGATAAAATGGCGAGCGAACGGTATCCAGTTGCTTGAAAATGTAGTAGTTGATACCATTAACTCTGTCTTCTGTGGATTGGTAATAGATGCTTCGCATATTCTTGAAGAATAATTGCGAAGGAGCAATAGTTTTAAAAACGGGATTGCCTTCTGCTCCTGTACTTACTTTGTGATCCTCGCAGCCTAAAAATATCGCTAACAAAAGTAGGAATACTAAAGCAATATGAGTACCTTTCGTCGTTGATTTTAGTTTCATATTAATGGAAATGAATAGACTTTTCACAAAGTTAGTAAATTCAAGCAATGTGTAATCCCGACTGGAAAATAACTTACGAACTCATGTTTCGCAAGTTGGTTATTTGATTATTGGGTCATCAAGTTATTTGTTGGTAAAGTGATCTCAAGCTCTTGTCGCTTTGAACCTCCCGAATGCTTTACCGAAAAGCAGTAGTGATGAAGTTATTTTTTTAGTACATGCAACGGCTTTATGCCATTTTCATCAAACAGATTAACATGAAAAATCTAAAACTATTGGTTTGTTTTTGTGTGCTCACTTTTTCAGCTTGCCAGGAAGTTAATGTGGTTACAGAAATGCAGCGCTTTGACGAAAGTTTTATCCCTGTTTGGGTTGCTGCCCGAAGTGGCAACCCAAACTCTATTGAATTGACAATTGATAAGTTGCGTGAGGAATGGGAAAGCCTGAAAAATGAATATGAATTGGAAATAGAACCAACTACTGATTGGTTGGATACTTATGAATGTTTGGACGATTTGATGAATCAAACCACTTTGGCGTTGGAGCAGAAAAATATGCTTTCTGCACTTGAACATTTGGATGGGATACGCTTTGAATTGATTAATCTACGAAGTCGCTATGGTATTGATTATGAACTAGATAGCGTGTGGGAATTTGAAATGGCGTATTCATTAGTGAAAAGTCTTTTACAAGATCAGGCTTATTTTCGTATGGAATGGCAGGAGTTCGATTGTGTGGTAGAGGACATGAACCAAGCTTGGGAAACATTGCTGGAATCCAATCCAGAAAAGAATTTGAGCGACGATAGGAAAACGACTTTTCGCAAGCATCAAAAGGAAATTGCGACTTACCTCAAGCAATTTAGCGATGTGGTAGAAAAAACCAGTGCGGAATCCGAAGTAATTTCGTACAACTTAGCGGTGGTAGAACAACCGCTTTTGCAAATAATTCAGCTATTTGGTAGCTAAGAAAAAATAAATTTTACAACTCATTCATTATCAATAATAAAATTATAATTTCTTATTCATACAGCCGATATAAAGTGCGCATGTATCACTTTATATCGGTCACTCATACTGCATTATTTAATACGCTCCACCTCAATTAGATAAGGTTATTAAAATGAACTTTTTAATAAATTATGAAAACCATTTATAAATATGTATGAAAAATTATGTCTAACGATTACCTTTGCACGAGTTAAATCGAAAATTAAGATAAACACTAAACCTTTACTATGAAACAGTTATTACTATTGGCGGGGTTGGTTGTCGGGTTGGCAGCTTGCCAAACTACGACCACAGAAAATGCTGCTTATGCTAATCCAAAAGGCTATCAAACCGAAAATATTTTCATCCTCACTTACGATGGACTGCGTTGGCAAGAAATGTTCAATGGTGCGGATAGTAACTATTTTAGGTATCGCGATTTTGTAGCAGATTCTACTGAAATGGTGACCCGATTTTGGGACAGTGACACCCTAGTGAGTAGAGAAAAACTACTGCCTTTTTTCTGGCAAGTGGTTGCAAAGCAGGGGCAACTCTATGGCAATCGCCGTTTTGGTAATCATGTGGATAACGCTAATCCGTATTGGTTTTCCTATCCTGGTTACAATGAAATTTTAACTGGTTATCCTGATACTGCGGTTAATTCTAACGATAAGGTTTATAACCAAAACATCACGGTGCTAGAGTTTTTGAACCGCCAACCCGACCTACAAGGAAAGGTGGCAGCGTTTGGCTCTTGGGATGTTTTTCCTTACATTATCAATGACCAACGCAGTGGAATACCTGTCAACGCAGGTTACGCTAAAGCCACAGGTGATGGACTAAGCGACCGTGAAACTCTTTTAAACGAATTGCAAGAAACAGTGCCAGGACATTGGGGTAGTGTACGAATGGATGCGTTTACGCATCATTTTGCAATGGAATACATCAAGAAAAATAAGCCGCGTGTGGTTTTCATTTCCTATGGAGAGACAGACGATTTTGCGCACGACGGCGATTATGATCGTTATTTGTGCTCCGCTTACTACACCGACGCAATGATTCGACAGTTGTGGGAGTATTGCCAGTCCACACCGCAATACAAAGGTAAAACTACTTTTTTGTTGACCACAGATCATGGACGCGGAGACAACAAACTGGAAGACTGGAAGCATCATGGTAAAAGCATTGAAGGCTCTTACGAAATGTGGTTAGGTATTTTAGGTCCTGACACCCAAGCACTTGGCGAAGTAAAAACACCTGGCAATTACTACCAAAAGCAAGTTGCTAAAACGGTGGCAGAGCTGATGGGATTCGATTTTGCAGAGAATCCTGCTATGGGAGAAATACTAAAAGAGATGTTAGCGAAAAAGTAATTTTACTCAATATGCTTCGATGGAGTGCATTATTCCATCGAAGCATTTATCTTGCCAAATACTATTCTTCTTTCAGCAACTGCTTGAAATAATTGATAAACCCAGCTACGGTCATTTCTCCTGCGTCACCTTCGCCTTGTTTACGAACAGCAACTGTACCTGATTCAGCCTCTTTTTCGCCCACAATGAGCATAAAAGGGATTTTATTCAATTCCGTATCTCTAATTTCCGTTCCAATTAGATTCTGCACGCTCGTCAATCATTCCTTGAATATCGTGCAATTTCAACTCTCGCTCCAGTTCGTGAGCATAGTGGTGGTATTTTCACTAATCGGCAAAATGGCATATTGCTCAGGCGTTAACCACAACGGAAATTTTCCAGCAGTATGTTCTATCAAAATACTCATAAATCGCTCCATAGAACCAAAAGGCGCACGGTGAATCATTACGGGGCGATGTGGCGCGTTGTCAGCACCAACGTACTCCAGTTCAAAACGTTCTGGCAAATTGTAATCCACTTGAATTGTTCCTAACTGCCAGCTTCTACCAATTGCGTCGCGCACCATGAAGTCTAATTTCGGTCCATAAAATGCAGCTTCACCAAGTTCTTGTACTGTTTTCATGCCTACTTCGGCAGTCGCTTCGATAATTGCGCTTTCAGCAGCGTGCCAGTTTTCGTCAGAACCGATATATTTTTCGGGTTTAGAAGGGTCACGCAAGGAAATTTGAGCCGTAAAATCGTGAAATCCCATTTTACCCAGCACTGCAATCGTCAAATCCAACACATTTAAAAATTCTGCCTTCAATTGATCTTGCGTACAGAAAATATGTGCGTCATCTTGAGTGAAGCCACGCACCCTAGACAACCCATGTAACTCACCACTTTGCTCATAGCGATACACAGTGCCAAATTCTGCAATTCGCAAAGGTAAGTCGCGATAGGAGCGCGGTTTGAAGCCATAAATTTCGCAGTGGTGAGGGCAATTCATGGGTTTTAACAAAAATTCCTCTCCTTCTCTTGGCGTGTGTATGGGTTGAAAACTATCCTCGCCATACTTTGCAAAGTGTCCGGATGTAACATACAAATCTTTTTTCCCGATATGCGGCGTAGTCACCATTTTGTAGCCACGCTTTTCCTGTTCTTGGCGCAAAAAATTCATCAAACGCTCGCGTATGGCATTGCCTTTAGGTAGCCAAATGGGGTAACCCTGCACCTACACGCTCTGAAAACATGAATAATTCTAGCTCCTGCCCCAACTTTCTATGGTCGCGCTTCTTGGCTTCCTCCAAAAGTTCTAAATGTTCTTTTAAGTCTTTTTGCTTAGGAAAAGTAATGCCATAAATGCGCGTCATCATTTTATTTTTTTCATCGCCGCGCCAGTAAGCCCCAGCCACGCTCATCAGCTTTACTGCTTTGATGTGGTCGGTGTTAGGAAGGTGTGGACCTCTACACAAATCTGTGAAATCGCCTTGTGTATAAAACGTGATGTGACCATCCTCCAAATCTTGGAGCAACTCCAGTTTGTAAGGATCGCCTTTCTCCTCAAAGTAGGCAACAGCCTCTGTTTTAGAGACTTCCTTGCGAAGGAAGGTGCTTTTCTTTTTTGCCAACTCTAACATTTTGGCTTCAATTTTTGGCAAGTCGTTGATGGAAAGTTGTTGCCCATCGCCCAAATCTACATCGTAGTAAAAACCACTCGCAATAGCTGGACCTATACCTAATTTCACTTTTGGATAAAGTGCTTCTAGGGCTTCTGCCATGAGGTGGGCGGAGGAATGCCAAAAGGTAGATTTTCCATTTTGGTCGTCCCAAGTCAAGAGTTTAAGATAAGCGTCCGTTTCGATAGGTCTTGACGCATCGCGCACTTCTTTATCTATCTCTGCTGCTAAAACATTTCTTGCCAAACCTGCGCTGATAGATTGCGCCACGTCCATCGCTGTTACTCCTTTTTCGTATTCTCGAACTTTACCGTCGGGAAATGTGATTTTTATAGTTGCCATTGTGCGTACAGAATTTCTTTTTTGTGAATACCTAATTAGTAGAACTTGAGGCATTTTCACCTAAAAACAGTTGAACCCAAGTGTAATCAACTTACACTATGCTATGACTATGTGATTGGTAATTTGCTTTTGGTCCTTAGTCATTTAAAGCTAAATTATTTTACATAACCTTTTTAGACTAAAAGTCAAAACCCAATTTCGGGGCATAAGTCATTGACCTACAGATAAATGAGAATTTATAATGTCTCAAATTCAATATATGCTAAATAATTCGTGCGCGAAGGTAAGAGAAACTTGCCAGTAATTTGCGTAATTTATTCAGCAATTTGCAGTGCAATATGAACAGAATGATAAACAAAACAGAATCTGCTTTGCAAAGTGTTAAAATAATGTAAATTTGCCCTGAAAACTAACCTAAAAAAAGTAAAAGAAATAAACCACTTGCTTAGTGATAATAAAGCTAGCTAATGAGGAAATACTAGCTTCTTCTTCTTTTTCATTCCCAACAAATTGACTTATGCAACAACAACTACTGTTTTTTATTGGGCTGTATTTATTGATTACTTTGGCAATAGGGTATTGGGCATCTCGAAAAGTAAAAACTACCCGCGACTTTGTAGTGGCTGGAAGGCAGTTACCACTTTTTGTAGCTGCTTCAGGATTATTCGGTACTTGGTTTGGTTCAGAAACCATCATGGGCGCATCTGCTGAATTTGTAGAACATGGATTGATAGGCGTAATCGAAGACCCTTTTGGTGCTGCTTTATGTCTTGTATTGGTAGGTGCTTTTTTTGCTAGACCACTTTATCGCTTGAATATCCTCACTTTCAATGACTTTTATCGAATGCGTTTCGATAGGAAAACAGAAGTGATTTCGGCTTTGTTTATGATTCCTTCCTATTTTGGTTGGATAGCTGCGCAGCTTGTTGCTTTAGCCACCGTGCTTCACGTACTATCTGGCGTTCCTATCGTAGTTGGTATCATTTTTTGCGCCGTAGTCGTATTAATCTACACTTTCATCGGTGGTATGTGGGCGGTTTCTATCACCGACACTGTACAAACAGTCATGATTTTGTTTGGTTTATTGGTGTTAACCATCAAAATTGTTCACGATGCAGGTGGCTTGACCACTATGGTGGAAGAAGCGCCGGATGGCTTTTTTCGTTTTTTCCCAGCACCCACTTTCAAGGATTGGATTCACTATTTTGCCGCTTGGGTTACGATTGGATTAGGCTCTATTCCACAACAAGATATTTTTCAGCGTGTTACGGCTGCTAAATCCGAAAAAACAGCCGTTCGAGCCTCCTATCTTTCGGGTTTGATGTATCTTAGTATAGGCTTTTTGCCGCTTATCATTGCTTGGGGTGGGAAAATGATTTATTCAGGCGATATTTCACCAACTGATACTCAATGGTAATTCCGATGATGGTGCTGCAACATACGGGAATAGGGCTACAAATTTTATTCTTTGGCGCACTGCTTTCTGCTATATTAAGCACCACAAGCGGCGCTATGTTAGCTCCCGCAACCGTAATAGGGGAAAATTTAATCAAGCCACAATTTAAAAACTTGACAGACAAACAATTACTACGAATTATGCGTTGGAGCGTGGCTTTTATTGCGGTTTGTTCAATATGGATGGGAATGTCAAACGCTAATATTTATGATTTGGTGGGGCAATCCTCTGCCTTGAGTTTAGTTTCTTTATTCATTCCGCTCACTGCTGGACTTTATTGGAAAAAAGCTACTCGCTTGGGCGCACTGCTATCTATTGTAATAGGTGGTTCAGTTTGGGTAGCTTGTGAATGGGCAGCCACTGAAATTCCTGCCTTGATTTATGGAACCATAGCTAGTATAATTGCTATGATACTAGGTTCTTTAATTCGTAAGGACAATAGCTACCAAGATTTTCAAACACGGTTAGCTAATCAGTCAAAAACAGTAGAATAGCTCACTGATGTTACTCGGGTTGTCATTCATATTTGGTTATTCGCTGCTTAAAAAGGTCTTTTCATCCTTCATTCAGGCGAATAGCAAAAATCAAATAAGTGCAACAACAAGTTAAGGAATTGATAAATTCTTGTTAATTCCGTTACTCCAGTGTAGCAATTCAGTCCTAATGAATGTTTTACAATTTATATTAAAATTTATCTAACAAAACCCGATATCTATGTTTAGGTTTTCACTGAGAGAGGTAGCGCTCATTGCATTAATAGGATATTTATTCACTGCTTGTACAGAAGATGGTTTAATTACTGGTGATCCTATTGCAACGCCACCCTCTATCAAATTTGTAAATGAAACAGGCTTTTTAAGCCAAGATGCCACTATTAATGTGGGGGAATCTTTCAAAGTAAAAGTGGAGATGGTGCCTGGCTCAAGCGATCTTAATTCTTTTGAAGTGCTAGAAGGTGGCAAGCGTTTGGATGCAAAGCGTATTCAAATTGTAGGCATTAGCGTAGCAAATAATCCACAGCTCATTGTGGGGGCAAGTAAAAAGGGCGCAACTTATGAAATTACGATTCTTCCAGACCAAACGGTCACAGAAGAAAAAGTATTGACTTACGCTGTAGAAGTAACTGACGAAGACAGCAAAAGCGAAGCAGTGGCTTTAACAATTACTACGGACATTCCGTTCACCGCGCTTTCAAAAACAATTACAGGCGTTCTTTTGAATCAAGGTGGACCACCAAACACTGGTGGCTTGGATTTGGACGAAGGTAAAGGTACTGGTTCTCAGGACGCATCCGCAGAAATACAGGACGAAGGTATCAATACAGATGTAGCAAATAATATAAACTGGCGTCGTCAAATCGCAGGTGTGAATGGTACATCATTAAGAGTCGTAAATTTCAAAGCAATTGCAGAGAATCTAACCTTCAAAGGGGTAGAATTTAAAGAACAAGTGTTTCAAGCCTACGAAACAGGAAAAGAACTGGACGGTACAGACCTAGTAACTCCTGGCACAAGTGATAAAACAAACAATGAAAAAGTAAGCCAGCCTGTAAAAGTAGGAGATGTGTTTGCTGTGAAAAAAGGTGACATTTATTACTTGATTGAATGTACCAAAGTAACAGAGACTGACAACAACAACAACGATAGTTACGAATTTTCTATAAAATATTAATTTCACTAAAAGTGAGAAACGGCTTTTATTATTTTATATAAAATCGCTTGTTAGAACAAAAGAGAGGTTATACGCTTGATTTAAAGCCTCCTCTCTTTTGTTTTAAGTAAAATGAAATTATTACTGTTTGAAAATCAATTCTTTTTATTGTACCTTTGCATCGCAAATAAAGTTGGTGAAATAAAAAAATCAACTTTTGCAAGGAATTAAAAGTAATTCCAAACGCTTTTATCTTTATGGAGTAAATTATGACAACAAACTAATATGTTGTTACAGTCTAGTACGAAAGGTAAATTGGGTTTTTTATTTTATTTTATCCGTCGGAATGGTTTGAAATTCGCTTAGGAGCAGAAGAATATCAGACCGCTCCGTAGGTAGGTTTCAAATTAAGTTTAATGCAAACATTTCAGACGCTCGGGCTTGCGCCCGACATTTTCAAAGCCATCAGTGCGATGGGCTTTGAAATACCTACGCCTGTTCAGGCAAAAGCTATTCCACAATTATTAGCTTCTGACCAAGACCTCATTGCTTATGCGCAAACTGGTACTGGTAAAACAGCAGCATTCAGCTTGCCTATCATCCAGAAATTAAATATGGAAGATGGTAGAATACAAGCTCTTGTCCTTTGCCCAACTAGAGAATTGTGTATTCAAACTTCTAACGAAATTAAGAAGTTTATCCAATTCATGCCTAATGTAAGCATCGTTTCAGTTTATGGTGGCGATGCTAAAGAAAAGCAATTGCGTTCCCTAAAAAGTGGTGCGCATATTGTAGTAGGTACACCTGGTAGAGTACATGATTTTATTCGCTCTCGCCAATTGAATTTCAGCGCAGTGCGTTGGTTGGTATTGGATGAAGCAGATGAAATGCTTTCCATGGGCTTCAAAGATGATTTGGACGCCATCCTTAGCACTACGCCTAACGAGAAGCAGACTTTACTTTTTTCAGCGACAATGCCTAGCGAAATGCAAACTATTGTGCGCACTTACATGCGCAATCCAATAGAAATCAATGCAGGTACGCAGAATGTAAGTGCAGAAAATATTAAGCATCTCTATTCCGTAGTAAAAGCAACCGACAAATATGCTGCTTTAAAGCGTATCTTGGACGTGAATCCCGATATTTATGGAATTGTATTCTGTCGAACTAGAATGGATACAAAAGAAATCGCGGACAAGTTAATTGAAGATGATTACTCAGCAGATGCTTTGCACGGTGACTTGTCACAACCACAACGCGAGCATGTAATGAAGCGCTTCCGCGCAAAACAACTACAAGTGTTGGTGGCTACGGACGTAGCTGCACGCGGATTGGATATCAATAATTTGAGCCACGTTATTCACTACTATTTGCCAGACCAATTGGAAACGTATATTCACCGAAGCGGTCGAACAGGTAGAGCAGGTAAAAGTGGAGTTTCAGTAGCGATTATTACGGGCAGAGACAAACAAAAAATACAGGCTATTGAAAAGTCAGCAGGCATTAAAATAGCACAAAAAGATATACCTACTGGTTCAGAAATTTGCGAAAAGCGATTATTACATTTTGTGGATAATATCCATCAAATTGAGGTAGAAGAAGCGCAAATTGCACCTTACATGTTGGAAATGGAAAACCGACTTAAAGACATCAGTAAGGAAGAGATAGTAAAACGTTTGGCTTTCGTAGAATTTAATCAGTTCCTTAATTACTATCGAAATGCAATTGATTTGAACGTAGGTGCAAGTTCAGCAAAACCAATCAAAGAAAGAGGCGAAAAGGGTAAGCGACAAGAAAGAACAGCATTCTCGCGTTTCTTCATCAACTTAGGGCAACGCCACCAACTTGATCCAGGTAAATTGATTAAGCTGTTGAATAAGGAAATGGAAGGTTCTGGATTTGAGATTGGTAAAATTGAAATTCTCCGCAACTTTTCTTTTTTTGAAATAGACAGCAACTACGAGCAGAATGTTATAAAAGCATTCCGTGATGCAAATTGGAATGGAGAGCCTATCTCTGTGGAAGTGAGTAAAGATAAAGCTCCTTCTAGCCAATCATCGGGCGATAGAGGAGATAGAGGACGCGAAAGAGAGTTCAGACCAAGAAGAGACAGAGACAATAAGAGATCTAATACTGATAGCAGAAATGCTGCACCTTCCAATTTTAAAAAGAAGAAGAAAAGCAAGTTTAGTAATAACTTTGCATAAGGTTTGTCCTTAAAAGAGGAAAACTGGAATAAACTTTGGAAGATAGAAAATAAGGAATAACCAAGTTTTTAGTGAAACTAAAAAACTAACAGAAAGGTGGAGGGTGAGAAATCGCACTCCACCTTTTCTATTAATTAGGTTTATTTTCTTACACTTGTTGCTTTTTACATTACAGCCATCAGGAATGATAAACAGCAAATTATCGTGTCAACTTTTCAGGTAGCTTTGGCAAGTGGTGTAAAAATAAAAAGAGCAAATCTACCTTTGTTTTGACGCAGGGTTTGCTCTTTTTCTGCCATAATGTTGTTTGAATTAGCAGTTGTCGTGCCAAAGCATATCCTTGTATCTTGCCTTTAAAGGAATTAAATTATTATACTGCTGCTATCATCGGTTGTCTTGGATAGGATTGTACTGTGCTTGATATTCAGACCAAGGAATTGTTTTGTGGTAATTATTGTTAAAATATGTCAAAATTTTCTGGAACATACCCACATCCTTGTATCCACTCATAGCTTGAATGGTGTTGAGATTTTCATCTAAAAAAACAATGGTTGGGTAGCTCAAATTGCCATTAGTGAATAAAGACGCTAACTCGTGGTATCCTCTTCCCGCTCGCTTCGTATATTCATACGTTTTCTCGAAAACAATAGACCCTTTAAAATCTGCACTAAGTTCCACAGCATAGTAATGAGCATTCACATAGTTAACTACTGATTTTTGATTGAATGTCATTTCGTCCATTCGCTTGCACCAAGTACATTCGTCCGCATATATTTTTACCATACTTTGCGTGGCTGCTGCGTCATTTTTTGGTTCACTGCATCGAAGGATATCCAGCTAATCTCATTTTGGGAGTAGCTAAAATAAGGTGATGAGAACAATAACATCGTGAACACGAACACATTAACTTTCTGTTTCATAATAGTATGATAGTTTTCCCTAAGTAGTCTGCGCAAAATTAGTAACATTTAAACAATAGTTAGGCACAAGACTTGTTACAAAATATTCATTTTAAGTAAAGTTTAACCTTCTTTCATATAAACTGTTAATTTGTCCTGCCCGATATACTTAGTCTCAAAAACAGAAGCTGGCACGTTTGGTGCAGCAATTCCATCCCCTAATTGGTGGCTGGTTTCAAATATTCTTGCTTCATCCCAAAGCCCAGCGTCAAAAAACGATTGTACTAACTTTGCGCCACCTTCTACCAATAAAATTCCCACTTTTCTATTGTGCAGCGATTTTAATAAATTAGGCAGTAATGTCTGGTTAAAAGGCAATTGTAAATAACTTAGATGTTCGTGTGGCACTTCATCAACTGTACTCGCTGCTGTAACTACAATTGTGGGGATTAATTGGTCTTTTATGGCTAAGTGGTTTGGCAGGCTGTTGTGTTCATCCAGAACAATTCGCTGGGGATTTTTTCCAAAATAATACCTATTGGTTAGTTGTGGATTGTCTATCTTTGCCGTATTTGTGCCTATTAAAATAGCGTCCGTTTCGCTACGCCATTTGTGTACTAAACGCTTAACATAAGCATTGGTTAGCCAAATTTGTTCCTCGCTTTTACCAATAAATCCATCTTGGCTTTTGGCGAGTTTGATAACAACGTATGGTCGTTCTTGAGTAGCAAATACTGCTCTTGGCTTTACTAATTGCCTACCTTCTACCTCTAAAACACCTGTTATTACTTCCACGCCATGCGCACGCAATATTTCTATTCCTTTGCCGTTTACATTAGGTGTAGCATCCAAGCACGACACAACTACTTTTGGAATGCGCTGTTCAAGAATTAAATTGGTGCAAGCTGGCGTTTTACCAAAGAAACAACAAGGCTCTAAAGAAACGTAAAGTGTAGCTGCTGGTATCAAATGACGAAGGTGGAAGGGTACATTTTGAATGGCATTTACTTCTGCATGGGCGTTGCCATACTGTCGGTGAAAACCTTCTCCAATGATAGTGTTCTGATGTACTAAAACAGCACCTACCATTGGATTGGGCGAGACACTTCCAGCACCTTGTTGTGCCAAATTGAAGCAACGCTTGATAAATTGTTCATGAAACGTCATGACGAAATATTGAATTAATGATGAAACTTAATTTTTGACGCTACGTAACCAATCACTTGACGTAAACTTTTTATTTTAGGATAAGATGATCGTAACTCAAAAATTACCTCTTTTTAATAAATTGTTAATTTAAGCGCATAGCTGGCAACGTATTGGAAGCTGATTTGTTATTGTTTTATACCCAAATGCTCAAATAAAAAATAAAATATTCGAGATTACAGAAAGTGATTGAACAAAGGCTTTTCAATTTGAAATTAACTTTATTTTGCACTGAATATAGGTTTTTACCATTCAGCAAACTAGTATCCAAGCAATAAGTTGATGCAGTTGTACAATCATAACTTTTGCAGTCTTTTGAGTAAGATAGTTCTAAGCCTGGATGCTAAGTTTCTTTCATTTTGCGCCAGCACTTAAAATTAACACTGGTAACTAGGATAAATGATTGATTGATTATTCATGTCATTAACACAGCGACCCAAATTAAAATTTAACGTCAAAAGTCAAAATACGAAGACGATATCTATTATTTTTCTAATTTTTTCAATTTAAATACTGAAACAGTCGTGCTATATAGGATTAAACTAAAGAATGCAGACGATTTCGTACTACTGGACGATCAAGTATTCGAGAACTTATCTAATGACCCCTATCTTAAAGAAATACAATTCTTAGATAACCTTCGCAGGCACTCTAGCGGTTGCGCCGTGTTCCAAAAAACATGGAAAAGGGCAAATAATGCAGGGTACAAGACAGAAACCATTTATTTGCATAAAATCATTGCAGAACGATTCTTGAAAGACCAAAAAATGGGAACTAACAACCTTGTTGGAGCCAAAAATGGAAATAAATTGGATTGCCGTTTGGAGAACTTGGCTTATCGTTCGCGCTCTGTGGCGAGCCGAAAGCGCAAGACCAGCAGTGTGGCAGGCTACACAGGAGTTTATAGAGAAAATAATCGCTACCGTGCCGTCATTTCTATTAATCGAAAATCCGTACATATTGGGATGTTTGGTACACCCGAAGAAGCTGCTATTGCTTACAATAAAAAATCAAGGGAATTATACGGCGAAAATGGCAAAATCAACATTATCAAGCCTAAATCCAAAAAAGAATTGGAAGCAAATAATAAACAGTAACCTAGTAGTAACCTGCTCATCTTACGCAGTTAGCCTTTGGTCTTTCCTTTTGACAGTCAAAGGAGCAGGTCTTATCGAAATAGTGAAACCTACAAGATTGATTAGCTGCTAAGTTACAACCTTTTTCAGGCGGCTAAAGACCAAAAGATAACTGCGTAATATCAGTAATTTACAGGGTCTGCACTTAAAATAAAATTCCTAATCGCAAGACGATGGCTTTAAGTGTTGTCTTTGATTCATCACCTAACTCAACATCTTTGGTAAGGTCAGTAAACATATTTTGGAAATAAATTCCTCCTACTGCTGCTGTACTTTCGCTTAATCCATATTCTACACCAGCTCCAAGTCCCCAAGAAAGTGCGGCACCATTGACGAACTCTTTTATATCTACATCATTAAATTCCGTATCCCTCAAGTCGCCTCTGGACTGGCTTCTAAAGCCAATTGTGAGGTAAGGTTCGCCATAATAACGAAGGTAGCCAAATTCGCGGGTACGCATTTTTAAACCCAACGGTATTTCGATGTACTGCACACTGTATTTTGCGTCTGCTGCTTGGTAAGAGCCTTCTAATTTCCAAAAAGCCCTGTTTCCATCGTAGCGCAAAGTGCCACCATGATTGAACGCAAAACCCAATCCAGAAGTTACTGCATAATTTTCTGCAAAATAGTATTCTCCCATCATAGCTAGTTTAAGTCCTAAGTTCACGCCGTTTCCATTAATGTTGTTCACATCAGAGCTTAACCAAGAAAAAGTGGGACTTAATTGAAGTCCGAAACGAATGTTGAAGTCGCTTTGAGCATGCACAAAAGACAAACTCAACAAAAATGCACCTAAAAAAACAATTTTTTTCATCATATAGTAGTTTACATTATCCAATATTAACAAGTATTTCCACCTGAAAACCGTTTCGCTACAATTTTTTGGTAGCATAACCAAAAAAATTATCAAGGCACCAATTTGATTGCGAAGCAAACTATTCTAAACGCTAATTTAAAAACAAAAGTTAAGCTATGCCTACTTTCCATCGTTTAAACTATAACGAATATTGCACGCTACTGCTGCTCTCTGTAAGTGTTATTTTGTTCTTTGTGCAGTGTCAGCCGGACAAAAGTACACCCGATGTTTCAGACATACAAGTTGATATTACAATTCGACGCTTTGAAAAAGAGCTATTTGCCTTAGATACCAGTAGTTCGGATATTCCATTTAAAGTACAAGTTGCCAATTTAGCACAAAGATACCCACAATTTATGGAAGTATTTCCGAAACTTATTGAAGAAGCCTATGCTTTGGATACTTCCCAAGCTCACCACATCGAACAATTTATTAAATACAAAGGTGCGCAAGTCGTTTACGATACCGCTCAAGCAAAATTTGCTGACCTAGCGGACATTGAATCGGATTTAGAAGAGGCTTTTCAATTTTATAAATATTATTTCCCAACTCGCCCTATTCCAGAAGTAGTTTCTTATGTGTCCTTTTTTTCTACAGGAACTTTTACTTACGGCGATAGCTTGCTTGGCATCGGACTAGACTTTTTTTTGGAAAGTCTTTCCCTTATCAGTATGATGTTTTTCCAGCTTACCTCCAAAGAAGTATGGACAGGCGGCACTTGGTTGCTCGTGCCGTAGAAGCAGTAGCTTCCAATTTGGCAGGAAAAGTGTATGGTGATAAGTTGATTGATTACATGATTACTAACGGTAAAACGCTGTATGTCAAGTCGTTATTGCTTCCTTCCACACCGGATACAGTGTTGTTAGAATGGACGACTTCACAATTGGCTTGGATGCAAGATGCTAATAATGAGCGTGAACTTTGGACACAAATCATCAAACGCGATTTGCTATACTCCAACCGACGCACAGAATTTGACAAATTAATCGTTCCCAGTCCAATTGGCGCAACTTGGATGCCACGAGAATCACCTGGGAAAACAGCGAATTGGATAGGATGGCAAATTGTGAAAGCATACATGAAAAATAACCCAAATGTCACGGTAGAGGAATTGATTAAAATGGAAGACGCGCAATTGATTTTGGACGGCTCAGCGTATCGTCCCAAACGATAGATTGATTTTGGTTATTGGGTGTTGTGAATGAACAGCTTTATTTTATTACCAAATAATGAAATCGCAACTCATCACCCATAATTTACAGCTCATCAGGTATGGAAGAGTAGTAGGTATAAAAAAAACACCTCCTGATTTTTATAAAATAGGAGGTGTTATGGCTGCTAAAAAAAACGATAACAATTACACTAAAGTTGGATGCTTACTGTAATCTAAAATGTTTTGAATCGTAGTAGCAGTGGGACGAAATTGAGCTTTTGGTAAATGGCGATGAGCAGTTACGAGCTCGTCGTAAGCGGCTGCCAATTGCTCGTCTTTGTCTAATGCGTCGTTCATTGCTAGTGTTTGTACTGCATTAGTTTCACGATAAATGAGGCATAATAAATCCTCTGGTGTAAAGTTCTCCTGCATAAACCATGTTTGAGTGAGTGCGATGTATTTTTCATGAATTCTATTTATAAACACTTGCATTTGTGTTTTATTGCATCTTTAGGAAAATTTTTCTTAAATTCCCAAATTCTGTATGTAAAACATTTGTGAAATGAGCAATTTGCTGAATTAAGCTGTTGATTGGCGCGTATTAAATAGCGGTCGGCAGGCACTTAAACGCCGTACATAACTGCTTTTGGGAACTGCTAACCGCATTAAATTGATGTCACGCGGCTCGCTACTCGCATTTGTCTATTTGCTTTTGAAAAGACTCTTTCATGCTCGCCTAGAAAATCTGTAAATTGAGGATACTCAAAATAATTGTATTTGGGCAAAAGACGAATAGTAAAGAGCCTAATATCAACTAGGAACAGTTTACGAACAAAATTATTTTGCCAACAACAAAATTTATTGACGATGATTGGCATCTTTTAACATTCTTTGTCGTAACCTTATAGTAAAGTTTACTAAAATGGATGATTGTTTAGTATTGGCTTGTGACAATAATTATCAGAAAGTATTAGCCGTTTAAAAAACTAAATTTTTTAAAAAGTAACAAACTAACTACCAATCGCTAAATACATCACATAAGTACATTACATCATTCTATTAAATGGTTTAAAAATGAATACTCCCTTGGAGCAGTAGGACACAAAATCTAACTTAGTCACGCCTCTTAGAACGGCTTATGGTGTTTTTCTTTTCATTATTTGTTTAATGGCAGCTTTGCTCTTCGCTATTGTGCAATGTTCTCAAAATAAAGGAGAAGTAGTTGGGAAAGACGAAGTAATAGACAAGTTATTGAATAAACTTCAACCCGCAAATGGCAGGATAGATGTTGGCACTGCCGAGCAAGCCGTCAATAGGCAAGACGTAATGACGATTCCAAAACTGGAGGAAGTGCCAAGTTTTGAAGTCAAATGGACAACTGGCATTCGCGATGAGGATGCCATCAGTTACATTAATCGCTTCATTAAAACTGCTCAAAATGAACATAAACTCTATCAAATTCCAGCAAGCATCACGATGGCACAAGCCCTTTTAGAAAGCAACTGCGGCAAAAGCAGACTGGCAGAAAAAAATAATAATCACTTTGGCATCAAATGTTTTAGTAAAAACTGTGAAAAAGGGCATTGCAGTAACTTTGAGGATGACCACCACAAAGATTTTTTTAGAATTTATAATTCAGCTTGGAAAAGCTATCGAGAGCATAGTATATTTCTCAATGGCAAACGATATAAGGATTTACAACAGTTTGGCAACAACTATAAATCTTGGGCAGAGGGGTTGAGTAATGCTGGTTATGCTACGGATCCAAATTATGATAAAAAAATAATTGAATTAATTGAGCGTTTTAACTTGGGAATTTACGATAAGAGTTATTAAAAATGCCGCTATTGGGTTAGTTTTACATTTATATTTCTCAAGTGACGTGCTTTTGGGGAGTACGATAAAACCGCGCGGGACACAAGTGCCACTCTTTGAGGGAGTTAAGACTAAGCGGCTTATTTAAACAAAATATTTATGAAATTATTTCTTCGTCAAAGCTGGGGTTTGATGTTGGTTTTACTAGCTATTTTTGCCGGCGATCGCCATGCTGTTTTACCACAAGGGAAACTGACGTGTTTTCCTTCTTCAGATTCATTAGCTATTCGAGCAGTGATTGATGAAATGATTTTCGAGAGCTTATTTTGGGCAGAGGTAGGTGACGCACCGCCTGCGAATCGTCCGATTATTTATTTTGACCAACAAGGCAATATTCGCTCGCTAAACACTGCTCCAGATTTGCGACAAAGCTTCAAAGGCGCTTATGCCATCGTCAGTTTGGATAGTATCCCAAAGCATATTTTAGACCTCCCGTTGTTAAAACCTGCTACCGATAATTTCAATGTAATGGTGAAAAGTAATTGATGTTCAGGAACTGGTTACTGGTGGAGATGATTACATGTTGGCATGTAAAAGGATAGTTTTGAGACGCTACACCAACCCTTTTTTAAAACTACACACGTCGAATAACCAATTCCCCAACCAACCCCTCTATGAATTATTTATAGCAAGAAGTATATTCTTCCGCCAATCATTTGGCTAGGCGACACAACATTACTATTTTCGCCACCTGAAATTAAATTAATTGAAGCATCATGGCTCAACAAGCAGAAACGTTTAAAAACTTAGTGTCGCATTGCAAAGAATATGGCTTTATCTACCAATCTAGTGAAATATATGATGGGCTTTCTGCCGTTTATGATTACGGTCCGAATGGTTCCTTGTTGAAAAATAACATCAAAGAATACTGGTGGAAAGCAATGGTGCAAATGCACGAAAATATCGTCGGGATTGATGCTGCTATTTTTATGCACCCCAAAACTTGGAAGGCTTCTGGTCACGTAGATGCTTTCAACGATCCTTTGATTGATAATAAAGACAGCAAACGTCGCTACCGTGTGGATCACCTCGTGGAAGGCTACATGGAAAAAATTGAAGGGAAGATTGAAAAAGAAGTCAAGAAAGCACAGAAAAAATTTGGAGATGCCTTTGACGAAAACAAGTTTAAAGCCGAGCATCCGCGAGTGAGCGAATACGCCAAAGAAATGGAAACTGTACGCTTGCGCTTGGCAAATGCTATGTCCAATGGCGACTTGGTGGAAATGAAAGCCATGATTGACGATTATGAGATTACTTGCCCAGAATCAGGTAGCCGCAATTGGACAGAACCACGCCAATTTAACTTGATGTTTTCCACCCAATTAGGTAATATTGCGGGAGAGGAAAGCCTGCTTTATCTTCGCCCCGAAACGGCACAGGGTATATTTGTCAACTTTTTAAACGTCCTGAATACGTCTCGCCAAAAAGTACCGTTCGGGATTGCACAAATCGGAAAAGCCTTTCGCAATGAGATTGTAGCTCGACAATTTATCTTTAGAATGCGTGAATTTGAGCAAATGGAGATGCAGTTTTTTGTGCGTCCTGGTGAGGATAAAAATGGTACGATTACTGGAAAGAGACACGCATGAAATGGCATTTAGCAGTAGGGCATCCACAAGAAAAATTGCGCTTCCACGACCACGATAGTCTGGCACACTACGCCAATGCGGCAGTAGATGTGGAATTTGAATTTCCTTTTGGTTTCCGCGAATTGGAGGGCGTTCACTCGCGCACTGATTTTGACCTTACCGAGCATCAAAAATTATCTGGAAAAAATTACAATACTTTGATCCTGAACTTAATGAAAGCTACGTTCCTTACGTAGTGGAAACTTCCGTAGGTTGTGACCGTATGTTTTTAGCCGTATTGACTAATGCGTTGGTGGAAGAAATTGTGCCAGATGCAGAAGGCAAAGATTCCGAGCGCACGGTGCTGAAACTTCATCCTGCACTTGCTCCCGTGAAATGTGCGGTGCTGCCACTGTTAAAAAATAAAGAAGAATTGACCAGTAAAGCGCGTGAGGTGTTTGATCAACTCAAGTACGCTTTCATCTGCCAATACGATGAGAAGGATGCAATAGGTCGTCGCTACCGTCGCCAAGATGCGATTGGTACGCCATTCTGTGTCACTATTGATTTTGAAAGTTTAGAAGATAACACGGTCACTATTCGGGAACGAGATAGTTTGAAGCAAGAGCGCGTCCCGATTGAACGTGTGGAGCAAATCGTAAAAGAGCGTACTGACATGCGTAATTTATTGAAACTTTTGTGATTTAACAATTCGCTATTTGTATTCGGTCTTTAGCCATATCAGACAGCAGCCATTTTCGATGTAAAATGCACACGTATCGTTTGGTTTTTACTAAAATTCATAAACCATAGCATCTCAACACAGGCGTTTTACCTCGGAAATTGCTGATAAGAAATGACTTCGGCTTAGTGAATGTGATGATGAAAACCAATACAACGCCAAGATTGGACTTCTTCAAAGTCGAGTTGGTTTTGACTACTTCGGTAGCTAGTCTGCTATCGAAGTAGCTAAAAAGTAATAAATTTTATTAGAAGACATACGAAAAACAATTTAAACATGACAGCATCAGCGCGAAAAATTTACCCTGTGTTTTTTCTAACAATTGGACTCTTGTTTGGGAGTTGCGAACAAATCACTGGAGTCCGTACCCTGAAAATTGCACATGGTCATGCTACTACCCATCCGATTGCACCTACTATGGATTTTTTAGCAAAGCGAGTGAAAGAAATCTCAAATGGTGCTCTGCAAATAGAAGTCTATCCTGGACAACAACTCGGTACTGAACGGCAATGCTTAGAGCTATTGCAAATTGGCAGCCTTGCCATGACTAAGGTTTCAGCGGCTGTTTTTGAAAATTTCGCGCCCAATTCCAAAGTGTTGAGCTTACCTTACATTTTTAGAAGTCGAGAGCATCAATATCAAGTCTTTGAAAGCGAAATCGGAAAATCCCTTCTTACAGAAAGCGAAAAATATTGGTTGCGCGGGTTATGTTTTTATGATGCAGGTAGTCGTAGTTTTTACACTAAAGACCGTCCGATTAATAGACCAGAGGACTTGCAAGGATTAAAAATCAGAGTGCAAGAAAGCGCGACTGCCATGAACTTAGTACGCAATTTAGGGGGTTCTCCCACGCCCATTTCGTATGGAGAACTTTACACCGCATTGCAACAGGGCATTGTGGATGGTGCAGAAAATAATCCACCTAGTTTTTTTACAGAACGCCATTATGAAACTTGCAAATATTACGCCATTAATGAACATACCACTGTTCCTGATATTTTTCTCATCAGCACCATCATTTGGGATAGATTGAGCGAGGAAGAAAAAAAATGGCTAGAACAAGCCGTCGCAGAAAGTGTGGTATTTGAACGTGCGGCTTGGAAAAAAGCAGAACAAATAGCACTGGAAGCAGTGCAAAAAGCAGGCGTGCAAATCACTTATCCCGACAAAGCGCCTTTCATGGAACGCTTAGAAGGAATGTTGGAAGCCTATCAATCAGAACCAGAAGTATATAAATTGATTCAGCAGATTAGGGCGATAGAGTAGTTGAAAGGATGTTGGGTTTAGCATTAATTTGCTTTTCAGTTTTTTTACACTTTTTAGGCTGTACTATAAAACTACGACATCAACCGCAGTTTTATAGTACCTATCAAGCAATCAATGACTTACTGAATAGTTACATTAAAAGTAACTTCAATATCTGTTTCGCCACCTGCATTGTTGATATTGCCATCTTTTACCCCTGCTGCAGTTTTGTTTGGCAAATGGCGAAGCGTCACCACTAGTGTACCCGTGCTTACTGCGCCAGTTCTGAACTCGGTTTCCAACCCAATCGGATTCTGGTCTGCATCCGCGTCTTTGTAACTTACGCTCAAGTTCAATCCATTGCTAGGGCGAAAGAAAAACTGATGATCCTCATCTTCTTCCAAAATCTCCGCTGTGATGTCCTCGTTTTCGTTTTCGTTCAGCAGCGTCAAAATACCAGTATAAGTGGTATTAGCCGCCAAAGGTGTTCCTTGCGTAATCACTGGAGGGTTGCCGCCATCCCCATCCAAATCGCGGAACTGAAACACAACAGGCGCAGCACCTCCTACTAAGGCAAGACTCAGGGTGGTAATTTCCTCTTCCTCATTTTCAGTTTCTGGCTCGTCGTCGTCGCATGAAACTAGGGACATTCCCACAAATACAACCGCTAAAAATGCAAATAATTTAAGAAATTTGTTCATAATAACATTGTTTATAAAGTGAAATAAATATTTCAAAACGAATACTGCAAGCGCAATTCCAGGCTTCTTCCTATGTCATCAGCGTAGTAGCGCAATCGGTTAAGGTACTCGCGATAATTCGTGTTCCAGATATTATTGATACTGAATTGTACAAACAAGTCATTATCATCTAATGTCAGTTTCCCCCCAACTTGTAAGTGCATCAAAAAATAACCATTAGGCGTTGGGATTTCTAAAGTGTTGAAAGTAGGAACAGCCGCGTTAAAGTCCTGAATTTGTAAGACTTCCGAAGGTGATCGTACCTGTCGCCACACTTGACTGCCTGTAAGTTGAACTTGTACTGCGCTCCAATTCCCCAAAGTCTTAGGCTCAAAAGACAAGCCAACTTCTGCTCGGTCGGCGGGCATATATTGTAACCATGCTTGAGTATCCAGATTTTTAGCACGCAGCAGTGCCGCTTTGCCTACCACAAAAAGTACAGGGTGGATAACTAATCGAGTTTGAACATCCATTCCGTACAAGTGAGCGTTGGATTGTACGTAGTCAAAAACTGGAAATGCACCGCGAATGGTTAAACGCGGCTGCTCCTGCAATTGCAAGTAGATAAAGTCTTGAATCCATTGCGTGTAAAGCGTCCATTCAATTTGATGGTTTGAACTGGATGTATAATTCAGGGTATTAACCCACTTGATGGCTTTTTCTTGCTGCAATGCTGGATTGCCCTGCTCAATAGCTGCTGCACCATGATGCAACCCCTCGCTGAAAAGTTCGGCTGGGTTAGGTGCGCGAAAGGCAGTACCAAGATTAGAACTCCATTTCAAGTTGGGACGAAATTTCCATGTTGCGCCTGCATTTGCCGCTATGGAGTGAAAAACCCTATCGTAGTTGACTAGGCTGTTGCTGAGGTCAAATTTTTTTGCCAACAGTTGCTGCATATCGTATCGAATGCCCAACTCCCCTTCTAACTTTTCACCTATCCAACGTTCTATCCAAAATAATCCTGCTTGATGACTATTGTAAAATGGAATTAACGGTCGAACTCCAGTTCCAGGGACGTTTCTATTCTTTTGATATTCATAATTCATACCTATTGTTCCTTTTGACTGGCTTTTCCAAACTGGATGGTCGAGTTTGAATATTACTTGGTGTGTTTGCAAGTTCATATCCAGTGCAGGTCGAGCGTCCTCACTGTTGCGGCGAATATCAAACTCTTGTCTAGTGTTTTGTTGAAAAGCATAAACCGCCTGCCATTTACCAGTTGCTGTATGATTCCAATAACTGCTTGCTTTCCACAATTGATGCGTGACCAATTGTCTGGGTGTTTGTATCTGATAAGAAAAATCTTCCGCCACAAAAGGCTCAGCACGACTGATTGCCAGTTGCAAATCCGTAAGATTTCCAATATGCGCACTCCGCAAAATACCTAAATTGGTATGAAAGCGACTGTGAAATACTTCTACGCCTTTGTTCGTAGTGGAATAACTGGCGGCTGCTGAATAGTGTGCCTCTTCAGCAG
>JAAUTG010000024.1 GCA_012031785.1 Saprospiraceae bacterium | reverse complement strand
AACGGCAATGCAGATAGGTGGCGCATGGGGCACGATATTAGAAATACAAGGCGTTATTGATTGGGCGTTGTCAGAATTTGGAAATTTAAAAGTCTTTTTAACGGGCGGTGACGCTATTTTTTTGTCAAATTATTTGAAAAACAAGATATTTGTGCATCCAAATTTAGTTCTAAATGGACTAAATCAAATTCTAAACTATAATGTACAGTTGTTGGCATAAGTTTTTTACTCTATTCGTTTTCAGTTTTACTTGTCAATGGTCAGTTGCTCAAATCACAACTGACCCAACCAGCAATTCTCCTTATTCCAGATTAGGTTTAGGTGATCCTGTGGGTCAGTATTTTTCGTCCAATGCAGGTATGGCAGGTATTTCTAGTGTTTATCATCATCCATATCATTTGAATGTCCTCAATCCTGCCTCTCATGGTTGGTTGCGTTCTACGGCTTTTGAAGTAGGAGTTTTCGCAAAATTCACTGCACTTGATAGCCAAGGCGCAAGTACACAAGAATGGGATGGCAACCTAAATTATCTCGCTATTGGGTTTCCTTTGCGCAACCCAATCAATGAATCATTAGACAGAAAAGAGCCTGATTTTGGTTGGGGGATGAGCTTTTCTTTAATTCCTAATACTATTGTTAATTACGACATTGAAACGAGTAGCGAGGTAGGCGGCGAGAACACCATTGGTGCTTTCAAGGGAGAAGGCGGTACTTACAAATTGTACTGGGGTAATGGGTTTCGCTACAAATATTTTTCAGCAGGTTTAAATTTAGGGTATTTATTCGGACGAATCAGGAACACGCGCCTGTTATTTCTGGAAGACGAATTCGCCTATTATTCGGATAATTTTGCAGATGACATCAGTGTAAACGGTTTTGTCTGGAATCTCGGCTTGAACTACGATCTTTTCTTTAAAGAAAAATGGACGTGGCGAGTTGGTAAATAATGGGAAACGCCTTTCTTTTGGTGCCTTTGGAAATAGTGTGCAAAGTTTTTCTACTACTAGTGATAAAATTTATCAACGGGTATATTCTTTGAATAGCGTGAGTTTGCCTATTAGTTTGCGCTCTGACACGATTTTCAGTGCTACGGATGAAGAAAAAAAAGGTAAATTGCCTGCGCAAGTAGGTGTTGGTGTGCAGTACGAAAACGTAAACAAGTACAAAATTGCTTTTGAGTTTGTTAATACTGGTTGGCAGAAATACGAAAATTCAGCCAAACCAGAGTCAGAAGCGTTAAAAAATAGTTATCGTTTGGCTGTAGGAGGTGAATTTATACCTGATTATACGTCCTATAATAGATACTTAAATAGAGTGAGTTATCGCTTGGGATTGCTTTACGAAGCAGACCCAAGAAGTTTTGAAGGGGAGCAACTAACTAGGAAAGCAGTTACAATAGGTGTAGGATTGCCTATTGTCTTGCCGAGACAGCAAACTTCTTTTGTGAATTTAGCTGTGGAAGGTGGGCAATTTGGTTTAAAAGACGCACTTAGCGAAAATTACGTCCTGATTAATGTTGGCTTCACGCTGAATGACAATACATGGTTCTTTAAACGTAAATTTAACTGATTATGAAGCAATTAGCAATGGTAGCACTTTTGCTCACCACTTTTTCTTTCACTGCATTGGCACAATGCGCGACTTGGGAAAATTTATCCAATAAAACTGAGGTTGAAGAAGCACATGTGCTTTATCGTGATTTCTTCAAAATGAAAAATTACACTCAAGCCCTACAGTATTGGCAAAAAGCATTCACCAATGCACCCGCTGCGGATGGAAAGCGCGATTGGCACTATTCTAATGGGATAGATATGCACTTGGACTTCTTTCAGAAGGAAACAGATGCAGCTAAAAAAGAGGAATACAAGAAAACAATCTTAGACCTATACAAGGGTTGGGCAGAGTGTGTAGCATCAGGAAGCATCCAAATCAACAACACCAACATGAAAGAATATGTTGGGTATGTAAAAGGAAGGCAAGCCTACAACATGTTTTACATATTAAACTCGCCTTATGAGGATAACTTGGCGGTATTGAAAGATGCCGTAGCTGCTGCAGGGAACAGTACAGAATATATTGTTTTTGACCCTTATGCTCGAATCATCTACTATCAGTTCACCAATAACTTGATGAGCAAAGAAGAAGCTCGTGATAGCTATTTGAAATTGAATGTAATTGCAGAACATAATATTGCCAATAACAAGCAATTAGGCACTTATTACAAGCAAGCGAAAGAAACGATGGATGCTGTAATTGCACCTATTGAGCGCAGTATTTTTGACTGTAATTATTTCAAGGACAAATTAGCACCTCGATACAAAGCAGATCCAAAGAATGGAGAACTGATCAAAGAAATTTACAACACGCTGTTGCAGCAAGGTTGTGATAAAGAAGACCCATTGATGACAGAATTAAGCATACGCTATGTAGCTTATGCGGATTCCATCAACGTCATTCTACAAGATAGTTTGTACCGAACCTATCCGGCTGTTCACGCTAGAGACCTGTACAAGCAAGAAAAATACAAAGAAGCTATCGAAAAATGGCAGGAGGCTATCGAAAAAACAACAGAAGAAGAAGCAAAAGGGGAATACAGCTATTGGATTGCTACCACAAAATTCAGAAAATTGGACAGCACTTCTGATGTAATTTCCTATGCCCGTCGTGGTACTAGTGCGAGTTCTGTGGCAGGAAACTCTTACATCTTAATCGGAGATGTATATGCAAAATTGGCGCGTGGCTGTGGCGACCCGGCTTGGGAACAACGTTTAGCTATTCTAGCGGCTATTGATAAATACGCTACTGCTAAATCCGTTGACCCTAGTGTGGCGGATGAAGCCAACCGAAAGATAGGAATTTACAATGGTTCTAAGCCAGAAAGACAGGCAGGATTTATGCGTAAAGTCAGTGAAGGACAAAGCGTGAACGTACCTTGTATCGGGGAAAATGTACGCGTAAGTTTTGTAGATTAAGCAGATATTTGTGTCAACATCAAAATATTGGCTTTTTTAACACCCTCAAGGCTGTCCAGAAAGTGTATCAATAGAAAAGATTTATTGCAATCGAGGATTCAATAATTTTCAAACCTATTGATTATTCTATTGACTAAATATTAAGAAATTTAGCCAATAGATACTTTCAGGACAGCCTCATTTCTTTTATATAAAATCTTTATAATGATAAAAGTATCACTTTTTTGAATAAATTATTATCAAAGTAATGAATTTTATTTATATTTGCTGTTCAATTTATTGATATATTATATTTAAACTATGAATAGCGTCATTACTCACCGATTCGTAAAGTGCCACGACAAATTGCGAGAAAACAACATCATTCGCTCTAGTCGGCAGTTCGCTATGGTGTTAGACTACCTCCCACAGAGTTTAAGCGAAATTTTAAAAGGTCGCCGAGACGTTACTATTGAATTGTTGCGTAAAGCAACAGAAATCTATAAATTCAATCCCATTTATATTTTCACAGGTGAAGGAGCGATGTTTATGACAGAAGAAAGCCATAAAAATTTTCGGGTACTTACCATTGTCACCAATTCGGAAAATGATGAACGAATTGTGCATGTTCCAGTTCCTGCGCAAGCTGGATACGCTTCTGAAATTACAGATGCCACCTTTTTTCAAGACCTTCCTACCTTTAGTTTGCCAGATTATAAGTACAAAGTGGGAACACACCGCAGTTTTGATGTGGCAGGAGATAGCATGGAACCTACTCTTTTTGAAGGTGACAAAGTGATTTGTAGCTATATAGAACCAATGCTTTGGGAAACTTCTATCAAGGATAATTATGTGTACGTCATTGTGACACGCGGTGATATAGTGGTCAAGCGCGTGTTTAACTTCATAAGACAGGAAAAATGTTTAGAGTTACGTTCCGACAACGAAGCTTACGATCCTTATAGAATCAGCCTTAGCGATATTCGAGAAGTTTGGTATGTACGCTCTAAAATAAGTCCATTCTTGCCTTCTCCTCAAAATCTTCATCGCTACATGCACGATGAAATTATGGAATTAAAAAATGCACTCCTCAAACAAACACAAACCATTGAACATCTCAATCGTACCATAGAAGCACTAGTCAAGCAGAGTCAGTAAGACTAAAACTCAATGCTGTAACTAATTCCTACACCGTGAGAAAATCTACGTTTTCCTGTCAAACGTTTTGATAGCGGTAACTAAAATTGAAAGAGTGCCGCTTGTGAAACCTATATTTGAGACCAGTATCCAAACGGAGACGATCCCATTCCCAAATGCGTTCGTCAAAAGCCCCATTAATTGTCGCACTTGTGTATAATTCATGATCGCGTTTAAACTCCCATGCAATTCCGCTACGCGCACTAAAGTCATGCTCAAAAATAATTTCTCCTTTGCGTTCTCGACTTGCTAATTGAAAAGCAAGGCGTTGTGGAATTTTAACTCTTTTTATAGGCAAATCTGGGGACAAACTAACATCTGTACGAAAAAGATGGCGATGCCTATCTTGGTCAAGCAAAAGAGCGTAACGCTGTCCTACACGTAACCAATCGTTAATTTTATAGCTTAATACTCCTGCGGTGGAGGTTGCCCAATCTAATTCTACACTTCGTCGCTTATCGCTCAATTCTTCAAACTCATCAGGTAAGGATGGGTCATTATTATCGTCGTCATCATCGTTGTCATCATCGTCGTCGTCATCATCGTCGTCGTCGTCATCGTCGTCATCATCATCATCAGTACGGTAAGGAAATAAATCAATTTCGTTAAAAATAGCATCATCTGATGGTGTGCGCAATTTCTTAATTTCAGGATTAATTTGTACTTGTTGGATAAGTTCCAGGCGTGTTTTCTTATTGAGCTTAAATTCTTTGCTGATTTCCATACGAAGGCTTGTGCTAAGGTCTTGACTGTGAGCACACTGAAAGAATAATAAAATAGATAAGAATAATAAGGTGTTTTTCATAATAGTATTTAATCGTTGGACATTGCTAAGGCTTTTATAACCAAGAAATAATTTACCTTTCCAAGCCTAATTTAACCACACGAGTTATTATTGCACGGTTCATGAAATGTTACTATGAAAGAAGTAACTTTTTAGTGCAACATTCAAATAATATTATTCATTAAAAATCAGATGAATAAATATTAAAATCAAATAGCATTGTTTGATTGATAACAAAACATGATTTAAAAAATAGCAACAACTCTACTGCCAGAGCTTTCTGAAAAGCAAACTACTAACCGCTCATTCCATCAGGCGTTTAGTAGTCCATTAAATATTTATTTTGGCAATTTCTTGCAAACTTGTTATTAGTAGTTTACTTTTCCGCTAAAATTGATATGGTATATCGTTGCATCTTCCTTTTTTAGTTTCATTACCTGTTTTCAAATTGTGGTGGCGCAAGTCAATACGTTGCCACCAAGTTTCGACCCACGTTTATACGACATTGCAGAAGCTCCTTCTGCCGAGCGCATTCAACAAGATATACAAAAGCTCGTAAGCTTTGGCACACGGAGTACACTTTCGGATACGTTGTCCAATACACGAGGCATTGGTGCGGCTAGACGTTGGATAAAAGAAGAATTCGACCGTATTTCTAAGTCATGCAGTGGATGCTTGGAAGTAAGTTATCAACGTCAGCTCGTACCAGCCCAAACCAATGCGAGGTTTCCAAAAGATACTTGGGTGGTGAATGTACTAGCTATTCAACGTGGTACACGCTACCCTAATCGCTACGTTATCATGTCTGGCGATATTGATAGCCGTGTGACTGACCCTGTAAACGGACAAAGCGACTCGCCTGGTGCAAACGATAATGCGTCAGGAATGGCTGGGACGATAGAGGCTGCGCGTGTCCTTTCTAAGTATAAGTTCCCCACTAGTATTATTTATGTCGGACTTTCTGGTGAAGAACAAGGCTTATTTGGTGGACAATATATGGCAAAAGTGGCAAAGGAGACTGGTTGGGATATTGTCGGAGTGCTTAATAATGATATGATTGGCAATATTGAAGGCATAGATGGCGTAGTGGATAACACCACTTTTCGCGTTTTTTCTGAACCTACACCTGTAAACGACGACGAGCAAGCGCGAACTTGGAATCGTTTTTATGGTGGTGAAGTAGATGGTCCATCTAGGCAGTTAGCGCGTTATATTGACCGCGTGACAGATATGTATTGTCGTAATTTAGATGCTATTTTAATCTATCGTTTGGATCGTTTTGGACGTGGTGGGCATCATCGCCCTTTCAACGATGCAGGTTTTGCAGGCGTGCGCGTCATGGAAACCCACGAGCATTATGACCGACAGCATCAGGATTTGCGTGAAGAAAACGGCATTAAATATGGAGATGTGATTGAAAAAGTTAATTTTGACTATGCTGCTAAACTCACAGGTGTGAATGCAATCACGCTTGCAGCATTGGCTTGGGCACCACCTGCACCTCAACAAGTAATGATTGGTGGAGCAGTTCAACCTTCCACTCGCTTGAAGTGGGAAGCTGTAAACGACCCCGACCTAATAGGATATAAAATTTATTGGCGCGATACCACTGCTCCTCAATGGCAATATTCTAAGTTTATTGACAAATCTATTACCGATTTTACTTTACAAAATGTGGTCATAGACAATTATCTATTTGGTGTAGCCAGCGTAGGAAAAGATGGCAACGAAAGTGTAGTCGCTTATCCTAGAACTTTGATTTCGCGCGGTTTGAGATAGTGATTGCTAACTTAGTCGCTTGAAGTAATTAGCCGTTGGTGATGGCGGGATGAACTAATTGCTTAAAAATAGTTTCATCCATTCAGGCAAAGTATTGTCGAAATTATCACGCTTGAATATGAACAAATAGCTTTTTTTATGTGGCTAATGTTCTACAAAATAGTGTCGAATATCTTGTTTAGCGGTCATTTTCAGTAATCAAATTACCAACCTTCCTTTGTAAATATGGTATTGATGGTGTTTGAGCAATTATAGTTTCTTCTGAAGGGTGTCAAAATTTTGTTTAGACCATATCCAAATTGGGTTTTGTTTAACGGGTTTACAGAAGCATGACACTATTAGTACAACTTCAAGGTACTTTTGCAATGTTTAATAATGACCAAGAATACTGAATAACTAACTTACAACTGATGTTGAACGAATATAAAATACTTACAGTTACACATCGTACTACAAGTGTTGATAATATTGGAAACTTTATCATAAAGCATCATATTCCTGAAGAACTTAGGAATAATTTGCATGAGCTGAAGCACCATTCAACTTGCAGGAATTGATGTACTTATCCACCTGCAACAGGACGATGTATCTGTTTACTATAAAAGAAGCAGCAGATGCACATTTTCAATATGCTTTCTTCAAAGCAATTAATCCAGCATTGGATGCTTCCAAAATAGAAGAGGCAGTCGTACTCTATGAGGGAGAGCACGCCATTCGTCACCTTCTTCAGGTAGCTGCATCTACGGATTCAATGGTGGTGGGAGAGCGCGAAATTCTGCGTCAGTTGCGAGAAGCGTATGAACAAGCCAAAGCATGGGAATTAACAATGATGACATCCGATTATTGATAGATACTGCGGTACAAGCCTCTAAAGACGTATATTCTAACACCAAAATAGGAGAAAAACCTGTTTCCATAGCTTCTTTAGCGGTGCAAAAGATAATAGAACACCAGTTGCCTAAAAAAGCAAGAATAGTGATGGTGGGTGCTGGACAAACTAATTTACTGGTATCAAAACTTTTGTTGAAGTATAATTATCAGAATGTCACAGTATTCAATCGTTCCATAGACAAAGCGCAGCAATTAGCTGATATGATACATGGCAGGGCATTTACGCTTTCTAGTTTACCTTCTTACGAAGAAGGTTTCGATTGTTTAATTGTTTGTACGGGAGCTACGGAAGCTGTGGTCACTCAAGCAATCTATCCCATGCTGCTTCAAGAAGAACAAGATAGAAAATTGGTAATAGACCTCTCTATTCCCAACAACGTGGATAAATCTATTCTCAAAGACCACGACATAGCCTACGTGGAGGTAGAAGGACTACGCTCGCTTGCTCAGCAAAACTTAGCTTTCCGACAGGCAGAAGTGGAAAAAGTACACGAAATATTAGAATCTTATTTGGAGCGTTTTCCGCTACACTATCAACAACGTCAAATTGAAATCGCGTTAAGCACAATTCCAAAAGAAATAAAAGCCATTAAGGAATACGCGCTCAACAACGTTTTTCAACGAGAAATTGACGGACTGGATGAAGAAACTCGCAAACTGGTTATACGAATGATGGACTACATGGAGAAAAAAATGTGTAAGTATTCCAATGAAAGCTGCTAAAGAAGCAATTGTACAATAATTTATTTCAGCTTTAAGATTTGGGTTGACCAAGCCCAGTTTTTGATAACCTGATGTTTGTGAATGTTCGAAAGAAAAAAGCTGCTTTTTAAGTTCAAGACTCAAATAAGCAGCTTTTTCTTTTTTACTACTTGTTATAAATTAGGCAAAAGCACCTTATCTAAAACATGAATAACGCCATTTGTTGCCTGTACATCCGTCAATAAAACTTTTGCAGTTGCACCAGTAGCATCTCGAAGAGTAACGTTTCCACTAGCAATATTGACTGTAAAAGTTTGACCATTCACAGTATTTACCACTTGACCGTTGGTCAATCCAGTAGAACGAACATTAGCACCCGCTACCACATGATAGGTTAAAACTGCTGCTAATTGATCATCTGTTAGCGTTGCCACTGTACTGCTGATTGCTTGAAAAGCACTATTCAAAGGTGCAAAGACAGTAAAAGGTCCTTCTGTTTGCAACACACTTACTAAATTGCCACTCGCCTCACCTAAGGCAGCTACCAATTCGGAGAAATTACTATTAGCCACTGCATGTCCGACTACATCCAAAGGCAACAATACTGCATCAATCACATGGATTACGCCATTTTTACCCACAATGTCCGCAGTGGTTACTTTGACGTTGCCGTTCAATGTAACAGTTCCACTTTTAGGCTCTACTAACAGAGAAAGATTAGTATTTCCAGGTCCTGTGTTAGCAGCAGTACCTAAATACGTCTGACCACTTGTAATATCAGCAGCTTTGATTGCTTGTCCAGCAAAAACGTGGTATAACAAGATTTCTGAAAGTTCTGCATCGCTCAAAGTACTCAAGTTTACGCCCAAAGCTGTGAATGCATCATTTGTTGGGGCAAATACGGTGAACGGACCATCGCCATTTAAAACATCTACCAAATTCACTCTTTCCAAAGCAGCTACTAATGTACTGAACTGCGGATCATCGGCAGCAATTTCTGCTACTGTTTTTTCTGTATTTGGCTTCACGTCATCATCGTCGTCACAAGCAACAATAGAAACAGCCAACATACCTAAAAAGAACCACAAAAACAATGGTGATTTCAACATAATATTCATTTTACTATGGTTAAAAATATTTCTTACACTCTCTTATGTCCTAAACGAGAGCATAAGGTTGCCTACACCATTTGTTAAAGTTATGTTACACTAATTTTAGGCTTTAAATTACTCTGAAATATTATGAGAGAAGATTTTCAAAAATTGATTACTTTTGAGTTCTAAAATCATCTTTAAACAATTATAATTTGTATTTGACATTCTAAAACACTATAATTTATGCAGCAAACGAATACCAACAGAAGAACATTCCTTCAACAATCTACTGTTTTAGCTATGGGTACTACTTTACCTTTCTTTTTTATTGGAAAAAGCAAACCACAACTCAGCGATGAAATTATTGGTCATGGCAAATTCCAGTATCGCGTTCATAAGCAATGGGGCGATTTAGACCCCGCCAAAACCCCGATAAAAAATTGCCATGAAATGGTAATGGATAAGCAAGGTCGCTTGATTCTTATTGGAGATGAAACCAAAAATAATATTCTGATTTACGATAAATCTGGGAAACTACTCAACTTTTGGGGCAATACCTATGAAGGCGGTCACGGACTGACGCTTTGGAACGCTGGTGGCGAGGAATTTCTATTTATCAGTGATACTACTGGTTATGTAGTCAAAACTACATTGGATGGCAAGGAACTTTTGCGCATAGCTCATCCTTCACAATATGGTGCTTATAAAGCCGAAGACCGATTTAGTCCTACTGAAACGGCGATTGGACCGAATGGAGATATTTACATTGCCGATGGTTATGGTTCTCAATATGTTCTTCAGTTCAACGCGCAGGGAGAATTTATCAGAAAATTTGGAGGTAATGGCGACGAAGATGCGCAGTTTTCTACAGTGCATGGGGTATGTTTAGACGACCGAGACGCTGCTAATCCTACGCTTTTAGCCACCTCCCGTAACCACAATGCTTTCAAACGCTACACTTTAGATGGCAAATACCTTTCCACGATTTTTTTGCCTGGTGCTTATGTTTGCCGCCCTGTCATTGACGACCAAAACCTGTATGCAGGCGTATGTTGGTCTAGAACCAAGTATCTTAACCGTATGCCAGACTCCGGTTTTGTCACTATTTTAGATCAGCAGCACAAAGTAGTTTCTAATCCCGGCGGCACTAAACCTGTTTACAAAAAAGGAGAACTTCAAATGATGGTACAGGCTCAACCTATTTTTAAACATTGCCACGATGTGTGCGTGGATGAGGATAAAAATCTTTACATCTGTCAATGGAATGCGAATAACACTTATCCTATAAAATTGGAGCGAGTGTAAAGGCAAAATATTGTATTAAAAAATGATTCGGGAAAGTCGGCTGCGAATACAAAATTTTATATTAAATAGGTTTCACTAATTAAGCGACACTAATCAAGTGAAAAATTAGTAGTATGGATGAAGCTCACGTTCTAAAACATGTTGCTTTAATCTTTACACCTACTCAATATTGGACTTCCCCGAATTGTTTTTCTTTCAAAATAATATGGAATCCACTCAAGTCTTCGACTACTTAGAAAACGCTGCAAAAGCATTATCTAAATCTGTTTTAGACCATTTTGAGCCAGAATGTACCAATATTTTATATCGAAAAGTAACAGATTCACCAGCTTTTAACTTAAAGTTTAAAGTCTCTTTGCCTTCCGAAAAAATAGCTTGCCCCAATGGATTGGCAGCAAATAGTCCATAACCTCTTGCGTGCCAATATGTTGGATAACCTACATTTTTTGGATGGTCTAAGATGGCAATAGCCACTGGCTCTCCGTTTATTTCACTTTGTAATTGCACCCATTTGCCACGAGTTGCCCAAACTGCATCGCCTTCTTTGCCTTCGCTGCTGATGTAGTTCCCCTTCACCCCTTCGTTGTTTAGGGCTTTTACTTCTGTCGGATTGCCTTGTGCGTCTGTAAAAATAGCAGGTTCTTTACTTGGTATTTCCATTGCTCGCGTGACGCGAATGCCTATCATTCCTTCTTTATTGTCCTTAAAATTTACTTCTTGGTCAATAGCTGTAAGTGTTGTAGTGCGTTCAATCGCTCGAGTGTTACCAGACTTTGTAAAGACAAACGTAGTGGCTTCGTTCAAAAGTGTTTTACCTTCGTGGGTCTTCCAAACGGCTTTCACGCGCAATTCACCTTTATCTATACCACTTTTTGCCGCCACTATATCCTGATGGTAAATAGTGCCGTAATTTTTTTTCTTTTCCGCAGGTATTGCTTCAGAATTGTTCCAAAAGTCTAGTTCATTCACATCGCCATAATTGAGCCAAAGCCCTACATGGTGTGGGTGATCCACACGCTCACCAGCCACTGGTTCTAATGGAAACCCGCGTGTCAAACGTGTACCACTTGCTGTGATGAGTGGATACAACACTGGCTTTGCAATATTTTCAGGATAGCAATAAGCGGTAAATAGTTGTCCATCCATGAACACTTCCACTTTTTTGTTACTAGGGTCGGCTATCAGTTCAATTCCTTTTTTACTGGTTGGTGACACGGCGGTTGTAGTAGTTTTGGATGTAGAATTGCAACTTTGGGATAGAAAAGTAAGTGAAAGAATAAAAATTGTTAAAACGTTTTTCATGTTTTGTTTCAATTTGAAATCGTGAAAATAAGTTCAATTAAAAAAGACTTTTGAAACTGTTAACAGCTTCAAAAAGTCTGATACTATTATAAAAAAAGCAAAAAAATCAATTAATACTTGAACACTTTACTTCCTGCCATTACTTCCTGCGTTTTTTCATCAAACGTCACAAATTGACCAGTACGCAATGCCGCAGTTGTCATAATGTTTGCAATGGAATGGTTATAACCTACTTCTACTGGCGCATTTGGGGTTTTGCGGCTGCGCACGCATTCCATCCAATTGAGCATGTGCAGCGTAGTCATATCGTCAGCACCAGTGTTAGCAGCCGTCACGACTTGTACTTCTGCGTTGCTCAAGTTGTATTCTTCTAATAAATTCGATTTCATTCCCATGGGTTTGGCGTTATTTTCGCGCAAGCCTCCATTCGGGGTCACCTTATTGGTATCCAAATTTAACTCTCCACCATTAGAGTAGTAAATTTCCTTTGTACCTCCTGCTGAGTTGGAAAAGCGAGAAGAGTAAACCACCTGAAAGCCCTTATCTCCTGTACCATAGTCAAATACAGCGGTCATGGTATCAAAGTTTTTTCTACCATCTTTCCACATGTATATCCCACCGTTGGCAGCCACGCTTCTTGGATGCCCTAAACCTGTAAACCAGTGAACAGTATCAATTTGGTGAGACATCCACTGTCCTGGAATACCTGATGAATAGGGCCAGAATAAGCGGTATTCACAGTATTTTCTTGGGTCCCAAGCCTCGAAAGGACGGTTCATTAAAAAACGCTTCCAATCTGTATCGCTTTCTTTGATGCTAGCCACAAGTTCTGGTAAACGCCATCTGCCAGGCTGATTGACGTTCCAAGTCATTTCCACCATGACAATATCACCAAATTTCCCGGACTTGATATAATCGTAAGCAGCGTGGTAGTTTTTACCACTTCTGCGCTGTGAGCCAATTTGTACAATAATACCCGCTTTTGCTGCTTCTTTCTTGGCTATTCTTGCATCTTCCATTGTTTCAGCAAACGGTTTTTCTACGTAAGCATCTTTTTTTGCTTTTGCTGCTTCCACTAAATGTAGTGCATGTTGAAAGTCAGCAGTAGAAATAATAACCGCATCTACTTCATTCTTGTCGTAAAGTTCTTCGTTGTTTCTGTACCCATTTATTTTGTTTCCTGTTTTTTGAGATAGGTGCGCTACCCCTTCTTCTCTGCGTCTGCTCCAAATATCAGAGACACCTATAATTTCAAAGTTCATGTTTTTAGCATTTGCTTGAAACGCAGGAATCAAAGCATCTTTAGCACGATTGGAAAACCCGACAATACCTACGCGAACACGGTCGTTTGCCCCAATGATATTGGCATAGCTTTTCGCGCTCATACCTATGGCTAAACTGGCAGTCCCTAGGGAAGCCTTTTTTAAAAAATCTCTTCTTGAATTGCTCATAAAATTTGAGTTTTGTTTTGATGATAAGAATAATAGAAAAACAAATGAATACCGAATATGCTTTTGTCAGTACCTATTTATTTTCATTTGTTTATTCCTCGTTTTGATTAAAATTCTCTGACTTTAACGTTTCTAAAGTGAACTGTATTGCCATGATCTTGTAGCAAAATATGACCTTCTACACCACGACCAAAATTTGCATAATCTTTATACTTGCTCTTTTCCACTAGCGCACCAAAGATTTGAGTGTGTCTATCAAATTCCACTACCTTGATTTCATTTAGCCAATGCTCTACATGACCGCCATGTACTACAATTCTTGCGCGATTCCACTGACCAACTGGATTTACTCGCTTAGATTTTGAAGTAGGGTCGGACAAATTATCCGCTCTAATCAAATCATACAAAGAACCAATAGTACGATTGCCTTCCATACCCATTTTTGCGTCGGGATGTTTGGCATCATCTAACACTTGAAATTCTAGCCCAATAGCTGAACCTGAACCCTTGTTCAATTCTGGGTCAACGAAATATTTAATTCCACTGTTGGCACCTTCGGTAATCATAAAGTCCACAACCAATTCAAAGTTGCTAAATGTATTGATGGTAATAATATCGCCACCATTGGAAGCCTCTCCGCCACCCGATTCTAGCACCGTCAATACTCCATCTTTCATTTGCCAACCTTTTTCTGGAAATTTATCTGACTTGACTCCTCTCCAGCCTGTTGCTGTTTTTCCATCCCAAAGTAATCGCCAGCCTTGACGTTTTTCAGTTTCGCTCAAATAGTTTGGTATGTAATTGAGTTCTGGAGTAGTAGGGTTTGGCTGCATACGCGACTTTTCTAAATCGGTAGTTTTGATTCTAATATTTTTCCACTGCACTGTTTTGCCTTCCAATTTGGCATCGTTAATGCTATGCACTTGTAAAGCAATAAATCCACTGGAAGTCATATCGTCTATCAACTTAGCGGTTTGGATACCATTTACCCAAGTTTGGATAGAACTTCCAACGGCTTCCACGCGCACTGTATTCCAGTCACCCACTTTAAAAGCAGCTTGGGCTTGTGGATTATTGGTAACAGGATAAAGCCAACCACGACGCGATTCGTCGTAAATACCACCTGTCCATTTTCTTACAGAAGGATCTAATTCAAATTGATAGCCGTGTACGCGCCCATCTTTAAATTCTTTGGTGCTAAGGCTTCGGAACTGAATACCAGAATTAAGCCCTGCATCCAGTTTAACTTCTAATTCTAGGATAAAGTCTCCGTAGTTCTTAGTGGTTGCTAAAAAACTGTTTGGCGTATTCATTTTAGATACTCCCGTGATAACGCCGTTTTCGATTTTGTATTCGGCATTGCCATTGAGTTGCTGCCAACCGTTGGTAGTTTTACCATCGAATAGTAAAGTCCAGCCATCGTTTTGAGCCATAGCTAAAGACGTAAAAACAAGTAATGTAACTGTGTAGATGAGTTTTGAAAAATTCATGTGTTAGTTAGTTTATCGTTAGACTTTTATCAAAATTACGCTTCGACACAAAAGAGAAAAGGTCGAACAACTAGAAAGTCAAATACTTTTGTCCCTTTTTCAAGAACAAAAGTATTTAATTTTGAAATTAAGTCAAAACTATTAACACAATTTTATTATTCGAGTGGCAGAATTATTTTGTGCAGTTTACCATTGATAAATTGGTAAACTGCACAAAGTCATTTATGGGATGTCAACAACCGAATTTTGGCTCTCCTGTTCAGTTGCTGCTATCTACTAGTAGAATCTAAACCGATTATCCTTGATGGTAGCACCTTTTTTAAGTTGCGCAGAAATAGAAGGCGCAATTGCAGCTCTAACACCTCCTGCTACTGATTTTCTTAATGAAGGGATATTGGCAGGTGTAACATCTTTGGGTTTATTTATCACTTTTAGTAAGTAAACTCCATTTTCACCTTCAATAGGTGGTGAACTTTGTCCAACTTCTAAGCTAAATGCTTTTGCTACTACTCTAGGCTCACTACCCAAACCTGGAATAAAGCCAGCATTAAAGCTAATGTTAGTGGCAGTATCAACTTTAGTTTTGAAGCTACTTGCCACTGTATTCATATCTTTACCAGCAACTTGACTGATAATCAGCGCTGCTTTTTTCTTATTAATAACTTGAGCTTCAATTTGGTCACGAATATTGTCAACGCTTGGTATGCCTGGCTCTTGACTACTTTTCAGTGCAGCAACCACATATTTGTTGCTGTAAAAATTAACTTCATCTTGAAACTCAAAAACACTTGACGATACGTCTCCTACATCAGTGTCAGGGTCGTAAGCCCAACGCACCATATCCCTAGAAGATTGTGTGGGACTTAATGTACCAACAGTGTAATCATTTTCTTTTAAACCCGCAGAGGTCTCTAGTTTCAACATGGAGTTACTTGCCACTGCTTGTAATAATTTTTCCCTCGTCTTATTTTCTGAAGCAAAGCGCAATGCTTCTCGATTTACGTTATTTTGAGTTGCTCTACTTGGCACAATTGCCTCCCTAACGTACCCGACTTGCAATCCTTCGGTTTGGCTATCGTATTTTCTTTCTGTCACTTGCACTAGGTGTACGCCAAACTGCGTACCCAAGATATATAAAGAATCTTCTTTGCCATCGAAGAAAATCAAATCATTGAAAGGCTTTACCATCGTACCAGGACCAGCAAATCCCAAATCTCCACCTTTTGTACGAGTAGCATCTGTACCAAACTTAGCCGCTAAAGAATCAAAAGAAGCAACACCCGTTTGAATTAAGTTTTTTAAACTATCTAGTGTTCTTCTGGCTTGCGCATAACTTTCAGGAGTTTGTTCTGCTTGCAACAAAATGTGGCGAGAACGCACTGAATCTGGAAGCATCATGCGATTCATTACTTTTGCAATCACATAAACTCCTTCTTGCTCATAAGGACCATAAACACTTCCAACTGGTAGTTTGAATAAAGTATCTGCTATGGTTGGGTCTAAATCTTCTTTTTTGAAAAATGCTGGCTCAAACGTGCTGTAATTTTGCTCCAAAAACAGCGTATCATTAGTAGAAGCAGCAAATTCTTTTGCGGTGGTATTTATTTTTTTAACTAAAGTGTCAATATCTGCTGGAGTAGCTTTCACCTCAAAAACTACATATTCTAAGAAGCGTGTTTCCTCTTCTTGCTTGTACTGTGCCTTATTTTCACTCAAATACGCTTGGAAATCTTCATCTTCTAAAGCTACTTCACTATTTTCAATTTCAGAATAAGGCACCTGCACGTATGCGAAATCTATTTTTGCATTTTGTTCCTCGTTGACCATTTCTGCCATCCAAGTGGGCGTGTAAATTGCTTTAGAAATCATGTTGACTAATTTAGTTTTTAGTCTATCTGTTTTAATTTCTTTTTCTTGGTGTGCCCAATAAGCACGTTGAGGAGCAGTTAACTGGTTTTGCTTAATGGCTTCTTGAAATTGGTTTAATCGCTCTCTATCCACCTGAAAGTTACTTTGGTTTCTAAAGCGTCCTTCGATGATAGGGCTTAAATTTTGACCAAACTGAAGCTCGTTCAATTCTACACCACTCACTCCCAAACCGAGTGCTCCTGCTTCTTTTCCCACCAACACCTCGTCCAAATAGTAGCTCCACAAAAAATCACGCTGGCTGAATGTGTTTCCACCACCGCCGCCATAAAGCAATTGCTCCACTTTTGTAAATTCAGCGATTCCTATTTTTCTCCCTTCAATTTTTGCGAGTGTTGAACCATCACTTCCAAAAGCACTTTGATTGCCAGAGGTCATATCCATTATTATGAAACCTCCCAAGCCCAAAGCAATCATCACTACTAATATCCAACTGTTGTTGCGAATCCTTGAAATTAAAGCCATTCTTCCTCTGAATATTTTATGTACTTATTAGTCTTTAAAGATAAAAGACAGGGCATCAGCAACGCCAAATTTACTTGCTTGTTGATTTATTAATTGCGTTAAAAAAAACGCTTCATCAATTCATCAACTAACTATTGCCCCCTATCTATATACCTTTTTCAAGACATTTCTTGAAATACAAACACGTCCTATCAAAATAGTATCTTGCGTTTTCCACTTAATCTAAAATACACGAAATGAGCATTTTGTATTAAAATTTAACGCATCATCCTTTTTTGGCGATGCAAAAGTAAAAGGTTTGAGTTGTATTTTCAAACATTTATGCCACGATTACTAGGATTTATGCTAGAAACTATAATTTCTGTTGAAAAAACGTCAAAAGTACACCTCCACAACAGTAACTAAGTAAAGTTTGCAAAACTGTTTTTTGACTATCAACACTAATTTTACACATTTTATCTGAAAAAAGTAAAAGTTCGTCCAATTTTAGTTTAGAATTTAGAAACTGTAAGTAGTTTTACGTTGTCGAAGTGTTCATAGAAATAGAAAAAATTATTTCGATAACCATATCTATGGCAAAGTAGCGATTTCATCTTTGTCATAATTAATCAAAATAAGCAGCAGACTGATGAAGAATTTTTTTAGCTATTTTTTTGCCTCCATTTTAGGGACGATTGTGGCGCTATTCGTTTTAGGTGGTATCCTTGTATTGATAGGTATATCTTCAATGGCTCAATTTTCTGAATCAGAGGCTATACAGGCAAAAAGCGTCCTAAAGCTGGATTTGGACGAGTATATTCCAGAACAAACGAATAATATTTCACTTTCCTCTTTCGATTTTTCGACGCAAAACGTAGTAGGCATCCATGATTTGATTACTTTAATCAAACTAGCAAAGAACGACTCGCAAATCGAGGGAATCTACATTACTGCCACACAAACCAATGCAGGTATGGTAAAACTCAATGAACTGCGAGATGCAATTATTGATTTTAAAACCAGTGGAAAATTTGTTGTTGCTTATGCTAAATACTACACTCAAGGCGCGTACTACTTAGCTTCGGCGGCAGATGAAGTGTATCTGAATCCACTAGGATTAGTTGACTTTAGAGGGTTTAGTGGTTCAGTGGCTTTTTATAAAAATATGTTAGACAAAATTGGGGTAAAAGTAGAAGTGTTTTATGCTGGTGATTTCAAGGGTGCTACCGAGCCTTATCGCTTGACAGAACTAAGTCCTGAAAATAGGTCGCAGTTGCAGGAATACTTAAATCATCTTTATAATTTGTATTTAGAGGACGTGAGTGCCAGCCGTAACATTTCAGTAGATAGCCTTCGAGCTATTTCAGACCGATTTGATGGTGGTAATGCCAATACTGCCCTTAGTAGTAATTTGATAGACAGCCTTTTGTACAATGACCAAGTGGAGCATATCATCAAGCAAAAAATAGGTCTAGCGGTGGACGATAAATTAGAATTGGTGGACATAGAAAAATACCAAACTGCTAATCCTAAATCTACAGATTACAAGATAAAAGATGTTGTAGCGGTGGTGTATGCCGAAGGTTCAATTATAGATGGCCAAGAAGAAAATGGTATTATTTCTGATGAGCCTTATGTAGAACTAGCAAAAAAGTTGGAACACGATGACAAAGTAAAAGCGGTTGTTTTGCGTGTCAACTCGCCAGGAGGAAGTGCTATGGCTTCTGAAAATATCTGGCGCGCTTTCAAACAAGTGAAAGCGGCGGGTAAACCAATCGTGATTTCTATGGGAGATTATGCAGCTTCTGGAGGATACTATATTGCAGCAGCAGGAGATAAGATTTTCGCAGAGGATAATACTTTGACAGGTTCTATTGGCGTGTTCCGAATTATACCTAATTTAAAAGAATTGATGAATGATAAAATTGGCATTACTTATGATACTGTCAAAACAGGTAACTTTTCTGCCTTTTTGAATCCTTATTTTGATATATCTTCACAGGAACGTCAGTGGATGCAGAACAGTACAGAACAGATGTATCAAATCTTTTTGAGCCGTGTGGCAGAAGCTAGAAATATGCCAATTGAGAAAGTACATGAAATTGCACAAGGTCGAATTTGGACAGCAACGCGCGCAAAATCACTAGGTTTAGTGGATGAAATTGGTAATTTAGAGGCTGCTATTAAAGCTGCTGCTACATTAGCTCATCTTGATGACAATAACTATCGCACAAGAGAATTTCCTAGTGTAAAAGAGCCTTTTCAACAGTTGATTGATGATATTTTTAATGTAGAAGACACTCAAGCCAAAGCCATTCGTGCTGAATTGGGTGACTTTTATACACATTATGAAATGTGGAAAACATTGAAGAACATGACCAATGCACAGGCTAGACTACCTTTGAGGTCAAAATCCACTAGCTCTTAACGCCCTTTCTTGCAACCACAGAGAAGTGCTTTGCTTTGTAAAGTCAGCCTTTACTGAATAAAGCACTTCTCTAGCATGTATGCTTTTAAGTCTAAACCGACGGAACATCTATCAATTCAATACTTTTCTTAACTTTTCTACGGTGTAGTCTATTTCTTCTATCGTGTTGAGATGAGAAAAAGAGAATCTAATCGTTTTTCGATCTGAATCACCTTGCAAAGCTGCAATGACGTGAGAGCCAGCGTCTGCACCTGAACTACAAGCACTTCCTCCAGATACACTAATACCTTCAATATCAAGACTTAGTAGCAATAAGTCACCTTTTGGATGAGCAGGAAAAGACACGCTAAGCATGTGTAAAGTGATGGATTTTCTACATCTGTATTAATCACTAAATCTGTAAAATACGTTTGAAGGCACTGAAGTAGATGCGCTCGCAAGTTAAGAATATGGATTTTCCAAGTCTCCATATTTTCATTTGCCAAAGTCAATGCCGTAGCCAACCCTACGATGCCGTGTACGTTTTCCGTACCACCACGCATATTACGCTCTTGTGAACCACCATCAATAAAAGGGTGAACCATGTTTGAGTTGTTGATGTAAATGAATCCAACTCCTTTTGGTCCATGAAATTTGTGTGCTGCACCTGATAAAAAATGTATCTTAGTGTTTGATACGTTGATTGGGAAATGACCAATCGTTTGGACAGTATCGGAATGGAAAAGGGCATGATACTGCTGACAAAGAGTTGAAACTCTTTCTAGGTCTAGCAAAGTTCCAATTTCATTATTAGCGTGCATCAAGGAAACCAAGGTTCTTTCGGGAGAGGATTGTAGTAAAAACTCCAAATGCTGATAGTCCAAATATCCTTTATTCAAAACGTGGACAAATGCTATTTCTATATTTTCGTTCTTTCTCAAAGTGTCTGCGGCATGAAGCACACAATGATGTTCCAAAGGAGAAGTAATCACTCTTCGCACACCCAAGTCTCGCACTGCACATTTTAGTGCCATATTGTTAGATTCCGTGCCTCCTGAAGTAAAGAAAACCTCACCGATTGAAGCACCGATAGTATTGGCTACTACTTTACGAGCATTTTCAATGGCAGTTCTCGTTTTTCTGCCTTCTGCATGAATAGAAGATGGATTGCCAAAATATTCTTGCATCCAAGGTAACATTTCTTCCAACACGCGCCTGTCAACTGGAGTAGTAGCTGCATTATCAAGATACACACGCATCATAGAATAAGGAGTAAATTGGTGATCATTACTGGACTCGAACCAGTGACCTCCGCCCTGTCAAGGCGGCGCTCTGAACCAACTGAGCTAAATGACCTGTTGAACTATTAGTTTTTTTGTCGTTCTGTTTTGCTTTTCATAGACGATGCGAAAGATTGATTACATACGTAGCAGTTAATTAAACAGCGCGCAAATATACTATCAACAATGTAACTTGTCAAACAGCACTTAAAATTATGTCTTAACAAATGCGCAAAATACTTAACCTCCTGACTCAATTTTGAGTTTAGCAGTCTGGCTCATCCATAATTTTCTTTGATCCTGCACTTCATCCGCATCACAAAAGTCAGTGATTTCCAAAATAGTTTCGTTGGTTACTTCGGAGGTGATAAAACGAAACTCTAGGTACTCTCCTTTTACAGGAGCATCCAACCACTGAAACCTAAGTCGCTCATCCTCAATGTCATCAATCAGTAGGGCAGTCTCTTCAGACCCGTTCCAAGAAAAGGTGTAAATATCTCCACTGATGTCTATTTCATCACAGAACCATAGGACGATTCGAGCGGGTTCGGTGAAAAATTTGTAAAGTGTAGAAGGCGACCCTTTGAACAAAAATTCTAATTCTAGTTTTACTCTGTTCATGTAATTTAGTATTGGATGGCGTGTTTAGGCGCAATAAAAAATAAATATTTCATCTGTGCAAGTAAATTTTTAATAATATTTTGAAATTTAGTAAATCACTACATCGAGTAAGGCATTTGGTGTGGCGATAAAGCAAAATGGCGATGCAGGCATCAAATAGCTATTACCCTATTTTACTCGAGTATTACTTAAATTTTTATCTTCATTTTGCTTAATACTTTTGTTACTACCTTAAAATAATTCTCCTACAAGCGCGTTTTACGCTCGTCTTCTTTTTTATAAAGCCACCTGCCTACTTCCTCATAAGTAGTTATTCAACATTTTTTATTACCGATAACAAATTAATATTGATTTTATGCAAAAAACAATTACAATTCTATTTTGCCTTGCCTTTGCTAATTTGCAATACGCTCAAATCACCATTACTTCCGCCGATATGCCTAACGCCAATGATACTTTAAGATACAGTGAAAGTATTTTTGATTCTACTTCTCGGGCTATTTATTTGGAAGGTGGTGCGAATAAAATTTGGAATTTTACTCATTTACGTCCGATTCGACAAGGTATTGCTAACTACCAAAGAGCAATTAGTACACCTTATGGATTCTTTTTCTTAGGTTTTAACAGATACGGGGTGAAAGAGTTGGATAGTTTAGGCGTTGGAGCGTTCAAATTTGAAGATATTTATTCTTTCTTCAACAATGGTAATGATGCTTTTCGAGCAGAAGGTATAGGAATGAAATTTCAAGGGCTACCTATTCCTTCCTACTACCGCGATGAAGATGAGATTTATCAATTTCCACTTCGATATGGTAGAAGGGATAGTTCCACGTTTGCCTATCGCTTATTGATTATTGGTACAGGGTCTTATGGTTCAGAAGGTTATCGTATCAATGAAGTGGATGGTTGGGGTAAAATCGAAACTCCTTTTGGTATTTTTGATTGTATCCGCGTGAAGTCAGAGTTGGTATCAAAAGATTCCTTAGAACTATTCGGTGTAGGATTTAGCTTACCAGCTACACGTAGAGCATACAAATGGTTGGCAAAAGGAAGTAAAATCCCAATTTTAGAAATTTCAGGAAATGTAATTGTAGGTAACTTTATTCCTACTAGCGTCCGTTACAGAGATCAATACCGAAATATTGATTTGCTAGAAAATTTTGCACCAACTGCCAATTTTGAAGCTAATCTTTTAACACCAAGCACAAAAGATACTGTACAATTTACTAGTTTATCTAGCGAATTAGCTTTACACGAATGGATAATTTCACCGAGCACCTACCGTTTTGTGGATAATACGAATGCTAATAGTCGCAATCCGCAAGTTATTTTTTCTGAAGCTGGCAAATATGATGTTTCGCTGATTGTAACTAATCCTGCTGGTTCTTCCGACACTACTTTTTATGAGTATATTGAGGTGAGTGTATTTTCTACAATTGAATCTTCTATGATTTCAAGCTATGACCTAAAAATTTATCCTAATCCAAGTTCTTCTACCTTCATTATGAACTATCAATTAGCAGCTCCAACGTGGGTAGAAATACAACTTTTTACAGAAGATGGAAAGCTACTTCAAACTTTACAGCAAGCACAGGTAGGATCAGGAAATAACCAACAACTTGTACATATTCCGAATGGTTTACCTCATAAAATTTATCGGCTAAAAACGCGATTTGGAACGCAAACCATTTGGCATTCATTAGTCATACAGTAATTAACTGAGGTTACGCCGTTCGCTATTTAATTATTTAATTTCACTATTTGTCATTTGCCCAAATACAAATAGCGAACGGCGTATAAAAAACATCTACACTCTACTCAATGCGCCAACTACTGTTCCTTTTGTAGAATAGAGTTCTCCCTTTCTATTGATAAGCAAATCTCCAATATTAGTATTTTCAAAAACAATCTTGTAAGGAAATTTCTCATTGCCAGTAGGTGCTAAACGTCCTAAAATATCCACCTTCCCCTCTCGAAGAGTCACAAAACTATTACGAGTTGTGATGTAATAAAACTTACCAGGATTGTTGTTCAAAGTCACTGCATACTGAGCAAAAGCAGGATGTGAAACTGGTGTAGAGTTGGTTTCTTCTTGCTTCTGTTGGGTTTCGTTGGATGGGTTTGCATCAGGGACAGTAGGTATTTTTGTTTTTTGACCATAGCTTGCCACCTGTTCATCTGCCCTTTTCCAGCCTTGCTCAATGGAGCGCAATCTTTGGTCGCGTCCAGGATGGGTAGCTGACCCAAAAGGACTAGCCAATTTGCGCATCGCAATCTGAGCATCTTGCAAGCTTGCCCCCATTTTGCGAAGTACAAAGCCAGAAAATTCATCTGCTTCTAGCTCCATATCTGGGCGGCTACCACCCTCTTTTAGGGTATGTCCTTGAAGATGATGCCCAATTTCGTGCGCCAAAATACTAATAGCCGCCCAATTGGTATTCGTACTTTCAGATACCGATTGAATGAAACTAGGGTTGAAATAAACAAATCGCTCATTACCATATACGACTGCGGCAGCGTTAGGTACTTTGGCAGCCTGTATTTTAAAATTCGGGCGCAACCCAACCATACCAATAATATCACTCATCACCGCTTCAGCTTCGGCGTTGGTTTTGAACTCAAAACTTTTACTTTGTAGTAACGATTCTCCACTCCATCCGCAACTAAAGGCTTCATCGCCCAATCTCACTTCTACTAATTCATCCTCAAAAGAAAAAAGTTCTGTCTGTGCTTGCGAAAAATGAGTACTGCAAACAACAATAAAGCATAAAAAAGCAAATCTCATCATTGGGAAAGTATTTTGATAATTCATCAAACGCTCTGTCTATCCCAAAGTATTGTTGAACGATGTGTTAATTTGTTGCTAAATTTCTCCCTAACCCTATATATCAAGCAACAACTTCACAGGGTCTTCGATAAGTTCTTTCACTTTAACTAAGAATGTTACCGCTGTGCTTCCATCAATAATGCGATGGTCATAGGATAAAGCAACATACATCATAGGACGAATAACCACCTGTCCATTCACTGCCACTGGACGTTCTTGAATGGTGTGCATACCCAAGATGGCAGATTGTGGCTCGTTGAGAATAGGTGTGCTCAAAAGTGAACCAAAGATGCCGCCATTTGTAATGGTAAAAGTACCGCCACTCATATCCTCCAAAGATAAAGTACCTTCACGGGCTTTGGTTGCTAATCCTGCAATTGCATGTTCAATAGCGGCTAGAGAGAGAGATTCTACATTGCGTACTGGCGGAACCACCAATCCATTAGGGGTAGAAACTGCAATCGAAATATCTACGAAATCGTGGTAAATAATATTTTCTTCGTTGATGTAGGCATTCACGTCGGGCATTTCCAGTAATACTTTGGCGCAGGCTTTTGCAAATGGCGACATAAATCCTAATTTGATGCCATACTTTGCTACGAATTTATCTTGATAGTCTTTTCTTAGTTTCATCAAAGCAGACATATCAACCTCGTTAAAAGTCGTGAGCATCGCGGTATTATTTTTCGCAGACACCAATCGTTTAGCAATGGTTCTGCGCATACGCGACATCTTTTTTTCATGTTCAGTCCTACTAAAAGCTGGTGCTGTGGTAGTTATTTTGGGGGTAGGAATTTCCTTTTTAGCTACAGGAACAGTTGCTACGGCTTGTGGTTTGGATTCTGTGGCTTTTATGGCATCATCTTTTGTGATTCGACCATCTCTTCCCGAGCCTGATACGTTGGCGGTTGCAATATCGTTTTCGCGCAATATCTTGGCGGCAGCAGGAGAAGCATGTCCAGTAGAATAGGTAGCTTCTTTGGTGTTTTCAACAGCTTCTTTAGGGGCTGGAGCAGCTACTTCCTTTTTCTCGACACTCGGCACCGCAGCAGTTCCGCTTTTAGTGGCACTCGTATCAATTCTGGCGACTAAAGCACCTATAGGCAAATCATCGCCTTCTTTAGCTACATGAACCAGTACGCCTGCTGCTTCTGCTGGAAACTCTAGCGTAGCTTTGTCCGATTCAAATTCACAAATAGGGTCATCTAAATTGACATAATCTCCATCTTTTTTTAACCATTGTGCTAAGGTTACTTCGGTAACAGATTCCCCAATGACGGGAACTTTCATCTCGACGATACTCATGATTTATTGTTATTGGTTGTCGCAATCTGATGTCAAGTAGTGATTGATTTTGCATCATCATGGGTTTACCCAAGACCGTGCATTCATCATGGTAATAAGTAAATCACCGCTCTTTTTGTTCACTTTATTGAACTTAGGATGGTGCAAATCTATGTTTTTTATTTGCTTATTATTTCTTCTAAAAGACTTTTTTCAAAAGTTCCAAAAAAATAAGAGGAGTTAACTATATTTGTAACGATTTTCTGCGATCATCTAAGTTTGCTGTAATCTAGTTGGTTGTCCGAAAACCTAAGGCGAATGAATCAAACTTTCGCCTGCGATCTTCACCAAAATAATATTGCGTGGAAATACCCTTACGAATTGGCTTTGATGCTAAACGACTTTTTAACAACTTCACAGGTTTGGGCAACTATAGCCGAACGCTAGTTAATAATCTTGTCCAATATTATCCTGAACACGATTATCACCTTTTTACGCCCAGAATCAAAAAGAACTACGAAACCCTCCCCTTTTTGGACTACCTATCTATACAAATACATGAATATCCCTATCGCTTTTCAGGCTATTGGCGCACGTTTTCGATGTCATCTGTTTTAAAAAACAAGGTATTGGACTGTATCACGGCTTGAGCCATGAACTTCCTATTGGCATACATAAAACGGGCATCAAGTCCGTAGTCACGATGCACGATTTGATTTACAAACGCCACCCTGAATATTTTCCTTTTTTGGATAGACAAATCTATGATTGGAAATTTCGATATGCTTGCCATCATGCAGATAAAATTGTAGCTGTCAGTCAAGCCACTAAAGACGATATTGTAACGTTCTTTCAAATTGATCCTCAAAGGATTGAAGTGATCTATCAAACTTGTAACGAACGGTTTAAAAGATTTTTAGCTCAAGAAGACTGCGATGCCGTGATACAGGAGCATCAACTTCCTAGTGAATTTATGCTTTACGTGGGAGCTATCATTCCAAGAAAAAACTTAGAAACCATTATTCGAGCAATGGCAATACTACCTAATTCGGTCAAAATACCATTGGTGGTGGTAGGACAAGGGAATGCTTACAAGAAAAAGTATTAGAACTCATTGAGTCCTTAAAATTGCAGGATTGGGTTTTGTTTCCTAAAATCCGACTTATGAGGAATTGCCTGCGCTTTATTCAACAAAGCCATGATTTTTTATACCCCTCTTTTA